>JAJZAM010000017.1 GCA_021799445.1 Actinomycetes bacterium
CTACGGCAGCATGGGCGGACAACACCTAAACGCACCGGTAGTGGGCATCGGAGGCTGATCCGCCGGCCCCGGGCAGTGCCGTCGTGGTGGGCACGTGGGGGCCAGACGATCCGCTCGCAGCCCTGCGGGGCTGCGAGCGGAGACCGGTTAACCCATACTCACACTTCCAATGCTTGGGCTATTTCGTCAAGTATCGCCGGGTCGTCGATGGTCGAGGGGACGTTCGGCTCTTGGCCGTCTGCGATCTGACGCATCGTCGCGCGGAGGATCTTGCCTGAGCGGGTCTTGGGCAGGCGGGCGACGACCAGCGCCCGCTTGAACGCCGCTACTGGGCCGATCCGGTCGCGGACCATCGCGACCAGTTCCGCCTCCACGTCTTGGGCTTTGCGGTCGACTCCGGCTTTTAGGACGACGAAACCGACCGGCACCTGGCCTTTGAGCTGGTCGGCGACGCCGATCACCGCGCACTCCGCCACGTCGGGGTGCGTGGAGAGGACCTCCTCCATGGACCCGGTGGAAAGGCGGTGCCCGGCGACGTTGATGACGTCGTCGATGCGTCCCATGATAAACAGGTAGCCGTCTTCGTCTAAGTGCCCGCCGTCACCTGTCAGGTAGAAACCCGGGTAGCGCGAAAGGTAGGAGCGCACGTAACGGTCGTCGTCTAGGTAAAGCGTGGGTAGCGTCCCGGGGGGCATCGGCAGGCGGATCGCGACGGCGCCTTCCCGACCGGCGGGGCTGTCGTGGCCGTCCTCGTCGAGGATCCGGACGTCGTAGCCGGGGACCGCCTTGGTAGGCGAGCCGGCTTTGATCGGCAACGCTTCGATGCCCATGCAGTTGGAGACGATCGGCCAGCCGCTCTCCGTCTGCCACCAGTGATCCACCACCGGTATGTTGAGCAGGTCCGACGCCCAGTGGTAGGTGTCGGGGTCTAGGCGCTCCCCGGCGAGGAACAGGTAGCGCAGGCGGCTCAGGTCGTAGCGGCGGAGGTGCTCGCCTGACGGATCCTCCTTCTTGATGGCCCTGATAGCGGTCGGCGCGGTGAAAAGCACGCTGACTTTGTGCTCGGACGCCACCCGCCAAAAAGCCCCCGGGTCTGGGGTTCCGACCGGCTTTCCCTCGTAGAGGACGGTCGTCGCCCCGGCCAGGAGCGGCGCGTAGACGATGTAGGAGTGACCGACGACCCACCCGACGTCGCTCGCCGCCCAGAACACCTCCCCGGCTTTGACACCGTAGACGTTGGGGATGCTCCAGGTGAGCGCCACGGCGTGGCCGCCGTTGTCACGGACGACACCTTTGGGGACTCCGGTCGTCCCGGACGTGTAGAGGATATAGAGCGGGTCTGTCGCAGCGACGGTGGTGCACGGCACCGGCGACGCAGCTGCCATCGCTTGAACCCAGTCCAGGTCGCGTCCCTCGGTCATCGCCGCGACAGCTTGGGGGCGCTGCAGGATCAGGCACGCCGACGGCGGGTGCGCCGCCTCGGCTAGAGCCAGGTCGAGGAGCGGCTTGTACTCGACGACCCGGGAGCCCTCGATCCCGCACGACGCCGAGATCACGACCTTCGGGCGGGCGTGGTCGACTCTCACCGCAAGCTCGTGAGGAGCGAAACCGCCGAACACCACCGAGTGGACAGCGCCCAAGCGCGCGCAGGCGAGCATGGACATAACCGCCTCGGGGACCATAGGCATGTAGATCACGACGCGATCGCCGGCCGTCACCCCGAGACCGGCGAGGACCCCGGCCAGGCGTGCGACCTCGTCGCGCAGCTCCTGGTAGGTGTACGTACGTTTCGTGGCCGTAACCGGGCTGTCGTAGATCAGCGCCGCCTGGTCGCCCCGGCCGGCTTCGACGTGGCGGTCCAAAGCGTTGAAGCAGGTGTTGAGCGTCGCGTCGGGGAACCACCGGTAAAAAGGCGGGCGGCTCGAGTCCAAGATGCGCTCCCCGGGGGGCTGCTCCCACGACACCGCTGAAGCAGCTTCACGCCAGAAACCCTCCGGGTCGGCGATGCTTCTGCGGTGCACCTCCTCGTATCTAGCTCCGACCGCTACGGGCGACGTGCTTTCCGACAATGCCACAGGTGCACCTCCGACGTTGTAGTGAGATCTCGACGTCTCAGAGTTCACGCTCCGAGCCGAGCAAAGGCGCCGGGAAACGTCACGGCGGCGCTCTCGGCGCTACCCAATCGTAATCAGATCCGCCCGGGGCGCTAGCGCCGAAAGTCACATTGCGCCGAGCGGTAAGAAGGCTGCGCCGAGCGGCACTACGCGCTGAGGCGTCGGGCTCGCATATGCTCACCTCTAAAAGTCACAGCTCAAAAGGGTGGTAGGAGTTGGTCGAAGCTTTGACGAGCCGTCAGCTGCCCGAACCAGCCGGGTGGTTCGCAGTAGCCGCCAGCGGTCACTTGAACCGTCACGGAGTGCTCCCCGCGAACGTCGGGGGGCGCGAACTGGTCGTCTGGCGCTCGGAGCGCGGACAGGCGAAGGTGGCCGGCGCTTTCTGCCCGCATTTAGGCGCTCACCTCGGCAAGGTCGGCTCGACTCGTGACGGACAGTTGAGATGCGGGTTTCACGGGTTCGCTTTCGACTCCGACGGGCAGTGCGTCTCTACTGGTTACGGCGGTCGGGTCCCGTCCAGGGCTTGCCTTCAGATGTGGCCGGCAGCGGAGTTAGACGGTGTCGTCCTCGCGTGGCGACACCCGCAGAACGACACGCCGGGGTGGACGATCCCCGCCGCCGCCACCGACGGGTGGACTCGGCCTAGGTGGAGGACGTCGAGCTTCGCCGGGCACCCCTTGGAGATCACAGAGAACAGCGTCGATCTCGGTCACCTGCGAGTCCTGCACGGCTACGAAGAGCTGCGCGAAACCTCGCGAGCTTCCTGCGAGGGACCGCTGCTCACGGCGAGCTATTCCTTCGAGCGCCCTAGGCGGCTCGCTTGGCCCCCGGCGCCCGATCTGCGCGCGTCCATCGAAGTGTCAGTGCACGGACTCGGTTTCTCCAGGGTCGAGCTGCACGTCGAAACGCTAGGCGCCCGGCTGCGCCTTTGGGTCCTGCCGACCTCGACCGGCCCGGGTCGAGTAACCCTCCGCCTGGGCGTAGCAGCCAACGAGAGCTGGGCCGGTGACGCCCCGCCGGCACTGCGACGCATTCCAGCCGCGCTGGTCGCCCCGCTGCTCAGAGAGTTCACCCTTGCAGGTTTGGCCGCTGACGTCGACCAGGACCGAAAGGTTTGGCGCTCCAAACGCCACCTGCTGCGCCCAGCCCTCGCCCCTGGCGATGGGCCGGTCGGCCTGTACCGTCACTGGGCGCAACAGTTCCTTCCCGCCCCGACTGGTAACCAGCGGCCTTGATCCGCCTCGCCCTAAGGGAGCTCCAGTACCACTGGAAGCGCACGCTGATCGCCGTCGCGGCCGTAGGGGTCCTTCTCGGCATAAGCCTCACCCTCGCCGGCGTCAACGCAGCGTGGAACGCCGGATCCGACAAGACGCTCGCGACTATCGGAGGGGACTTCTACGTCGTGCCCGCCGGTTCGAGCGGCCCGTTCGACGGGCCGGCCACCTTCCCGGCCGTCACGGCTAGGAGAGTGGCGCGCCTGGCGGGGGTGCGAGCCGCAGAGCCGATACTAACTTTGCACGACACGATCAGCAGTTCCGACGGCAGGGTATTAGACGCCAACGTGGTGGGTTACACACCGGACGGTATAACTAGGCCAGAGCCGGCTTCGGGGACGCTGCCGTCCGCGCCGACACAGGTGCTCGTGGACTCCACTACGGGCCTGTCCCCCGGCGCTACCGTCACGCTCGGCGGAGTTCGCCTTACTGTGTCAGGGGTCGTTTCGGGGGTGACCTATTTCGCCGGGCAGTCAGTCATGCTGATGAACCTCGGCGAGCTGCAGCGGGCGGTGTTCGACGGTCGGGACCTGGCTTCGGCGGTCGTCGTCCAAGGTGACCCCGCGAGGACGCTGCCGGGTACGGCCCTGCTCGACATGAGCCAGATACGCCAAGACATCAACCGGCCTGTCGGCAAAGCCACGGCGACGGTCGCGGCGATCGGAGCTCTCCTGTTGGTGTCAGCATTAGGTGTGATTTCGATGATCGCCTACATCTCGGCGGTCGAACGGGCCGTCGAGATGAGCGTAATCAAAGCTCTCGGCGGCTCGACGTGGGCTCTTGCGGGACAGCTGGTGCTTTCCTCAGTAGTGGTCACCGCTGCGGCGTCCGTCGTGGCAGCCGTCCTGGCCGTCGCTCTGGGGCCGGTGTTCCCGATGCCCGTCGAAGTCCCCGCCGCCGACTACTCGGCGATGCCGGCGCTGGCCTTGGCACTAGGTGTCCTGGCCGGCCTGCTCGTGGTACGCCATGCAGCGAGGGTTGACCCAGCGGAAGCTTTCGGGGCGGGCAGGTGACTCACCCGGGCGAGGCGGGCATTCGCGCCCGGGGGCTCAGCGTCGGCTACCGCTCGGAGCTGCAGCCGGTCCTGTCGGGCTTCGACCTCGACGTGCCGGTGGGACACGTCACGCTCCTTTTCGGGGCGAGCGGATCGGGTAAGACCACTCTCCTGTCGGCGTTCGCGGGTCTTTTGCGACCGCAAGCGGGGACGCTCACGGCGTGGGGGCACGACATGGCCGGTTTACGGGGGAGCGAACTGCTCGAATACCGCAGGAGCGTCGGCATAGTGTTCCAGTCTTTTCACCTGATACCTTCGCTGTCCGCGTGGGAGAACGTCGCTCTTCCCCTGCGCCTGGCCGGCTGGAAGCCGGGCGCGGCTCGGCTGCGGGCGTTCGAAGCCCTCGACGCTCTCGGCATGGCCGGCCACGCCCGACGGCGCCCGGGGAGAATGTCGGGAGGCCAACGCCAGCGGGTGGCTATAGCGCGAGCGGTCGGCGCACGACCTCGCCTGGTTCTAGCAGACGAACCGACCGCGCACCTCGACGCTGCCTCCGCGGCTGACACTGTGTCGCTCCTCGCTGGGCTGGTCAGTCCCGGCGTGGCGGTGGTAGTCGCAACTCACGACCCGCGCTTCGCCGTCACCGACAGCCGGGTCGTGCACCTCGGCCCCGACGTCGGGGGGCCGGCCGGCGTGTCTGGAGGCTCGGACCTCTGAGGCGCCAGCCGGCTAAGCCGCAGCCTTGGGGAACGGCCCGGCACGGCTGAGCATCGCCGGCAGCGGATGACCGAGCTCGCCGGCGAGCCACCGGGAGTTGCTGATCACCTCGGCGAGTGACATGGACGTTGCGACGCCGCTGCGCTCGAAGAGGTAGACGAGATCCTCGGTGGCGACGTTACCTGTCGCCCCGGGAGCGAACGGGCAGCCGCCGGCCCCGCCGAGGCTCGCGTCGAGAGTGTCGACCCCCGCCTCGTAGGCGGCGAACGCGTTCGCGACGCCGGTGTTGCGCGTGTCGTGGAAATGGGCTCGTAAGGCTGTGTTCCCGGTGACGCTCCTGAGAGCGCCGATCCGCTCCTTTACATCTACTGGCACAGCCGCGCCGATAGTGTCAGCGACGGCTATCTCATCGGGGCCGGCCGCCGCCACCTGCCCGGCGACGTCGAGGAGCCGGCCGAGGGGGACTTCACCCTCGAAAGGGCATCCGAACGCCGCTGACAACGTGACGCTTATAGGAACGCCTGCGCTGCGGGCGGCGCCGATCAGGTCACCCAGCGCCGCGATGCTCTCGGCCGTGGTGGTCGACTGGTTCGCCCTGCTGAAAGTGTCCGTTACCACCACTACCGCGTTCAGTTCGTCCACGCCGGCGCGAAGCGCACGGCTCACACCCCGCTCGTTGACCACCAGCCCGATCAGCGACGCTGCGAGCGGGTCGCCGCTGCGAAGATCGTCTAGCACCTCCTCGGCGTCGGCCATCTTTGGCACTGCCTTCGGGCTGACGAAGCTCGCCACTTCCAGGCGCTGGGCGCCCGCCGCGACGCAGCGTCGCACCAGCTCCGCCTTCACCGACGCCGGCAAGTCGGCCGGGTCGTTCTGCAGGCCGTCGCGGGGTGCGACCTCTACGATGTTCACGGGCATGTCCGCGTGCCTCCTTTGACTGGGCATTCGACGATCAGATTGGGCATTCGCCGATCAGAATCCTCCTAGGCCGGTCCCGAGGTGCTTGACCGCTTCGGCGAGGTCGACCACGTCGGCGTACTTGGCGTCGAGGTCGAAAAGGTTCGCCCGGTGGGGGCCGGGGTCCCGGTCGGCGACGGCCTGCTCGACGACCATTGGTCGAAAGCCGTGCTGGAGAGCGTCGACGGCGGTAGCTCTCACGCATCCGCTGGTGGAGAATCCTGCTACGACCACCGTGTCGACGCCGCAGGCTGTCAGACCGGACGCCAGGTCGGTCCCGAAGAAGGCGCTCGCGAAGTGCTTCACGACGACCCTGTCGGAGGGGGTGGGGGCGATCCGCTCCGGCCACCCGCAAAGCGGGTTGGTAGGGTCGAATACTTTGAGCGCCGGGACTTTCGCCACGAAATGCCTGGCTTCCCACCCGCCGGCCTCCAGGCGCACCGTGGTGAACACCACCGGCCGCCCGCCCCCTCGTGCTGCGGCGACGAGGTCTGCCATGGCATCCAGGGCGGCGTCCGCGCCGGCGAGGTACAAAGGCGAGGACGGGTCGCTGTAGGCGACGGCCGCGTCGACGACGACGAGCGCCGGGGAGGACCCCCACCCGATGCGAGCTGCGAACCCGGCGGCGGCGTAGTCCCCGGCCAGCCCGCCGCTGGCCTGCCGGGTGCTGGCCTGCCCGCTCACCGGGCGGCTGCCGCCGGGGTCGGCGGGGGTTGCGGGGCGGCAAGCCCGGTCTCCGCCAGGCAGCGCTCACGGAGCTCTTCTATCGTGTCGAAGCCCCTGTCGAACAGCTTGACCGGTCCCCTCTCACCACGGAGTCTCTCGCGTAGCGCGACGCTCGCTTCGGTGTCGACGCCACCGTGCGAGTCGAGCACCACCCCGTAGCGCAGGGCGCCTTGCGCGCTGACGAGACCTTGCTCCACCTCTTTTGCGACGAGGCTCGGGTCCCTGTCGTAGGGGTCACCCCAGCCGCCACCACCCCAGGTTACGTAGTGCAAAAGGTCACCCCTGGAGACATGCACCCGGTCGCACTTGGAGGGGAGCGTCTCTTTGGTGCCGTCCGCGCGTTCGATCCATTTCCGGCTCCGCCCTCCCGGCAGGCCGCCGTTGACACCCCACGGGTATGTAAACCAGCGGTCGTCGTGGATGGACACCTGTCCCGCCTCCAAGAAGCGGTAGGCGACGTCGATCCCGTTTCCTCCCCTGTAAAAGCCCGGCCCGCCGGAGTCGGCGACGGTCTCGTAGCGTTCGATTACGAGAGGAAAGTACGATTCGAGGAACTCGTTAGGGACGTTGGTGAAGCTAGGCCACAGCGAGTAACCGTCCGGACCGTCCCCGAACGGCCGGCCGGGGATCCCACCGAAGCCGATCTGGTACAGCTGGAACCACTCCCCCGCCCGCTCACCCTGGCTGTAGTAACCCGAGTACATCAGATGCGGCGACGACGAGAACCCCGCCGCGCACAGGAATTCGGGTTGGCGCTGGCCGAGCAGACCGGTCAGCATGTCGAAGATTCGCCCCAGGCCGTGAGTCCGACATGAAAGCGCCGCCGGGTAGCGGGGCTTTAGAAGGCATCCTTCGGGGATGCGCACGTCGACCAGCGGATAAAAACCGTCGTTCCAGAGGATCTGCGGGTCGAACACCGAGATCATGTACGTCCCGAAGAACATCTTGTACAGGCTCTCGTTCAGGTAGTAGTTGATGGAGCCGGCCGACTGGGGGTCGGTGCCGGCGAAGTCCAATATCAGTTTGCCGTCCTCGCGCCACATGGAGCAGTGAATCTTGTACGGCCCGTATCCCATACCGTCGTCGCAGACGTAGTCGGTGAAGTCGAGGACTTCGTCGGCGGGGATGGTCGTCTCGATCAGCGTTTTCATGGCGTCGTAGTTGCGCTGAAGGAGCATGTCGAGCGTGGCGAGGTACATGTCAGTACCGAAGCGTGCGCAAAGCTCCTGTATCCGCCGGCCGGCGTTACGGCACGCGGCGACAAGAGCGTTCAGGTCCGAGCGGTTCCAGTCCTTCATCCGAACCTGGTTTAAGATCAACTTCAAGACTTCCGAGTTGAGCTCCCCCTTGCGGTACAGCTTGACGGGCGGCACGAGGACGCCCTCCTCGAAGATGCTCGTCGCGTCAGTTGGCAGCGAACCCGGTACTTTCCCGCCGACGTCGGTCATGTGCCCGAACTGCGCTGCCCATCCTACGACCGCACCGTCTACGTAGATCGGCAGCAGTATGAGCCAGTCGTTCGCGTGGCTTATCGCGCCCCCACACGCGTAAGGGTCGGAGGTGAACAAGATGTCGCCCTCTTCGACGGTCCCGTCGAAGCCGTCTAAAAAGGCGGGTATCGAAAGGCCGAACTGGCCTACTACCATGAGCCCTTCAGGGTTCGCGATGAGGGGGAACTCGTCGTGCTGCTCGCGAATGCCCGGCGACATGGCGGTGCGGAACAGCACCGCGTCCATCTCGGCTCTTGCGTTGCGGAGCGCGTTTTCTATGATATCGACGGTGACCGGGTCCACCGAACTGGCTTTGGCCGGTGGCTGCGAAGTGAGGATCGTTGCCATGCTCAGCGGTCTCCTTGGTGAGCTTCGGTTCCTGTTGGTAGATAATCACCGACGGTGGATGGTTCGGCCTCGACGGGCCGTATCAGCAGGTTGCCTATAGGGTCAACCGTCGCTGCGTGGCCGGGCAGGACCAGCGTCGTCGAGTCCATCTCCACGATTACAGCTGGGCCTGCCACTATGTTGCCGGCTTTTAGAAGAGACCTGTCGTAGAGTCCCGCCTCTTCCTCGCGGCCCTGCACCCACACCTTGATATTGGCGGTTCGAGCTCCGGCGGGGTCAGGTCCCCCTACGCTGAGCGTGGGGGCTTTGACGTGCGCGGCTCGGGCCTGCGCCACAGCCCGCAAGTTAACGACCTCGTGCTCGGAGTCCAAAGCGAACATAAACAACCGCTCGTGCTCCGCGTCGAACCGGCTCCCTACCGAGGCTAAAAGCCCGTCCCCCACCTGGGAGGCATCGACGTCGACTGGGACTTCGAAACCCTGACCCATGTAGCGCACGTCGATCTGCCATGATACAGTCTGAGCCGAACGCTCGACGCCTTCGGCGTCTAGCGCGGACTGCGCTTCGGAGGCGAGCGCTGCGAGGAGTGCCGTGACTTCGCTGTCGCTGGTCTCGTTGAACCGGCGTATGAACGTGCGGGCGGACTCGTTGCGCAGGCTGGTGGTTGCGTCCCCGTAGGCGCACAGCACCCCCGGCGACGGCGGGACGATCACCGGCCAAGACCCCATGAGCTTGCCGAGCGCGTTCGCGTGAAGCGGGCCGGCGCCGCCGAAAGCCACCAAGGCGAAGTCCCTAGGGTCGTATCCCTGCTGGACCGACACCAAGCGCAGAGCCCCGAACATGTTCTCGTTGACGATGTCGACGATGCCCGCGGCGGCCGTCTTCGCGTCGCCGAACCCCATAGCCTCCGCGATCCCAGCAACAGCAGCTTCGGCTGCCGCCACGTCGAGTGTCATCTCGCCGCCTATGAGCGCCGGTGGAAGGTAGCCGAGCACCACGTTCGCGTCCGTTACCGTCGGCTCGACACCCCCTTTTCCGTAGCAGGCGGGGCCCGGCTCCGCTCCGGCGGACTGCGGGCCGACACGAAGAGCCTTGGTGAGCTGGGGAACGTGCGCTATCGAGCCGCCTCCCGCTCCAACCGTTCGCACGTCGACGGAACTGGCTCGAACGGTCAGGTCCCCTACCGTCGTCTCCCGGCCGATACGAGGTTTGCCTGCCTGCACCAAAGCGACGTCCGTCGACGTACCCCCCATGTCGAACGTCAGTAGGTTGGTGTAGCCCGCCTGCGCCGCCGCCCAAACCGCGCCCGCCACGCCACCAGCTGGACCTGACATCAAAAGGCTCACAGGCGCGGAGCTGGCCGTCGCGACGCCGGCGAGGCCGCCGTCGCTTCTAAGCACCCGCAGCTTCGCTCCGATACCGCCGTGTAGGAGTTGGTCTTCGAGGGAGCGAAGGTAGCGACCAACCACCGGGCTCACATAGCTGTTCGCAACCGTAGTGATCGTCCTTTCGTACTCCCTGATCTCGGGCAGGATGTCGCAGCTCAAAGACACCGGCACGTCGGGCAGGATCTCGGAGATGATCTCCCCGACGCGCCGCTCGTGAGCAGGATTAGCGAACGAGTTAACCAAAGCCACCGTTATCGCCTCCACCTGACGGCTGGCGAGGTGTTCCAGCGCACTCCTGGTCGCCTCCTCGTCGAGCGGGCGCAGCACGTTGCCGCGGGTGTCGACCCGCTCGGGGATCTCGACGGTGTCTTCGAGGTGTGCGAGCGGTGTCGGCTTAGGCCAGGTTATCCAGCCCGCCAAGCCCCCGGGAACGAAAGAGCGGGCCACTTGGAGAACCTGGCGGAAGCCGTCCGTGGTGACCAGACCGACCTTCGCTCCTTTGCCTTCCAAGATCGCGTTGGTAGCAACCGTCGTGCCGTGAAGAATGTGGTCGACCGACGACGGGGAGACACCACCCAGAGCACACACCTTCCGTATGCCCTCCAGAACCCCTACCGACTGGTCCTGGGGAGTCGACGGGGTCTTCACCCGGAACGTCTCACCTGTCTGATCCTCTATGAGCAGCACATCAGTAAAAGTCCCACCGACGTCCACCCCCAACCTGTAAGCCACTTGGCTATCTCCTTTGATGTCGCTTTAAAGCTAACGTTTGGTGTGCTCCACCGTTCCTGGGGCTCACCCCTTGCATGACAGCTCTGTTAGATCACCCCATCTGCTCGCAGCGAGGCTATCTCCTCGTCGCTCATTCCGAGCCATTCCTGATAGACCGTGTCGTTGTCGGCCCCGAGATCGGGGCCGAGCGAGCGCACAGAACCAGGCGTTGCCGACAGTTTCGGTGCCACATTCTGTACGGGGAACTCGCCTAGGATCGGGTGCACCAGGCGCACGATGGCTTCTCGTGCCGCGAAGTGAGGATCAGCGAACATGTCCTTGGCTTGGTAGACCCTACCGGCGGGGACTCCGGCAGCGTGAAGGAGTTGTAGCACTTCGCCTGCGGGTATCGTTGCGGACCACGCCGACACGATCGAGTCGAGCACTTCTCGATTGGCGCCGCGCGCGTCGTTGGTCGCGAAACGCTCGTCTGCAGCCAGACCTGGGTCTCCCATCACCTCTGCGAGACGCACAAAGACGGTGTCACGGTTGGCGGCTATGAGCACCTCGTCACCGTCCGCCGTCGGGTAGACGTTCGAGGGGGCGGCACCTGGCAGCACCGAGCCGGTCCGCTGACGCTGGTAGGAGGCAAGCTCCCATTCCGGTAGGAGGGCCTCCATCAATGCTAGGACCGCCTCGTAGATGGCCGAGTCCACCACCTGCCCGGCGCCTGTCGTGTCCCTCGCTCGAAGGGCTAGGACGGTTCCCAGCGCGGCGAAAGTCGCAGCGAGCGAATCCCCGAGGGAGATTCCCACCCGAGAGGGCGGCCTGTCCGGCTCACCCGAAAGGTAGCGCAGGCCTCCCATCGCCTCCCCGATAGAACCGAAACCTGCCCGAGGCGAGTACGGCCCGCTCTGGCCGTACCCGCTGACCCTGGTGATAACCAGCCGGGGGTTCACCGACAACAGCTCGTCTGGCCCCAAACCCCACTTCTCCAGTGTGCCGGGGCGGAAGTTCTCCACCAAGACGTCCGCCTTCTCCACGAGCCGTCGCAGCAGGATCTGCCCTTCGCTTCGACGCAGGTCGGCTGTGACCGACTTCTTGTTACGGGCGATTATCGGCCAGTGAAGCGACAGTCTGCCTGGCTTGACCTGACCCCACTGGCGCATCGGGTCTCCGACACCAGGATCTTCGACCTTGACGACTTCTGCGCCGAAATCCCCGAGCAGCTGACCGCAGAACGGCCCTGCTATCAACGTGCCGCACTCGACGACTCGGACACCGCCGAGGGGACCGCCGGTCGTCTCGGGTGCTGAGCGCACGCCGGAAGCACGGGACGGCTCGGCTTTGCTCATCTCACAGCCTTGCGCGCCGCGTCACGGCCTGCGTAGATGTGCACTCTCATCGCCGCCTCCGCCCAGTCAGGGTCCCGGGCCGCTATCGAGTCCGTGATCTCACGGTGGTGTCGGACGCTGCGATAAAGCTCAGCCGTGTCGTAGAGGTGGAAGGTCATCTCCACCAGGCTGCGTTCGGTCACAGAGCCGACCATCGACGCAAGCCTCACGTTGGCGCTGGCTTCCAGCACGCCGCGGTGAAAGCTGGTGTTCGCCTGGTTGACACGGTTCAGCCAGTCCCCTGGACGTGCCTCAATCGCGGTTTCCATATCGTCGCACAGACGTCGCAGGAGGGCACACTCAGCTTCGCTGGCACGCTTGGCCGCGAGACGGGCGGCGTTACCCTCCAGGTCCGCGCGCAAAGCGAAGATCTCCTCCACGTCGTCAGCGCTCCACATGGCGACCCGCGCGCCCCTTCGAGAGGTGAGCTCCACTAGCCCTTCGGCGGCGAGCCTGCGCAAGGCTTCGCGCACCGGGGTGCGGCTGACGCCGGCCGCCTCGGCAAGCTCTTCTTCGCGCAGGGCCGTACCGCCCGGGTAACGCCCTGAAGCTATAGCCGCTCTCGCCGAGTCATAAGCACGCTCCGCCGCGCTTTTGGCAACGCTGCCACTGCCTTCGAGCGCAACTACCCCCGCTGCCATCGTGTATACACACTAGGGACAGCAGGCCCAAAAAGCAAGGGCTACTCCGCGTTTTTGTATACGACCTTGCTCAGGAGATCCCGCTGATGACCTTCTGCAGCCTTGTTGTCGCGTCCGCTGCTAGCTCGGCCAGTTCTGGCCCGCTCAAAAGCTCAGCCGGGTCGACCACTGACACTCTCGTGCCCGTCGGCGTCGCCTCCAACACGACGTTACATGGCAGGAGGAGGCTTACCGAGGGGTCTACCTTTAGAGCCTCGTTTACCAGGGTCGGGTTGCAAGCCCCAAGGATTCTAAGGGGGGACCTCTCGACGCCGAGCTTCGCTTTTAGGGTGGCGGCGACGTCTATCTCGGTGAGCACCCCGAAGCCTTCCGCCGCCAGTGCGGCTCTGACATCGGGTTCCACCTGCTCCAAGGGGCGCTCAACGGTAGTCTCGAACGTGTTCATCTGGCTCCTGTCCTTTTAGGGTTCACGGAGCTCTCAAGCTCCACACAAAGCTCAACGCTTATACCCCCTGGGGTATTTCCGTTTTGCCGGCTCGCGTGGCGTTCCGACGCCCGTTGGACCGTGGCCCAGTGTCGGGGGCTAGCCTTCCGGCCGAAGTAGCGCCGCCTGTCTAGGCGCCGCCTGTCTAGGCGTCGACTTGGCTGGCGAAGCGGGCGATCACGTCGGTGTACTCCTCGACCATCTCTAATACCACTTGGCGGGCGGGCTTCACCATGTTCATCGACCCGACCACCTGTCCCACGAAGTAGGTGGCTAGCTTGTGGGCTCCGCTTCCTTCAGCGCTAGCATGGCGGTTAATACGCTGCTGGGCGGGGGTGACCAGAAGGGTCTGCAGCGGCATTGGCAGTGCGGAAGGCGCCCCTTGGCTTTCCCATTCGTCTGTCCAAGCGGTTTTGAGCATCCGGGCCGGCTTGCCGGTGATCGAGCGGGACCGGACCGTGTCGCTCGAGGACGCGGCGAGAAACTTCTTCTTCACGGACGGGTCCGTCTCGGCCTCGGCGGTGGTCAACCACACCGAACCACACCAAACTCCCTCGGCTCCAAGTGCCATCGCAGCCGCCATCTGCCGCCCGCTCGCTATGCCACCGGCTGCGAGGACCGGGGTGGGCGCGACGGCGTCGACCACTTCGGGAACTAGCACCATGGTCGAGATCGTCCCCGTGTGGCCGCCGGCTTCGGTGCCCTGCGCCACGATCAGGTCGACGCCTTGGGCGTTGTGGCGCAGGGCGTGCTCAGCCTTGCCAGCCAGGGCGGCCACGACCGCTCCGTGAGAGTGTGCCCGGTCGATTATTTCCTGGCCGGGAGCACCGAGAGCGCTTGCGAACAGCCGGATCGGATGGGAGAAAGCCACGTCGAGGAGGCTGGTGACGCCTTCAGGGGTTACGTTCATGCGCCCTACCGCTTCGTCTGCCCCTGCGGCGAGCGGCGGCACTTCGTAGCGGGCGAGGATATCGTCGACGAAACGCTGCGCCTCGGCGGGTAGCAGCGCCCGGACAGTATCTCTGTCAAGAGCTTGTGCGGGTGCGCTAGGGTCGTACTTCGACGGAAGAAGCAGGTCGACTCCGTACGGCTTGCCTTTGACCTGGTCGTCGATCCAGGCCAGATCCGTTTCGAGGCTCCTCGGGGTGTGGGCCACCGCGCCGAGAACCCCGAACCCTCCAGCGTTGGTAACAGCAGCGACGACGTCGCGGCAGTGGCTGAAAGCCAGGATCGGGAACTCTACACCTAGCATTTCACTGACACGGGTACGCATGTGCCTCAAAACCTCCCACCCTGCCGGCCTGTAAAGGCGTGGCTCTAGTCGACTTGCGATCTGGATGCTACCCCCTCATGGCTAACCCCGCCCGCTGCGAAATATCAGCCTTGCCTATAGAACAGAGTTAGGATAACCTAAATCTGTGCTCGCCACGTTCGTCATTTTTCTCAGGGAGGGTATCGAGGGGGGCATGATCGTGGCCATCCTCCTGTCCTACCTTGCGCAGATAGGGCAGCGCCGCCACTTCCGAGATGTGTTCGCCGGGGTCGCCGCTGCGATGGTCCTGGTCCTAGGCGGTGGCATAGCCGCGTACGCAACTTTAAAGACCTACGCCGGTTCGAGAACCCAGACGATCTTCGAGACTTTCACCTTCCTCCTAGCAGCTGTCGTGCTCACCTACATGACGTTTTGGATGAGAACTCATTCACGGACCCTCGCCAAGACCCTCCGAGCGAAGACTGAAGCGGCTCTAGACGGCAGGGCCAGGTGGGGTCTCGGACTGCTCAGCTTCCAAGCGGTCGGAAGGGAGGGCCTAGAGACGATGGTCTTCACGTTGGCGATCGTGTTCGCCTCGTCGGGACGCGGGGTTATAGCTGGCGGGATAGCCGGCCTGGCGGCGTCCATGGCGGTGTCGTGGAGTGTCTACCGGATGGGACGCAAACTAAACCTCGGGCTTTTCTTCACGGTGATCGGCGCCCTGCTCATGGTGTTCGCCGCAGGCATCCTCGTGGACGCTGTGGAGAACCTCCAGCAGCTCGGCTGGTTGCCTTTTCTCACACACCCACTTTGGAACACGTCCGGCGCTCTTGCCGAAAGCAGCACGCTCGGCGACATTTTCCACACGTTCTTCGGTTACGCCGACCGCCCGACGGTGCTGCAACTCGTCGTCTACGTCGTCTATCTAGCCTCCGCCATCAGCTTCTACCTCCGCCGCCAAGGCGCCAGCAAACCTCCCCGGCCGTCCGGTGCCAGCCCGGCGGGTGACGCCCTGGGCGCTTCGGCCCGCCAGCCCTCCCCGCTAACGGCGCCTGAGACACTAGGGTCACGGGGGTGAGCGCATCCGAGCCGAACCCCGCTTTGGGACCTCTGGCCGCCCTGATAGGCGAATGGTCAGGACACGGCCACGGCAGCTACCCGACCACAGAGGATTTCGACTACCAAGAGACGCTGACTTTTAGCTCCACGGGCAAGGCGTTTCTCGTCTACAACCAAAAGACTGTGGACGCCCGGGACGGCCGGGCCTTACACGCCGAAACCGGGTACCTCCGCTCGCTGGGCGACGGCAAGGTCGAAATGGTGATCGCCCAGCCCACCGGCGTCGTGGAGGTAGACGAGGGCGTCGTAGTTCACAGCGGTGACGCCGTCGAGGTCAAGGTTGCTTCCTCTCACGTCGCCTTTTCCTTCACGGCCAAAACCGTAGAGGCCGTGGAACGCACGCTGAGGCTCCAAGACGGCGTCTTGAGTACAACGCTGGCGATGGCCGCAGTCGGCGTTCCCCTAACGCACCATCTAGCGTCGCAACTCCGCCGGATCGCAGATCGGACAGACAGCCGGTAGCGGCTAGAACCGTTCTCTTCTCACGGTCGCACGCTGGCCGCGGATCTTGGTACCTCGCAGAGCTTCGATCACCTCGTCGGCAGCCGAGTCGGGAACCTCCACAAGCGAGAACCTTGCGGAGATCTCGATAGCCCCCACGTCCCGGCCGCTCAGGCTTGTCTCCCCGGCTATCGCCCCCACCAGGTCCTGGGGTCTTATGCCGGCGTCGCGCCCGACCCCGACGTAGAGGCGGGTCGTAGCGCCCGACGGCGCGCTCCGGGGACGCTCAAACCTGCTCTTGGTGAGCTCCCGCTTGCCTCCGCTAACCGGTTGGCCCCCTGAAGGCAGACGCACCTCCGGTATGTCCTGGTCGTCCTCGCCGGATCCGGCGGTCGCAGAGTGGGCCAGCTTGACAGCACCAAGCGCAACCTCTACCAGATCGAACTCGTCGGACAGTGACTCCACGACCACCCGGAAATGGTCGAGGTCCTCGCCTAGGATCGCTTCTCTTATAGCCGCCAGAGTCATATCCAAGCGGCGGGCCCGCAGGTCGGCGACGGTGGGCACCTTCTCGATGCTGATCCGGCGTTTCGTCGCCTTCTCGATCAGTTTCAGCATGCGGTGCTCGCGGGGCTCTGCGAGAGTTATGGCCACGCCCTCACGCCCGGCGCGGCCCACACGGCCCATGCGATGGACGTAGGATTCAACCGAGGAGGGGACGTCGAAGTTCACGACGTGGGTCAACTGCTCGATGTCAAGGCCGCGCGCTGCTACGTCAGTAGCGACGATCAGGTCCGCCGTAGAGGAACGCAGACGGCCCATGACCCGGTCGCGTTGCTCCTGGCTCATCCCTCCGTGCAGCGCCTCCGCCCGGTAGCCTCTGCCCGCCAGGGTCTCGGTGAGATCGTCGACGATCTCCCTGGTCCGGCAGAACACCAGGGCGGCCGTTGGTGACTCGGCGTCGAGGATCCTGCCGAGAGCGGCCGCTTTGTGCGCCCGCTGCACCAGGTAAGCGCTGTGGCGGACCCGCTCGCCTTCGGCTCCTTGCGAGGTGTCGTCGGCTATGCGGATCCTCGCAGGGTCCCTCAGATGCCGGCGGGCTATAGCGTCGATCCTGTTAGGCAACGTCGCGGAAAAAAGTACCGTTTGGCGGCTCTCTGCGGGTGTCTGGGAGAAGACCGCTTCGAGGTCCTCGGCGAAGCCCATGTCAAGCATCTCGTCTGCTTCGTCGAGCACGACCACCTCCACCGAGCCGAGCCGCAGAGTCCCGCGGTTGATATGGTCGACCGCCCGGCCGGGAGTGGCGACCACGACGTCCACCCCGGCGTCGAGATCCCGGAGTTGACGGCCGATCGGCTGGCCGCCGTAGATCGGAAGGACTCTCACCCCGAGCCTCCTACCGTAGCGGTGTACGGCCTGCGAGACCTGTATCGCCAGTTCTCGTGTCGGCACCAATACGAGCGCCATCGGATCCCTGCGACGCTTGGCCGCGCCGAGGCGCTCCAGTATCGGAAGGGCGAAAGCGGCCGTCTTGCCGGTGCCCGTAGCAGCCTGGCCGAGCAGGTCTCGTCCGTCTAGCAGGACCGGGATCGCCGCCAGCTGTATGGGCGTCGGCTCCTCGTAGCCCAACTCTGAGAGGGCGGCCGTTAGCTCCGGGCGTAGTTCGAGGCCGGCAAACCCTCCGAGCGGCCGTTCCTCGTTCCCGTTGCGGCCGGCGCCGTCGTCGGGCGCAGAGGCGGGCACGTCCGGCTGGTCCGGCATGTCAGCGCGCACCGACGAGGTCGACTACGAACACGAGTGTCTCTCCCCCTTTTATAACACCGCCGGCGCCGCGCCGGCCGTAGCCAAGATGAGCTGGAATCGTCAGCTTCCTCCGTCCGCCTACCCTCATACCTACGACACCTTGATCCCACCCTTGTATCACCTGGCCCGCTCCGAGTCGGAACTCGAAGGTCTCATCCCGGTCCCACGACGCGTCGAACTGGGCTCCCGTGGACCAGGCGACACCCACGTAGTGGACCGAGACCTCACTGCCCGCGATCGCTTCGGCCCCCTCCCCGACCACGAGGTCTTCTATCTGCAAGTCGGCGGGTGGATCGGCTCGTGGGATGTCAACATGCGGTTTCGTCACCTTGACAAACTACTCCGTCGCCGCTCGCGGTCTCGTTACTCCTCCGCCGCTGGCGGAGTCGGTCCCGGCGTGGGTAGATTCCACGACCGGTGACAACGAAACGCCTGCCGTTCAAACCGGCCGGCGCGCTCCTGACCCCGGGCGCCGGCTCCGGGCGGGAGCACCCGACCCTGTGCGCTGTCGACTCCGCGTTCGAAGCGAGGGGCGTCCCGGTGCTGCGAATCGACTTTCCCTACCGCCTGGCGGGCCGTCGAGCGCCGGACCGGCCGGCGGTCCTGATCGAGACCGTCCGCGACGCAGCGGGCGGCTTCGCCGATCAGCTGGACGTTGGCACGGAGAGTCTTATCCTCGGCGGGAGGTCCATGGGAGGCAGGATATGTTCTCTCAGCGTCGCCTTGGGGCTGCCTTGCGCAGGCCTGCTCCTCGTGAGCTACCCGCTGCACCCGCCGGGCCGACCTGAACGCCTGCGAACCGAGCACTTCGGACAGATCGACGTGCCCTGCCTTTTCATCAGCGGCGACCGCGACGCTTTCGGATCCCCGTCCGAGCTGGAGGCGGCCACCGTGTCGATTACCGGTCCGGTCGACCACGTCTGGATTCCCGGGGCGGACCACTCCTTGCGGAACCGCGACGCCGAGGTCGCAGCTATCGCAGCTTCCTGGCTACCCGACGTCTAGCCGGTACCATGAGCTAGCTCAGCTCGAGCGACCAGACCCGCTTCGCGGAGCAGACAGGGGGTTTCGTGCAAACCCGCAACGGCGTTGCGATACCTTCAGGGAAGCGGGCTCAAAGCGTCCCCTCCGAAGTGGCCGCTGTCAGTCTCGAAGACGGATGGGACCCTTCCCGCTGGGCGACGCTGCTCGACCGCATCGACGTCCGGCTCGGCGACGTCGGCTTGAAGTACTGGGGCCCGCCCCTGTGGCTCGAAGTGACGATGACCGGCCCGGACTCCGACCTGTGGCCAACCGTCAGCTCGCAGGAGCACTCTTGGAATTGGCAGAGCAGCGACGCCTGCACGAAGGTCGCCGAGATGGCGAACAGCGGGGCGGGTGACGACGAGCTTCTCGCGCTAGCCGGGCGATACACCCTGGAGAACCTCGTTCTCAACGCGGTCCACGAGATCGGAGAATGGCTCCGCCTCGACGGGAAGCGCCTCTTTCATTCCCACGCTCCGCTCGGGCCATCCGCAGGCCCAACCTCCGATCAGGGCAACGGACCCGTCGAGATCTCCTTCTCTTACGCTACCGGCGAAGCACGCGGACAGCCCGGCGGCAACCCTGCGGAGCCCTCTACGTTCGAAGCGCCCTTCGCAGGTCCGCAGGCCCGCGGTGCCGGAAGGTTCACCTACCTGCCCGGCGTGTCGATCGCCTTCACGACCGACGGCCCGCTCGTCGATAACGCCACGGGGAGGGTCCCGTCCGGGGCTGGCTCTCCTGGCGTTGACGCCCTTGCCTTGCAGCCGGGGGTGACCTGGTCGCAGCGGACCTTACAAGCTGTGGCGCTCGGCGAGGAGACGGGGCTGCGCGCGTCAGCCCGGGACGTCCACCGGGCTCTGGTCGCCTACGAGACGCAACGAATCTGCGGTGCGCTTTACATCGACTCGCGAACCCAGTGGCATCTCGACGGCGTTTACGAGGCCGACGCCGTCAGTCCGAAGGGGCCCGGCCTGCCGGCCGAACCAGGACTCATAGGAGCGTCGAACGCGTCCGCGCCCACCACGGGGATTCGCGTTTCGGTCGCCTACAACGGGACCGCCTGAAAGGCGGTCCGAGCACACCCGAGATTTCAGCGGCCTCGCAGTTTCAGCGACCCGGCAGCAGGATGGTTTCGCAGTTGGGGCACAACGCCCAATCAGTCTGGAAGTAAAGGTTGGGATCTCCCTTGAACAGGCAGCGGCACCTTCCACACACGCGCTCGGGAATGGCGGCAGGGCCAACTTCTATGTGATCCGACGATGTATCGGCCATTACTAGGCTCGCAGTCTTGGCGTCATCTCGACGCTTTAGAGGCTCCTGGAAGGAACCTACCTTGATGACACTACCAGAGCGGTGTCGTGACCTTCCCCTGGAGTCGTCTCGCAGCGTCGTTGGTGCGGCCCACTCCGAGCAGAGGTGACGGCCTCGTGTGACCAAACAGGGCGTTAGGAGCTCAAAGCCTCCTCAGGGAGTTAGAATGAGCCTGGTGACAGGGCCTGGCTCGCCGAAGCCCTCTCTCGGCGTGGAACCGTGACGACATTCTTCAGTTCCGACTTTCATTTCGGGCATCAGAACATCATCGGCTACTGCCGAAGGCCTTTTAGCGGTGTCGAAGAGATGAACGAGATGCTCGTCTCGAAGTGGAATGCGCTCGTAGGTCCCTCAGACGTCGTCCACGTTCTAGGCGACGTGGCGATGGGTCGCAGGGACGAGACTTTACGCTTTGTAGGCCAGCTAGCCGGCCGGAAGATCCTCTATCCGGGCAACCATGACCGATGCTGGTACGGCCACGGTCCTTCGGCAGCGAAATTCGAAAAGGAGTACCTCGCAGCCGGATTCGACGAGATACGCCAAGGCCCCCATAAGCTGCGGGTCGCAGGGCGGCTCGTCACGTTGTGCCATCTCCCCTACCGGGGCGACAGCGGCGACACCGACCGCTTCAACAAGTTCCGACCTGTCGACGAAGGCCTTTGGCTTTTGCACGGCCACGTACACGACAAGTGGCGCCAGAACGGCCGGATGATCAACGTCGGCGTCGACGTGTGGGACTTCACGCCTGTCTCCGAGGGCCGCATCGCGGATCTGATGGAAACCGAAGCCAACGCGGCGGACACGACCAGCGCGAAGACGTCCGTCTGACACCCCTCTGTGTCAGCTTGGCCCGAACCCCAGAGGGGCTTACGGGCACATCCGGTCTGTATGATAGCGGGGAATGGGCATCTACTTAAAGCTGCTCCCGGGGGTCCGGGTTCGAGTAACCAAGCACGGGGTGCGGACTTCTCTCGGCCCGAGAGCGGCCCGAGTTCACGTCGGAGGTCGATACAGGGCTAGCGTGTCGACCGGTGCCGGACCGGTCACCCTCTACCGTGGAGTCGGGAAGTCAACGCGCCGCGGCTCACGCCGCTCCGCGCCGAGCACGAAGAGTCAGGGCGCCGCGGGTTTCCGGTTCGCCCGAGCCACCCGGTCGAAGCGGTTGGTCCGCCGGTAGCTCAGCCTCCCCTACGGTTGCCGAACAGCCAGAGGCTGATTACCCGTCCTTTTACCCTTCCTTAACCTGGCGGAGCTGACACTTGGCACGACCGGAAAGCGCCGAGACAGTCGGCTTGGTTATGATAGTCCGCAACGAAGTGGCCACTCTCCCACGTTTAGCGTCCTCCCTTGCGGGGCGTATTGACCACTGGACCATAGTCGATACCGGCAGCAACGACGGAACCCCGCAGTTGGCAGAGGAGTTGTTCAGCGACGTGGTCGGCGAGGTCATACTCGACGAGTGGCGGGGGTTCGGCCCGTCAAGGAACGTCGCGCTCGAAGCCGCCGAACCCCACACCGACTGGCTTTTGACCCTCGACGCCGACGAGACGATTCATGGAGACATCACCGTCAACGGCATCGCCTGGGAGATCGACGCCGTCGAGTTGGAGCAACGCTATCGCAACCTGCGCTACTGGCTTCCCCGGCTGATCCGCTCTGGCCGGGGTTGGCGATGGCAGCGCCGAACCCACGAATACCTTTCGCTCGGGAACCGCCCGGCACGAACCGCTAAGAGTTCCGCCGCCTGGGTCCACCACCACGCGGATGGTGGCAGCCGTTCAGACAAGTTCGAACGCGACATATCCCTTCTCAGCCAAGACTGGCAGGACAGCCCTGACGATCCGCGCACGGCGTTCTACCTGGCCCGCAGTTTCGACGATCTCGGCCGTTACGTCGAGGCTACCGACTGGTACCGCAAGCGCCTTACCTTAGGAGGATGGGACGAAGAGGTCTTCTACTCCAGGTGGCGCCTTGGGAGCTGCCTCCGTGCGTTAGCTTCGCCCGCCGAGGCGTGCGCCATGTTTTGGACAGCCTGGGCTGAGCGGCCGTGGAGAGCGGAGCCGCTGGTGAGCCTCGCCGAGCAATACCGATCAGAGCACGCGTGGGGTCCGGCGTGGCGGGCATGCCAGCTCGCCTTCGATTTCGCCGGTGCCCTACCCGACGGGAAGCTCACCCAAGCAGTTAACGACCGGCTTTTCGTCCACTCTGACGCAACACGCTGGCAGGTTGCCTTCGAAGCTTCGATCGCAGCCTGGTACGTCGGTGAAACCCAGCGCGGGCGCCGCCTCACCAGCTATCTGCTCAGCCTCGACGATCTACCGCTAGAAATCAGGCACACCGTCGAAGCAAACCGGAGCTTCTACAGCCTTTGAGGCCGCTTTGGGGATTGAGCTGAAGACCCCGGCGAGGCTGCGTGACCTCATCCAGCCGGGAGCTAACGGAAGAGCTACCGCACTCGGCTTGGACGGTTTTCGGCGGTTCCGACTGCTACTTTCGGCGTTTCGAGGGTTTGGCGCTTCGGGGCTTTCTGCTCTGTCCAGGCCCCTTGGACAGGGGCTGGTGGCATTCGAACAACCCGTAGACGGTGCCTTCACCCCTGCTTGTCGCTTCGTCGGCCACCAGCACTGCGTGGAGTCCTCGGGTTGTTCTCATCCGCCGCCGGAAGTCGGCCATGCCGCGACTGTCGGCGGGTGCCTCCATCAGTACTTGCGCCCCGTTAGCGCCCGCCAGTACGAAGACTTCCTGCCCGTTGCCGGCGGCGACTGCGCTGACTCCGTAAGGGTCGAGCGCGGCTACTTTAGCTGCGATATGTGCGCCGTTGGTAGGGTCCGCGAGGATAGCCAGCAGCGCAACCTCTGTGCCCGCCGGCTGGGGTGCCCCAGCGGGAAATGGACGGTGAATGCCCGCCTGGGCGCGTAACGATTTCAAAGACGCCCATGACAGGTGCCCGAGCACAACTGGGGTTCCTAGAGGGACTAGGTCGAAGCCGGCCTGGTGGATACGAAAGCGTGGAGTGCCGGGTTTAGGTGCGGATGGCATCTGTTTGATCGAAAAAGTCGCCAAAGTGCCGTTCCCTAGCAAGACCTCGCCGGTCGTGGCTTTATGTGGCGAACCGACCGCGACCGGACCGCGCTTGTCGTGAGCGGTCACCGCTGCCAGCGCGACGGCCATCAGGTGCGTGTCAAGCCCGGCCGGGTCGCCTCCGCCTTCCCGGCCGAGGCGAAGCAGGACAGGTACCAGGTCCGCGTCCGGTGGCCACCCGTAGCGCAACGCCTTGTTTAGCAGGTCAGATGGCAGTTCGGACGGTGCGTCCAGCATCAACGCAACCGTGCCCGCCGGCATGGCCACCGGCCGGCCAAGCTCCCTGCTGGCGAGACCGGCTGGAATCTCGCCACCCGGGTAGAGGACCAGGCCGTGCTGGACACCTGAGCTCCCCAAAACCGTGACAGCCCAGTCCTTCGCAGTGCCTTCGATGCTCGTCTGCAGGGCTAGCACGCTTTGGTCGTGCCAGCGGGTCCACGGTGCAGCGCGGTAGAAGTCGAGCGCCCTGGCGTACAACAAGAGCCAATCAGACGGGCTGGGAAGGTCGGCCGGCTGGTGCCGGCCCGATAGATGCCCGACGAGCGAGTCGAAGATGTCTTGCGCCTCGCCAGGTGGTTCGATCGGTCGAACTGCGGGCACAGTGCCGCCGTCCACGAGACGCTCCACGACGCCGGTGACCTCACTTTGGAGTCCGGGTTCGCAGAGGATTTCGTCCGGCGGGCCTGGTGGCAGATCACCGACCGGTGCGGCGAGACCCATTTCGAGCGCCTGAGTAACCGCTTCAGTCACGATCGGAGCGGTCGCTACTGCGCGTACCAGGCCGGTGCCCATGTCTAAGACCATGACCGCCCGCAGGGACGGCTCGCCGTCGACTCGCAGCGCGTCAGAGACGTCGCGGCACAGCACTAGCCACGTCGGGGCGCCACGGCGTTCGGTTCTCTTCGGTCGTTTTACCGTCATTCAACACACTTTGCCATACCAGGCCGCCAGCGACGCGAGGCGCCGTTGCCGTCGCCCGGCTTCAGTCGCGAAGCATACCGGTCGCCGAAGTGGCCACGAAGGTGGCGATCAAGCGGCCTTCGTCGACCATGGCGGCGCGGTAGGCCGACCAGTCTTGGTGTTCTCCCACTGCTCTGCGGTAGTACTCCACGAGACGGTCTGCCACCTCGTCGTGACGGTGGCGCGCAACTTCGCTCAGCTCGACCGTTCCGCCGAAACTCACCCAGACGAACGGGTCGTCGCCGGCGATGAAAAGAGCGGCCCGTGGATCACGTCGAAGGTTGCGGGTCTTGACACGAGAATTCGTCACCGAGATAGTGAACCTATCCCCGTCGATCAGGTAGAAGACCACCGACTGTTGGGGCCGGCCGTCCGCCATTAGGGTGGTGAGCAGCGCGTTGTGCCGAGTCGCGGCGAATCGGAGAGCGCGTTCGAGTTCCATGACCGCACTCTACGCGTCCAGAGGGGCTGCAACGGCGTCGGCTGACCCGAGCAGACCCAGATCCCGAATCGGATGCGCGCCACGAAGGAGGCGCGCCGCCAACACTACGAGATCCTCGACGTTGAGGTATTCGAAGTCCCCGGGTTCAGCGGCCAAGGCGCTCCAGCGCCTCAGCGTGAGCAGTCCTCACCCGCTCGGCAGATCGAGCAACACGGTCTCGATGCTCGGCTCTGGCGACGTACTCCCGGACCGCGTGTCGGGGTCGCGTCGTCGAGGGCTGAGCCGATCCCTGCAGCGATCTCGTCGACGGTGGTACTGACAGCGATTCGTGCGACGCTCCGTCGAGTTTGGGACAATACGGCCGTTCGCAACGCCGCTGATTCGCGGTCGTGCAAGTCGATTCGCAAAAGGCCCGGGTGGTCTGGGACGACGACTGCGAAGCCGTCGAGCCCCCACCCCAAGGCACCTTCGACCCGTCACCGGGCTGGCACCGTCGCAACCGCGGCTATCGGCGAGTACGAAGCACTCCGCCTGCGTCTGATCATGATGCGCCATGCCTCCGTTTGCATGCCTCGTCGATAAGCCTCCTCGACTAGGCGGCAGGAGCAGTGCTCGGCAAACACTGCTAGCCCGCCGGGCCGATGATTGATCCAGGCGGAGGATCCGTAAAATCCTGGCTCTTACTCACGGCCGTGTAGTCCTCAATGTGGGGAGTCCCGCACACAATAGCCATGTAGCTAAATGTCGGTACGGTGATGTTCCCGCCGGAAAACGACATGATCACCTTCGACAGGTTCATTCTATTAGAGGTGCTGGTGCAGTCGTAAGGGTAACCGTAGGTGACGACGACCTGACCGCCCGGTCCTGCCAGAGCCTGATGTGAAGCGTAATAGGGGTTGGGAGTCACCGGCAATGTCTTGCCTGTGGTGGTCAGCAATGTCAACGTCGGCGCACCGGCGAGGTAGCACGCCGACCGGCTGGTGTTATCAAGCCAGATGCCTTGCACGAAGTCCGGGCCGTATCCTCCGACCCCGGCGTGGGTGAACGCGAATACCAACTGGGCCGGCCCGCACTTAACTCCAGCCGCAGCCACCGCCGGAGGGACCGACGGCGCCGGCAGGGGCAGGCAGGTACCCGGCGGAGCCTTACCGGGATAGGGCTTGACGCATCCCGGAGTGCCAGGCGCCGCCGCGCCGGGCGGCGCAGCAGCGACACGGACCGTGGTGGTAGCCGACCCCGAAGACGCGGCCACACCAGCCGCCACACCAGCCACCGCCAACACCGCCAACGCCAGCCACCGATACCGCTTGTACAACACGGGCCGCACACCTCCAGTCATCCTCACATCGTCTCCAATCACCCGCACTCGCCTACGCTGACACCCCCGGGAGACGTCGCATAATCCGCACAGTCGGCGTCGTATTTTACAACCCGCCCCCAAGCCGACTCACCCATCCCTGGCAAGTATCTCCCGACCATGTGAGCGTCACGGCAGGCACCAGGACACCAGAGACACCACTGAACTTGCGCTTGAGCACATATGCGCTAGAGCGTCTATGTGGAGTTGTCCTACCACCCGCTCTTCGCAGCCTGGTTGGAGCAACTCGACGGCGACCTGCCGGCGGTCGCCGTAGAAGTCCAAGCACTGATCGACAGTCTCGAAATGTACGGCTGGATCTCGGAGATCCCGAGTCCCACCCCGTCGTCACATCCGGCCTTGGGCTGCAAGCCCTGAGGCGGACGCCCCCGACACCGCCAACACCAGACGCCAAGGACCCGCCGGTACTGAGGGTGCTGTACTGGTTTGCCCGCCCCCCGAGAGACCAACTCCGAGCCGTCATACTGCTCGGAGGAGACAAGACAGAACTCGGCAGTCGGTGGTACCCGCCGGACGGCGCAGAAACCGAGCGGCGGCTCACCGACCTCACCAGACAGCGAGGATGGAAAGTCGTCAAACCCCGCAACTGCTAAGACGCACAAAGGACCACCACGATGCCACTATCTGGAGCCAGGGCAGTGCCGGTCGACACCACCAAGGCAGACGAACATCCAGTCAACACCGCCGACTACGACAAGGCCGACCTTAGGGGAAAGGAACTACGGGCTCGCATCCTTTCAAGTGCATAAGCCCGAGCTGCCTACCAGCAGGCGGTCAGCGACATTTGATCGGCACCAACTAACGCTCGCAAAGCCCGCCAACTCGCCCAAGCCGCCGTTGCCGAAGCCATGGGTATGCAGCAATCCGAGGTGTCCCGGCTGGAACGCCGAACCGATCTCCTCATCTCTACGCTCCGGAAGTTCATCGAAGCTACCGGGGGCGAGCTGGTGATGGTCGCCCGCTACCCCGAGGGCGACGTCCAGCTCGCCATCCCCGGCGAACAACTCCTCGAAGATTCGTGATAGACGTAGCAACGCCAAACGACAACGGCGGTCGGCACTCGTGGACCATCGAGGACCTGCTTGAGTCAATCTCGGCGGAACCCGAACTTTGGGTGCGGGCCGTCGCAGCGTGGATCACCGAGCGATCCGTACCTTTCCGCTCTGCAAAGTCGACTGGATCCCCTCCACTGGTGGAGCGATCCAAGTCAGTCACCGCGCCTCAAAGGCGCGTAGCACTAGCTACGAGACACTGACTTGGCCCTGCAAAGAACAAGAAGTTGTGCTCGGCGGCACCCCGAACTCGAATGGCCCAACCAGACCGTTCCTGTCCAATGAGGCTTCACCATTTATTGATCTGACGGCTGCGGCTGCTGCGCTTGTCGGCGTCGACATGACCTACGGCCGGAGAGCGACGTCTTGGCAGCCGACGTTCCGACGCCAGGACACGGCGGGCCGCATCAGCGGAGTGAAGGTCGACCAGTCAGGCGTCACGGTCCGCCAGGGCCGGTATCCGGCGGTCCCGCCCGCTGAGATGACATGGCCAAGGAGCACTCGCAGCATGGCTGTGGGTTGTGGCGTGGCTGCGTTATGGTGGATGCGTTCGGCGCTTTCGGTCTTGTCGTGCGCTTCGAGCTGCGCGACGGCCACGAGGAGGCCGGCGACCCGGAACGTCAGCGACCCTACGTCGAGGTGCTCCGGCTGGCTCTCGCCGGCCATCCGGCCCCGCAGGCCGCCCTGGGCATGCCCCAGCCAGTGGCTCCGGCCGCAACCACCGACCGCATGCGATCCCAGATCTCAACCTGCTGGGAGCTGGCGCACACCTCCAGGTTCGACGAGCTGGGCCCGAACCTCGCCCTCCGCCAAGCCGTCGGCCTGGCCAAGTCGCTCCCCTGTGACGCCGGCTCCGGGCTGGTGTCGCTCACCGGCTCGTGCGCGCCGCTGCTCGCCGTACTCGAAACCCGGCGAGGATACGGCGAAGAGGCCTACCGGCACCTACGGGTCGCGTCCGAGCTCGCCCGACGGCTCGGCGCCGACCGGAACGACTACGGAAGCGAATTCGGCCCCACCAACATCGCCCTGCACCAGGTAGCAGCGGAGGTGGAGCTGGGCAACGCGGCCGAGGCCCTGCAATTGGCCGGGAAGGTCCGCCCTTATGGGCTGTCGGCCGAGCGCCAAGCCCGGTTCCTAGTCGACGTGGCCCGAGCCAACGACCAGCGGTTAGGTCAGCCGACCTGTCCGGCATGCTTCGACTACCGGGGGGCGGTCATCCGGAATGCCAGCGTCGGCGAGCTGTGGAGCCAACCTGACAACCGGCCGCCTGCCGCTCCCGGCTGCCCTTGACAACGCCTCCACCCGGGCCCATAGTCACCCCAAATAACCGAACATATGATCGGGATCGGAGGCGACTTGCCCACCTGCGGCACGCGCCATCGTCTTCTACCTGGCGACTTGATGGGGAGAGATACGAAAGGATTCCGAAAGATCCTTGCGGACTGTCCCACGATGCGCAACGATGTTCTTACGAAAGGATAGCTGGTCTTCTTTTTGTAAAGGTAAAGGAGCGAAAGGAATCGGCCGACGCCCGAATTCGTCGATCGCGTATGGGAAGGCAGCGGCTACGGTGCCCGCCGGGACCGCCGCTCGTTCCGCTATCAAGCTTTCGTCCCGGATCCCGTTCACGATTGGGACGGGCCGATCGCTGGCCGCGCCGCGGAAGCCGTGGCGGCTGCGACAGCCGCCGTTCGAGGGCTCCAATCGGCGGTAGCGGGCCACAACCTCGAGACGCTGGCGGGCCCACTCCTGCGCTCGGAGGCGCTCGGGTCGTCGTTCATCGAAGGCCTACGGGCATCGAACAAGCGCCTCGCCCTCGCCGCCTACGAACCACTCGCCGCCGATGTGACCGCGAAAGCCGTACTCGGCAACGTGCGCGCCATGGAGCAGGCAGTCGACCTCGGTACCGCTCAAAAGCGCTTCCGCGTCGACGATCTCCTTGACATCCACCGCACGCTCCTCGAAGGAACCTCCGAAGAGCGATATGCGGGTGTCATTCGCAGCGGCCAGAACTGGATCGGTGGACGCGGGCTGAGTCCCATCGACGCCACCTTCATTCCCCCTCCTGAGGGCCGCGTCGCCGATCTCCTAGAAGACCTCGTTGCGTTCGTGAACCTCGACGATCTGCCCGCCATCGCCCAAGCCGCGGTGGCTCACGCCCAGTTCGAGACCATCCACCCTTTCGGAAACGGCAACGGCCGCACCGGAAGATGCCTCATCCACGTCATCCTCCGCCGGCGCGATCTCACGCCGTTTCTCGTTCCCCCCGTCAGCGTCGTGCTGGCCACCAACGCCCGCCGGTACATCACCGGCTTGGTCGACTTCCGCGAGGGTCGAACCGACGACTGGATCGGCATCTTCGCCGATGCCACCGCGGCGGCTGCTGCAGCGGCCACCCGACTCGGGGCACGGATCGACACTCTGCTGGACGACCTGCTCGGGCGGGCAGGATCGCCGCGGGTGGACTCCGTCGCCCGCAAAATCATCCGTGGCCTTCCAGGCCAGCCGGTCGTGAGCGCCGACACGGCTGCGGCACGATACAACGTCACCCCCACCGCAGCACGAGCTGCGCTCAACCGGCTCCAAGAGACCGCAGTACTGGTGCCGACCCGTATCGGTCGCCGTCGAGACCGGGAATGGATCAGCGACGAACTGTTCCACCTTCTCGACGCCTTCGAGCACGACCTCGGCCAAGCCGACGACGGCAACCCGGCACGACCTACGCCACCACCAACTCGTCCGCCCCGACAGCACCGTTGACCTTCGACTCCCAAACAGCGCCGCCCGACTAGTGGGGGTTCAACTCGGTGTCGGAGGGGGATACGAGACAACTCAACGCGCGCCCTGATGGCCCCCAGAGTGTGGGGTTGTTTCGTTGGGGTTCCCCTGGTTTTGTTGTCGTTTGGTTATGCCGCTTCCGCGGGCTCCTTGTATGAATAATGGTACTCTTGCGGGGTCATGTAGTCAAGTGTGGAATGCAGGCGTTTCCGGTT
>JAJZAM010000115.1 GCA_021799445.1 Actinomycetes bacterium
GCCCAGCAGATCGGCGAGGGGCGCGTCAGGTGCATCTGCCTCCGCCCGACGGACGGGCTGCGCCGGGGTACCGTGGTAACGTCGACCGGCCGGGGTATCACAGTGCCGGTGGGAGACGCTGTGCTCGGACACGTGTTTAACGTGACGGGCAGGGCCCTTGACGTTGAGTCGATCGGAGAACCCGACGACTGGTGGGAGATCCACCGGGACGCCCCCGACTTCGACGCCCTCGAACCTAAAGCACAGATGTTCGAGACCGGGATCAAGGTCATCGACCTTCTCGAACCCTACGTGCAGGGTGGCAAGATCGGCCTGTTCGGCGGTGCGGGGGTCGGCAAGACGGTGCTCATTCAGGAGATGATCCGTCGGGTCGCTGACCAGCACGGCGGAGTATCGGTGTTCGCCGGGGTGGGGGAGAGGACCCGCGAAGGCAACGACTTGTGGCTGGAGATGACCGAGTCCGGGGTCATCGCCAAGACCGCCTTGGTGTTCGGCCAGATGGACGAGCCACCTGGCGTACGTCTGCGAGTCGCCCTGTCAGCCCTTACCATGGCCGAGTACTTCCGCGACGTGAAGAACCAAGACGTGCTGCTTTTCGTGGACAACATCTTCCGTTTCGTCCAGGCCGGCTCGGAGGTTTCGACCCTGCTCGGAAGGATGCCGTCCGCCGTCGGCTACCAGCCGACCCTCGCGGACGAGATGGGCGAGCTGCAAGAGCGGATCACTTCGACCAGAGGCCGCTCGATCACCTCGCTGCAGGCGGTGTACGTGCCAGCCGACGACTACACCGACCCGGCGCCTTTCACCACCTTCACCCACCTCGACGCCACGACCGAGCTGTCCCGCCAGATCGCAGCTTTGGGTATCTACCCGGCGGTAGACCCGCTCGCGTCCACGTCGACCGTGCTCACACCTGAGGTGGTTGGCGACCGGCACTACCAGGTGGCCCGCCGGGTCCAAGAGACCCTGCAGCGCTTCAAAGAGCTCCAAGATATCATCGCCATCCTCGGACTCGACGAGCTCGCAGAGGAGGACCGGGTGACCGTGTCGCGGGCCCGTAAGATTCAACGGTTCCTTTCTCAGCCGTTCTTCGTGGCCGAGGTCTTCACTGGTATCTCCGGGGTGTACGTGCCGGTCTCTGAGACGGTGGAATCCTTCGAGGCTCTCGTCAACGGAGACTTAGACGAGGTGCCCGAACAGGCCTTCTTGAACGTGGGTGGCGTGGAAAGCGTCCTCGCGAAAGCCCGCGAGCTGGAAAAGGAGAGCTGAACCCGGCAGTGGCTACCACCGAATTCGACCTGGTCACACCTGACGCCACGCTGTACTCGGGTAGCGCCGAGATGGTGGTCTGCAAGTCTGTCGACGGCGAGATCGCCTTCCTGGCGGACCACACACCTTACATAGGCGCCCTAGACCCTTGCGTGGTTAGGGTGGTGGGCCCAGCCGAGGGTTCCGACGAGGTCAGGGTTGCAGTACGCAGCGGTTTCGTCGAGGTGAAAGACAACAAGGTGATAATGCTCGCCGACGTAGCTTTACGGCCGGACCAGATTGACGTGGCCGCAGTGACCCTGGAGGAGACTGAAGCCACACAGAAAGCGGCGGCGGCACCCGAACCGAACGCGTCAGTGGACCGGGAGGTCAAATGGGCGCAAGCCCGCCTGGAGCTGGCCCGCTCCGCCTGAGCATTGGCGCCTGAGCCCCAGTCCTAAAAGCCTCCGCCCAAAAGCCCCGCTCCCTAAAGCCCCGGGGCGTGCACGGCTCCTCATGCGGTCGGCCGGGACCGTCCTCGAACGCCTACGAGAGTGAACAGACCGACGGCAAGCGCAGCTACCCCGAAAGGAACGTCGCCGAGGGCTCCTTGGACGTAGGACGGGGCGAGCACCAGGCCTGACAGCAGAGCGGTCCACGCCCACAGGATCAGCACCGACCGGGTCTGGCCGTGACCTAGGCGCATCAGCCGGTGGTGGAGATGGTTCTTGTCGGCCTCTGCGGGGCTCATTCTCCGACCCGCCCTGCGGACTATCGCGAAGGCCGTGTCTAGGATTGGGATCCCGAGGATGAGGAAAGGTATGAGCACCGGGGCGAAGAAGAAGAAGGTCCGGCCGCTGAAATCCTGGTCGGTTTGACCTACAACTGACATAGTCGAAGCCGCCATGAGCAGGCCGAGCAGCAGCGCGCCCGCGTCGCCCATAAAGATCCGCGCCGGGTGGAAGTTGTGGGGTAGGAAGCCGATCGTTACACCGGCCGCCAGGGCGCTGAAGAGCGGTCCGCTGCCCGGCTGGATCGTCCCCGCCTTGATCAGCTGCTCGGAATAGAAGAAGAACGCTATCGCAGCGATCGCCACAATGCCCGCCGCGAGGCCGTCGAGGCCGTCGACCAGGTTGATAGAGTTGGCCATTCCGACCACCCACACGACGGTCAGGATCGGCACCAGACCGTTGGAAAGCACGACAGTCCCGACGAAAGGTGTCCGGAAGTACAGCATGTTCACGCCGAAGATGTAAAGGGCGAGCCCGGCGAGAATCTGCCCGGACAGCTTGGCGGGTGCTGACATGTCCCTGACGTCGTCGAAGGCTCCTACGGCGAAGATTATCGACGCTGCGACGACAACGCCGAGAGGATCGGAAGAGCCGCGAAAGAGGGATCTCAAACCGGGCAGCTGGGAGGCTACGACCATCGACACGAGAAAAGCGACGTACATCGCCGTTCCCCCGAGGGTCGGTGTGGGCCTCTCGTGCACTCGTCTCTCGTCGGGGGCTACCACGAACGAGAACCTCTTCGCGAGGCGTCGCACGACGAACGTCGCCAGCCACGTCGTGGTGGCTGCGACCAGAGCGACCAGCCCGTAGTCGCCGTAACCGGCGATCAGGCCATCCCCGTCACGGGTAAGGGGTGAACTTCGAGCACAGCACCCCGACCTCCTCGCGGATCTCCGCGGCGAGCGCACCGTCGTCGGGGGCGCGCAGCACGGCAGCGATCAGCCGCGCTATGTGCGCCATCTCGGCTTCGGTCATCCCGGCCGTGGTCACAGCCGGCGTGCCGATACGAAGCCCGGAGGTGACGAACGCCGAGCGGGGATCGCCGGGGATGGTGTTCTTGTTGAGCGTGATGCCGCTGCGGTCCAAAGCCTCCTGAGCGACCTTGCCGGTGAGCTCGGCGTCGAAGGAGCGCAAGTCGACGAGCATCAGGTGGTTGTCCGTGCCGCCCGAGACGATCCTGAAGCCCTCGCCGGCGAGTCCTGCGGCGAGGGCCCTGGCGTTGGTGACTATCTGGGCGGCGTAGGCGGCGAACTCGGCGGTCGAAGCTTCCCGGAACGCCACGGCTTTCGCGGCGATGACGTGTTCGAGAGGTCCGCCTTGAAGGCCGGGGAACACCGCCTTGTCAACGGCGGACGCCAGCTCCGCTTTGCAGAGGATCGCTCCTCCTCGCGGCCCTCGTAGCGTCTTGTGAGTCGTGAAGGTCACGATGTCGGCGACACCGACCGGGTTGGGGTGAACCCCGCCGGCTATCAGCCCTGCGATATGGGCGGCGTCGAACATGAAAAGAGCGCCGACGCTGTCCGCTATAGCCCTGATCGGCGCGGGATCTATTATCCTCGGATAGGCGGTGGCGCCCGCGACGATCAGCTTCGGCCGGTGCTGCTTGGCCAAAGCCTCCAACTGGTCCAAGTCGAGGCGTTCGTCGCTGTCGGTGACACCGTAGGAGACGAAGTTGTAGAACTTTCCGCTGATGTTTACCGGCGACCCGTGGGTGAGATGACCCCCCTGGTCGAGGCGCATCCCAAGGACAGTATCCCCCGGGTCGAGCACAGCCAGGTACGCGGCGAGGTTCGCGTTCGCCCCTGAGTGAGGCTGCACGTTCGCGTGCTGCGCCCCGAAGAGCTCGCACACTCTGCGCCTGGCCAGGTCCTCGACCTCGTCGACGATGGCGTTTCCGCCGTAGTAGCGCTTGTGAGGGTAACCTTCGGAGTACTTGTTCGTCAGGACCGACCCGGTCGCAGCGAGCACCGCCTTGGACGCGAAGTTCTCGGAAGCTATCAGCTGGAGGGTCGTGTTCTGGCGTTCCAGTTCCCGGTCGAGAATGTCGAACAGCTCACGGTCGTCGGTCACCTCTCCATCGTAGATGCTTCGGGGGTCTAGACGTTCGACGACGGGCCGGGCAGACTGTCGGGGTGGCTTCGCGTGCGAGGTTAGGCGTGGCGCTGCTGGTGGAAGGTCCGACCGGGCTTGAAGTCGCTGGCCTGCGGCGAGCTCTCGGGGATCCGGGCCTGGAGAAGATCCCTCCCCACATCACGTTGGTGCCACCGGTCAACGTCAAACAGGCGGATCTTCCCCGGGCGCTCGGCGTGATGCGTGAGGCTGCGGCGAGCGTTCCGGGTCCCTTAGAGCTAACTCTTGGTCCGCCCGCCAGTTTCCTGCCCGACAATCCGGTCTGTTACCTGGAGGTTGGCGGTGACAGCCCTGCGTTGAGCGGGCTTAGAGCCCTCCGGGACGCGGTGTTCGCCGGGCCGCTGCAGCGGAAGCTTTCCTGGCCTTGGGTCCCTCACGTGACGATCCTCGACGGCGGCGAGCCCGACTCTATAAGCGAGGCGCTGAGCTGCCTCAGCTGCTATCGCGCCACGGTCAGCTTCGATCGCCTGGTGCTGCTCGAGCTGGGGTCTGACCGGTCTTGGAAGCCGTACGCCGACGCGCTCCTAGGCAGTCGAGTTCGAGTGGCCGAAGGAGGACTGCCCGTAGAGGTCATCTTCTCAAGGCTTCCCGACCCCGAGGCGCTCACCCTTGACCCTTACGTCGACCGCCAAGTCTGGGCCCAGCGAGGAGCCCGGTCGTTGCTGGCCCCGGTGTTCGCATCCGCCCGCCGGGAGGGGGCGTTGTGCGGGCTCGCCTGTGCGTGGGTGGACGCCTACGGACCGTTCGTGGCGGTCTGGGTCGACCCAGACCAGCGGCGCCAAGGAATAGGCACCATCCTACTAGGCTGGCTCGAAACCCGACTTCGCCAGGAGGGATGGCGCTTCGACTGTCTCGGCGCTCACGGTCCCGCCGGGTTCTACGAGCGGCGAAGCTCGTGGTGCGTGGCCGTCAGAGACTGACGGGACGGCCTGTCACGCGAAGGGGATCGACGTGTAAGTGGCGAGCTTTTGGAACTGGTGGTGGGCGTTGATACGCCGGACTGTTCCGGACTTGGAGCGCATCACCAACGACTCTGTTATGGCTCCCCTGGCGTCGTATCGGACGCCGCGGAGCAGTTCCCCGTCGGTGATGCCGGTCGCTGCGAAGAAGCAGTTGTCCCCGCTTACCAAGTCGTCTATGCCCAAGACCTTCGTAACGTCGTAGCCGAGCCTGGCGGCTGTCTCAGCCTCGGCTTCGTCGCGGGGCGCCAAGCGGCCTTGTATCTCCCCTCCCATGCTCTTGAGGGCAGCTGCCGCTATGACACCCTCCGGTGTTCCGCCGATGCCGAACAGGACGTCAGCGCCCGAGTCCTCCCTTGCGGTAGCGATCGCCCCGGCGACGTCCCCGTCGGTGATCAACCGGATGCGCGCGCCGGCGGTTCGGACCTCCTCGATCAGGGCCTCGTGGCGGGGGCGGTCCAATATGATCGCCGTAAGGTCACGCACGGGCTCGCCTTTGGCCTTGGCGATCTCTTTGAGGTTGTCAGTGGGAGACATCACCAAGCTGACCCTGCCTGCCGCTTCGGGACCTACGGCTATCTTCTCCATGTACACGCACGGGCCGGGGTTGTACATCGTACCCCGATCGCTGACGGCTATCACTGCGAGAGCCCCTCCCCGTCCGAGGGCGGTCGGCCGGGTACCGTCGATCGGGTCGACTGCGACGTCGGTCTGGGGTGCGGTGCCGTCACCGACCCGCTCGCCGTTGTAGAGCATCGGCGCCTCGTCTTTCTCCCCTTCGCCGATCACGACCACCCCGTCCATGTGGACCTGGGCCAAGACGATGCGCATGGCGTCGACCGCTGCGGCGTCGGCACCGTCTTTGTCGCCGCGGCCCATCCAACGCGAGGCTGCCATCGCAGCAGCCTCGGTGACTCGGACAAGCTCCAAGGCCAAGTTACGGTCCGGGGCCTGCGGCTGAAATATCCTGTCATCGCTCACGCGGCGAATGTAGCCTGATTACCGGCACCCTGACCGCATCTCAGGATCGTTACCCAGTTATGATCTAGCGGTGGTGGAGACGACCGCATCCCGACGCGCGCAGGAATCGACGTCACCTTCGCTCATCCAGACGCTTTTCGGGGACACGCTGCCCAGCCCTCTGCTCCTTGTTGCGGGCGGGGTCGCGGTCGTCGTGTGCGTCGCTCTGCGTTTTTGGACTCCGAGCGCCCTGTGGCTGGATGAGACGATCAGCGTTGACATCTCCCGTCTGCCGCTGACGCAGATCCCCCACGCCCTAAGCCACGACGGGGCTCCGCCGCTTTACTATGTGATCCTCCACTTTTGGATGAGGCTGTTCGGCGAGGGGGACTTTGCCGTCAGATCGCTTTCGGGCTTGATCAGCGTCGGAACACTTCCGCTTTTCTGGATCGCAGGACGGCGTATAGGCGGGCGTCCCGTGGCTTGGGTGAGCTTCTTTCTTGCTCTGTCGTCCCCGTTCGCTATCAACTACGCGACCGTCACGCGGATGTACTCGCTCATGATCGCAGTTTCGCTCCTCGGCTACCTGGCGTTGAGCGCCGCCTACGAGAACCCTTCACGCTGGCGTCTGATCGGCCTCGGGGCGTGCACAGCTGCCGTGCTTTACACCCACTACTGGGGCATCTACCTGGTTGTAGCCGCCGGCGCGTGGCTCCTGTGGCGTATAAGGGTGTCGGGGCGCGGTAAGCCCGCTTTCAAGGCGATGTTCGTGGGTGGCCTGTTCTGGTTGCCGTGGGCGCCTGTGTTTGTGTTCCAGGCCCTGCACACGGGCACCCCTTGGACTTCGGCTGCGAGCTTCTCCGACCTGCTGGCGATTTTCAGCGACTGGAGCGGAGGCGGACCGTGGGGTGGTCTGCTGATGTTCGCCACGTTCCTGGCTTTCATCTTCGGAACGTTCGGCAGGACCGCAGCCCCAGGGACGATGGTGAGCGTGGAGGACCGCCACGGCCGGGTGCGTCAGGTGCCGGCCGGTCCGGCTGTCGTACTGGAGGCGAGACCCAGGCCTGGGATGGCTCCGCTCGTGGGGGTTGCGCTGGCCACGCTGGTCATCGCCGTGGTCGGCGGGATGATAGCCAACGCAGCGTTCGTGGCCCGCTACACGGCGGTGGCGCTGCCGTTGTTCTTGTTGGTCATGTCAACCGGGATCGTGACCCTGCCTGGCCGGCGGTTCAGAATTGGGGTTCTCGCCGTGCT
>JAJZAM010000116.1 GCA_021799445.1 Actinomycetes bacterium
CCAGTCGAAGATCCTCGCCGCCTTCGGCGTGGACACGAGCGACTGGGACCGGGCCACAATCGCCTGACCTGGACCTATGGTCGATCTGTAGGGGAAACACCCCTCACGCGCGCCCCCATCTACCTGCGATTACGCGAAGGGGCCGACAAAGTCGGGTTTGTGGGTCCGGTCGGTCAATGGAAGAGCTGGGAAATACGCACCGCCCAGAATTTTCGGTCGGTGCAGTTGTCAAGGCAGGTGCAGGATCGATTCGGTGCAAGTGGGTGGGGGCTCCGGTTGGATCCTCGACGCACCACGCCCTGCAGGAATGGCCAGGCCCTATTCGTTTACGGCCATGACTGACACCGTGGCATTTTCAGCGCCGCTGGGTGCAACCGGTACGACCCGTTCGAGGATGCGAGCCACGGTCTGGGGGTGCCAGCGTGCGCCGCGCTTGGTCCGGCGTCCCTCCGCGTTGAGGGTCTCTGCGATGGAGCGCAGGCTCGCACCTTGGGCGTGCAGGTCGACCACCCGACGCAGCGTCGCCTGCTCGTCGTCAACTGGGACCAACTCGCCGCCTTCGGCCCGGAAGCCGAGCGGCGGGGAGCCATAGGCGAACCCACCGCGCGCGGCCTTGGCGCGCCGCCCTGAGCGGAGACGAAGGGCGATCATCCCGCGTTCATAGTCGGCGACCGCGCCAAGGATCTGGCGGATCAGCTTGCGGCTCGGGTCGTCGGGGTCGTCCTCCAGGTACCCGGCTTCGGCCGCCGACGTCGTGAACACCCTGCGGCCCAGGTGCCGAATCTCGGCGAGGAGCTGCTCTTGCAGCACGAGGTCCCGTGCCAGCCGGTCGAGCCGGTAGACGACGAGCCCATCGGCGTCGCCGTCACGAAGTGCCCTGAGGGCCTCGGCGAGGCCGGTCCGGGTGTCAAGGCCGTTCGACCCAGAGACACCCTCGTCCCGAAAGGTGGCGACGAGTCGATGCCGGTGCTGGCGCGCCCACCGTTCGCACGCTTCGGCCTGGACGTCGAGCCCGAGGCCCTCCTCGGCCTGCCGGTCCGTCGACACTCGCAGGTACGCTGCCACTCGCATACCCCCAGCCTAGCACCGTTATCACGTCTATGTCACTAGATGTGACATTGCTGTTCAGCGCCGTGTGCTGCGGAGCGCCTCGAGAGCTTCGGCGAGGCAGCGATCACACGCCCAGACGCCATCGGTAAGGCGGTGCCGCTCGCAGCCGGTGCGCCCACAGGCGCAGCAGGGAGGAGGATTCGTTCGCAGGGGTCGACGAGGACGACGGACGGCACTCACGGCCGCTCGGGCGCTGATTCCCCGCTCAAGCTCGCGAGCTCCACTTCCATACGGGAGATGCACACCTCCAGCGCCTCCTCGGTGACGACCCCACGGCCCGAGGGGACGACGTCTGGGAACTCCCGACCGAGGTTCTCTGCGAGCTCGGCGAAGAGGCTCTCTGCGCACGCAGGACAGCACGAGCACGTCTTGGCCTCATCTGGAGCACCGGAGCGGTGGGGAAGGCAACAGCGCCCGCACGCAGTACCGCTTCGGGCCTCAAGGTCCGCAACGAGGCGCACGAGCACCTCTGTGGTCATGACACCTCCAGGCTGGCGAGCCGCCGAGCGACAACCGGACGCCAGGCATCCGGGGCGATGCCGAGATCGGAAAACGCCGCATCGAGTGCACGACGCAGGGTCTGCGCCTGCGCCTCGCGCACCTTCACCATCCGGGCGTCGAGTGTCAGCTTGGCGAGGTCGACGAGCAGCCGGGCCGTGCGGTCAAGCGCTCGCCCGTAGAGGGACACGAGCGCCCGCTCCCGGTCGACACCGAGCTGGTCGAAGACGCTCAACTCCGCAAGGCAGGCAACCCGCTCACGCAGCACTTCCTGCCAGGCGCGCATCTCGGCACCGAGGGCGAGGAGCTCTTCGACCGGGTGCCCGAGAGGTGCCGGGCGTCCCAGGCGGGAGAGCATGTCGGCGGCCTCCTGTTCGACGAGGCGCTCGTGCGCCGCCACCCGGTGGCTCGGGGTCGATCCCCCGTGGAGCTTGCACCTCCCGACGCCCGGGTGGCTCGTACCCCAGCCTGCAGGACGGCGGCAGCTTCCGTGGCTGCGCGTCCGGGCACCGCAGAGCGCCCTGTCATGGCCAGCATCGGTGGGAACGGCTGTCATCGGCGTCTTGCGCAATGTCGCCGCATCTTCATAACTCCATTGTCGCGCGCGTATAGCCCCCGAGAGGAGAAAGAGGAGTGATCAGCCGCGTTCGCCACGGCAAGGATCGGTCCGGTCCCGTTGGGGTTCCCCGTAGGGAACCCCCCAGCGGGAACCGTGGACTCCCGAACGGTTCCGCGGAGTTCCCGGAACTTCCGACCGCTCCATGACCTGGTTCTTTCCCTCCTCAAGGGAGGGGTTCCCCTCGGTTCCCTCCGAAGTTCCAGCCGTGCGGTTCCCACACGCCCGGGAACCGCTGGTTGCTCCTCAGCCCGACGGGTGCTGCTCCTTGCGGAATCGGAGCGCGGCAAGAACATCGCTTTTTCGACGCCCCTTTCCGAACGATTCTGTGAGCGCCCTGTTCGCGACGTTGAACGACGCGTCAAGAGGCACGCCGATTTCGTCAAGCGTCGCGGCTAGCTCCATCGTCCCCGCTGGCCACGAGTCAATCGCCACAACGTGACGAAGAACCGGATTGAGGTGGCGCATGATGGAAACCTCTCTCGGCACCCAGGGAACCCGACTGTGGGTACACATCAGTCGGAGATTTGTCTCCGCCGACCGGACAATCCTGAACACCACGTCGACGTCGTCCCTCTTGGCCGAAGAGCCACGCTGCCCCTTGCCACGCTCCTTGCCTTCGTGGTCAATTCGCAGCAAGGCGACCCCAGCTTCCTTGAGCCGCCTACCAGCCCAACGGTAGAAGCTGCGGTACGTATCGGCGCTGCTCTCCTCACCCTCCACACCGCTCGCCATGGTGTCTACCACCACCAACTCCGGCAAGAACCTCTCCACGAGTACCATGAGCGCGTCGCCCCCTGCCTGCGTATCGAGCGGGGGAAGCAACGTCGTTTGCAAATACGTAAGGCCCGATAGATCGCTCGCGGGACCGTAGCCGAGGTCCGTCAGCCGTTCGCGCACATCGTCTTCGGTCATCTCGAAGTCGAGGTAGAGGACCGGGACTCGGTTACGGGGCGGCTGACCGAGCACCGAGTTGCCAGTGGCCGCGGCTGCCGAGATGTCCAAAAGGAACAGCGACTTTCCGGCCTTCGGTGGGCCGTAGATCACCACGCCCCGTCCACGCGGAACGATCGGCTCGACCACCCAGTCCTTGTCCGGCACCTCGCGCTTCCAGAACGCCGCCCATGTGGTCGGGGCAAGTGCCTGCGTCCTGCTTCTGGGTCGCGCTGAGTCTGGCGATTTTCCGTTGGGTGACGGCGCATCAAAGCCTGCGAGCCGATCTGCTACAACGCCGCTCATTTCAGCACCACCTCGGCACAGGCCTCCGCTCTCTCAAGTTCGGCTCGGAAGCGTCCTACGTCACCGACCGTCATCAACCACACACCGAGGTCGTTGTATTGTTCGGGGACCCGGAGACGGCGCACCGACCTCGCGATGTCGACGAGCTTCGAAGTCACGTCGGCCGCAAACTGCTCTCCACCCCTGTCATTGTCGGCACACAACAGAATTGTTAGCCCTACAAATGCGGGTACTGCCCACTCCGATTTGAACCCGCCTGACCCAGGAATGCCAACGACGCACGGGTCGTCGAACGCAGCGACGATGGTGACGGCGTCGGACACACCTTCGGTGACGAGGACCTTGGTGATGCCGGCGCGGCCGAGGCGGTCCACCTCGTAGGGGCACGGAATCGTTCCCTTCTTGTACAGCCACCGCGGATCCACGCCAGTCTGGATCGCGCGATCGGCGCAGTACACCTCTCTCCCACGTAGACGGAAGGGATGGCGCACCCGCGGGTAGCCGTAGCTGTCGACCACGACTCTTAGGCCTAGGACCTCGGCAATTTCAGCTGGAAGGCCACGAGTTCTTAGGTACCTGAAGAGCAGCAGCTCAGCCCGTTCGACTGAGAGCTCCACCTCTGCGCGCTTGGGGCAATACAGGGGAGCGCGAGAAGGCGGGCTGATTACTGAGGGACAAGCGCTGTGCTCATGCAGGAAGTCGATCGCCTCACGCGTGGTGCCAACGATGCCGACAAATTTCACGAAATCGATGACGTCCCCACCTGCTGCGCATGCAGACCAGCAGCGCCAACGACCGGCCTTTACGACGAGGGAGGGTTTGCGATCGCCGTTCGCGTGGCTCCGTCCGGGGCAATGGAACCAAAACTTGTCGCCGGAGATACGAGCAGGTGCACCGGCGTACTCGGAGACAAGCGAGGCCAGGTTGGCGCGTTTGCAGATCTCGGAAATGCGGTCGGGAAGCGGTACATGGAGAAGGCTACCGTTTGTGTTGGAGGTGCTGGCGCTCATCGGGCTACCTTGCAGTCATCCCGGACGATGCAGGTATTGAGGATGCGCCATTTGACCATCCAGGCTGGACCGAGAATGTAGTTGACGCTCTTCCGCTTGAACACAAGTGTCGCGCTCATGACTCGCTCCCTTCGCCGTGAACCTCGCGCAGGAACCTCGGCACCGAGATTCGCCATTGCCTCCCCACGCGAAACGAGCCAGGGAGCTTGCCGACTTCTGCCAGCCGGTACGCAGTGCTCTGCCCGATGCCGAGCTGCTCGGCGGCCCAGGAGAGGGGACGGATGTCAGCTGCCGGAGGCCTGCGGCGAGGAGTTGCCTGATAACGCCTTGGCTCGCTTTGACCGGTGTTCAGCGTGTCGTCCTGCACACTCTCAGGCAACTCCCGCAAGGGGAGAAAGGGAAGGGGACTAAATCCAAAGGCGCTGGTCAAAAGGTCAAAAGCGCGAGACAATTCTATTTTGTCACGGGTCGTAGCTGACCAGTACGTAACAAGTCGTTGTAGACTTCAGTCGTGGGAAAGAATCTCGTGTACAAAGACGCCGTCGCCTACGGTCGCAGCCGCCGTCGGGGCTTGCCGGCAACCACCCCGTTCGCCAGGTTCTTGTGGCGGGTCCTAGAGGACGAGCACCTGAGCCAGGGCGCGCTCGCTCGGACATGGGGAGTGAGTTCGGCGGCGGTGTGTCGTTGGCTAAGGGGGGCAGCGCCGCCAGAGAACGTCTACCTTCAGCTCAAGGAGCGCTACGGGGCCGCTGTCCCGGATGTGGTGACGGAGACGGAGCGGAGACGAACTAGGGCTCGGGAGAATGCGGAGAAGCTCGCCGCCGCGCCGAACCAGCTAAGGGCATCTAGGGCCCGAGCGGGCGGACGCGCGGGGAAGGGCAAGCCCAAGCCCGAGCACTCAGAGCGAATGAAGACCTGGTACCAATCCAAGGAGGGGATCGTTCACAGGCAGCGACTTGTCGAGGTCGATGGTCCTCGACTCACTGAGACGGTGAAGACCCCCTACGGGCGGGCGGCGATTTCACTCGGCAAGTTCCTTGCACACAATCCCGACGCGCCCGCCGCGCGCATTCGCGCCCACGCCGCTGTGGTCGCAACGCGACTCGGGCTCACGGTCGAACAGGTGTGGGTCGGATGGCTGCCGGAGTTGAAGCGCCGCGGAAAGGCAACGGGTCCCGGACGACGGGCGCTTTGGGAAGACAAGGCCTTCGTCGATCGGGAGATCGCCAGCGCGCCGCGCGGGGCTGCGGGACAACTCCCATCGGGCTTCTGGCGCGATGTCGCCATTCGGCTTGGGAAGCTACCGAGCGATGCAAACAGCGTCCGGCGCTGGTACAGCCGCCTCGACAAGCAGGATCGTGGTGCTGCACGCAGCCGCTAATTCGTTCAGCTACAACCTTGTGCCATCGAGCTGGCTCGGGAAAGCTGATGAGAGCGCGTTACCCAACGCCGCCGCGACCTCTCGGTCACGCTGTTCGACCGCGTGCGAGTAGACCCGCAGCGTCACCGACGGGTCAGCGTGCCCAAGGCGCTTCGAGACGGTGATTACATCACCCCCGGCCGCGATCGCCTGCGTCGCGGAGAAGTGACGCAGAGCGTGGAGGTGGGTGTCGACACCGGCCAGCTTCGCCATTCGAGACGTGAACTTGGTCACGAGCGACGGCAGGTAGGGCTCGGCACACACCGGACTGCGGGAGAAGACAAAGCCGTCTTCGTTGACGTCCAAGCGGAGCTCGCCAGCCAGGGCGTCGACGGCCGCGCGGTGCCGGCGCAAGACCGCAAGGGCGAAGTCGTCGAGCCCGATGCGGCGCACCTGGTGCGTCTTGGTCGCCTTCTCGGCCCACCCCCCACCTTGCGTCTCGTAGACCGAGTGGGCGATCACAAGCGTCCTGGCCTGCCAGTCGACGTCGGGCCACCTGAGAGCGCACAGCTCGCCTCGACGTGCGCCGGTTACGGCCGCGAGCAGGACGAGCGAGGCGAGCGCAGGCTCACGTTCCTCGGCCTTCTCTACGATCGCGAGCACCTGGGCGGGCGTCGGCGCGCCCACCTGCGCAGGGTAGACGGGCGGCGGCGACGCACGCAGGGCGACGTTGCGTTCGACGAGGTCCCAGCGCTGTGCTTGGTGGAGCGCTGCGCCGATGAGGGCGTGGACGCGTCGCACCGTGGCCGGCTTGTTCCCCTTCACCGTGAGCTTCGAATAGAGCCGGTCGAGGTCGGCGGCGGTGAGTTTTCTGAGCCGGATCTTGCCGAGCTCCGGGCGAACGATGGCCTCTGCGATCTGGCGGTACTTGCGCATCGTCGTCGGTGAGCGCCCGAGCGAGTCGCAGTGGGCGAGCCAGCGGTCGAGCAGGACAGAGACGGTCGTGGAGGTCGCCACGGCGTCTCCGGCTGCGACCTTCGTGACGAGCTTCGCCAGCTCTCGGTCGGCGAGGCGCTTTCCGGCACCGGGCCTTGCGATCCCCTTCGCCGCGTCCGGAGAGATAAACGTCGTGCTCACCTGGATCGGAGTCCCGTTCGGTCGGCGGCCCGCGTATACCCGCAGTCGCCACACCCCGGGCCGCAACTCGGTCTTCGTCCCCTGCATGTGGGAAATAGTAGCCCTGTTGTAGTCCTGAGTGGACTTGGTACGAACCGAACATGCCTCTGAGCTGGTGGGGCCGGCTGGGATCGAACCAGCGACCGAGGGATTATGAGTCCCCTGCTCTGACCACTGAGCTACGGCCCCGTGCCGTGTCTATCAGTCTGCGCTCCTGGAGCTCCCCTCGC
>JAJZAM010000018.1 GCA_021799445.1 Actinomycetes bacterium
GCTCGACACCCGTGCGTAAAGCACCACCCTGTCCCCGCCCGACCTGTCGCCGCCTGCTACATCCACCAGGATCAGCCGCCCTACCCGTTGGGCGGGGACAGGGAGCCTACCCTCTCGGAACCATCGGTAAGCAGTGAACTTGCTCACCCCTACCTTCTCCGCCCACTCCAAGAGGTTCACGATCACATAGCAGCACATACGTACGACAGCTACTACCAACTACCCTGGCAGCAGTTACGTACCCTCAGGTCCTCTTTTAAAACTTGCATTTCGAAGTCGACGGCCTCGTCCATCCTGGCTGGGTCCCCCCCGAGGTCGTTGCGCCACAAGACGGAGAAGATGTGATAGTGCTCATCGCTCAGGGGGCTGACGAAGAAACCTACCGTGTTGGACCCTCCGGCTTCGAGGTAGTCGATCCGCAACGTCAGGTGAAAAGGCGCCACATAACGGTATGTCAGACGCCGAGTTTGGATCAATGGTCGCTCCCCCGCAGCGACGCCGGGATCTTCCCGGTTAGCGAATGAGTGCTCGTAGCCGGCGCTGAAAGACAGCCGGCCCGGCTCACGCCTGATGTCGAAACGCCCCACCTTGCGCTCCTCGCCGGCGCCGAACGTGCCAGCGTGCACGAAAGGGAAGTGGGCGGTGTCCAAGAAGTTATCGGCGAGTAGGCCGGCTCCTGCCCGGGCCCGCACCACCGGCAGCTCACCCCGCAAGAAAGCGGGATCGTCGTCTTCGGGCACTTCGGGCAGTTCGACGCCGGGTAGAGGATCGTCGAGGCAGACGAAGATCATCCCGAGCCGCTCTTGGACCCCGCCGAGACTACCGAGACGCGCTCGGGACGGTATCGGCGCCTCGGGCCCGAGCGCTGGAATTTCGATGCAGCGGCCCGTAGGAGAGTACAACCAGCCGTGGTAGGCGCATCGAAGCCCTCCGGCTTGCGGAGTTGCCAAGGTCAAAGGCGCCCCCCGGTGCGGGCAGCGGTCGTAGAAGGCTTTCACCTCGCCGTCCGAGCGGAACAGCACCAGGTGCTCGCCCAGAAGCACCGCACCGAACGGTGTGTCGGAGACCTCAGACGAGCGCGCCACGGGATGCCAGCATCGCCGCAGGGAGTCGTGGGTGTTAGCGAGGGAAGACGATGTCAGGTTCGCGCGGCGAGAGCACATGCACTCCATGATCGATTAGCGTCTCAGTTGGTGGCAACCCAGCTTTGGTGCTCACGTCGAAACCGCGTTCGACCCTGCTTCGGGCCCCTGCGGGGTCGGCGGCGCTTGAGGTCGGACCGTTGACGTGGATGAGGCTGCGCCAAGTGGCGATCGTGGTCGATGACATTGATTCGACCGTCGGAGCCCTCCACGACGCCCTCAGCCTCGAAGTGGCCTTTCGCGACCCGTCGGTGGGCAGTTTCGGGCTGCGGAACGCCGTGATGCCGGTCGGGTCGCAGTTCGTGGAGGTCCTCTCGCCGACCAGGGCTGGCACCGCTGCCGGACGGCAGATGGACCGGGCCGGTGGCGACGCGGGTTACATGGTGATAATGCACACAGACGATCACGCTGCCGCCCGCCAGCGCGTACGGGATCTCGGTGTCCGGGTCGCGTTCGAAGCGGACCACGACGGCTTTCAGATAATGCAGCTTCACCCCGCTGACACGGCCGGGTCGTTCCTGGAGATCGACTTTCAGCCTGGAGGCGACAACCCCGACGGACCCTGGGCGCCGGCCGGGCCGGACTGGCAGTCGAAAGTGGATCGTTCCAAGGTGGATGCCATCTCGGCGGTGACTATCACTAGTACCGACCCTGCTGCGACGTCCCGGCTATGGGCGGAGATCCTCGGAGCGCCCAGGGACGGTCTGAGCGTCGAAGTCGAGAATGCGACCGTCCACTTCGAGCAGGGTGACCGAGAAGGGCTGGTCGAGATTTCGTTGCGTCCCTCCGGGGACCGGCGACCCGAGACGCTCAGCTTCGGCAGCGTACGCTTCTCCTGATCGCCCCTGCCTGTGTCTCGTGCCCTACGCTCGTGCCTTACGCTGGGGGCTCGCCTGGTCTGCCGAAAAGGTAACCCTGCATCAGGTCCACTCCGAGCCCTGTGAGCACCGCGGCCTGCTCGGGCGTCTCGACCCCCTCGGATACGACTGCCAGCCCGAGAGAGTGGGCGAGTGACACTATCCCCGACACGAGGGTGCAGTCGGACCCGGCGTCGCGGATCGCCGCGACGAACGACCTGTCCACTTTCAGCACGTCGAAAGGAAGCCGGTCGAGGTACGAAAGAGACGAGTAGCCGGTGCCGAAATCGTCGATCGCGAGCCCCACTCCCAGGGCTTTTATTTCGGCTAGAACCTCGGCTGCTGAAGTCACGTTCTGGATGAGCGAAGACTCGGTGACCTCCACATAAAGAGCGGAAGGTTCTAGCCCTGTTTGTTCCAACACGGCCCGGACAGTGGCGACCAGACCCGGTTCAGACACCTGCCGACCCGACAAATTGACGGAAATCCGGGCCCTGTGGCCTGCTCTTGTCCACCGCACGGCGGCTTCGGCAGCTTGGCGCAGCACCCAGCGCCCGATCTCTACTATCAGGCCGGCTTCCTCCGCAACCGGTATAAACGTCGACGGTGGGATGTCGCCACGAGTCGGGTGCTTCCATCGCAGGAGCGCCTCATATGAGGTCACCTTCCGCTTGCGGTTGACGATCGGCTGGTAGACGACGTAAAGCTCGTCCCTGGCGAGAGCGCCGGCCAGGTCCTCGCGCAGCTCCTGGCGGTCCCGTGCACGCACCCTCAGCTCGTCGTCGAAGATCTCCGCCCTGTTACCGCCGGCCTGCTTGGCGGCGTACATGGCCAGGTCGGCGCACGCGAGGCCCTCAGCTCCGAGCTTCGCCGAGTCGACGACGGCCACGCCCAGGGAAGCCGTCAAGGCCACCAAGTGCCCTGAACCGTCAGCGCCGGGAACCTTGGTTGGGCAGCGAAGCTGGCTGAGGATACTGTCGGCTATTCGAAGGGCAGCTTCGGGGGTTTCGACGCCCGGGCACACGACCACGAACTCGTCCCCGCCGAGCCGGCCGACCTGGAAGCCTTCCCTGGAGGCTACGGCCGACAGGCGACCGGCGACTGAGGCTAGGACGGCATCCCCGACGCCGTGACCCAGGGAGTCGTTTATGAACTTGAAAGAGTCCAGGTCCGCGAAGATGACCGCCACCGAACCTGGGTGCTCCCCGGCCAGGCGGCGCATCCGCTCCTCCATCCCCGAGCGGTTGGGCAGGCCGGTGAGGTGATCGTGGGTAGCCGCGTGAGCTAGACGCTCCCGGACGCTCTTGGTCTCGGTCACGTCGGTGATCGAGCAAACAGTCGTGTAGCGCCCGCTGTCGTCGGGTCCGCCGAGGGCTCTTGAGTTCACCGATATCCATACCGCACCTTCGGGGGTGGCGACGCCGCACACCTCGTTCGTGCGGGGCTCGCCCGTCATGACCGTTCTCACCGCCGGCCACTCGTCTGCGCCCAGGGCTTTACCCTCCGGGCTGATCAGGCTCCAGCGCATCTCGCTGAAATGCTTTCCTGCGGCGGGTCCCGCCAAGTGCAAGATCCGTTCGGCTGCGGCGTTGGCGAACTCGACCGTGCCGTCACCGGCTATGACAAGGACCCCCTCCTCGAGGGCGGCGACGACGGCAGAGTGCCTGTCCTGCAGCTCCCGGTGCGCCTCCTCGGTCGCCTTGCGAACTGTCACGTCCGTTATTAGCAGGATGCAACCGGTCGGCGTGCCCGTCTCGTCGCGCAGCAGCGAGATCGACAGGTGGGCCGGGAACCACTGACCGTTGGCTCGCACCAGTTCGGCTTCGTGGGAAAACCTCCCCCGCTTGGAGAGCTGCTTCCAGGCGGGGCCCGCCAGCTGCTCAGAGCCGACAAAGACTTCGCTCAGCCGCTTACCGACGACTTCGTCGGATGTCCTGCCGAAGATCTCTTTAGCCCCACGCGACCACGAGGTGATCACCAGATCCTTGAACCTCGTGCCTTCCGCAACGACGACAGCATCCGAGATCGCGTCGACAAGAGCCGCCTGAGCCCGCAGCTTCTTCTCCACCTCCTTGCGTTCGGTGATCACCCGAGCGACGGCCTGGAAAGCCGTACGCCCACCCCACACCGTGGCTATCGACGTGGCTTCGATGTCGAACTCGGTGCCGTCGAGGGCTACCGCCTTTTCCTCGGCGAACTGCGCAGGTTCGTTGGTCAATGACATTGCCGCGAGGCGCTGGCTGAACGTCACTCTCGACTCGGGAGCCAGAAAGTCGAGGATCGGCATTCCGAGGAGGCAGTCGTCGCTCCGACAGCGGGCGTACCTTTTCGCCGCCTTGTTGGCGTAGACGATCTTCCCATCCTGGTGGACGAGGATTATGTCCGGGCTGACCTCGGCTAGAGCACGATACGACTCGGCGAGCTCCGGAGGCTCGACGGTGCGCTCGACGCTGCTCAGTTCGACCACGCCGACCAGCTCCACACCCTCCCCAACGGAAAGCCACGCTGCGCTCAGTGTCGCCGAGAGAGCTGCGCCGCAACTTGTTTCCAACTGCAGCGGAACCTGCAGGGTGGACCCCTCTCCCGCCGAAGCCCGCAGAGCCGCTCCGACAGCGGTGCGCCAAGGTTCGGCGAAAAAGGCGAGTAGGTCGTCGAGGCAGTTCAGCTTTCCGGGGGCAGATTCGAGCACTGCAGCCAAACCCGAAGTTACTTGTATGTCTTGCGTGCTCGCCCCGGTGTTGAGAACGAAAGCGGCTAGGCCGAGGCGCTCGAACAACGCGACCAACTTCGGGGCTCCCACGCTTGGAAGCTGGTCGTTTTGCGTGCTGAGCCCGTCGAAGCCTTCGGTGTCTGCTTCGTTGGAGATGAAAGCGTCAGGGGAGGACCACGACGCGCAGGAACCCAAAAGCTCCTCAAGGACCTTCATCTGTCCGCCAGCCCGAAGCACGTCTCGCACGCCGAATCCTCCTGCGAGAGTAGTATCGGCAGGCCGATGGAGTAACTTTCAGACCACTTCTGGCTTTTCCCTCTGCGGGGGGGGACTTGGGGGTCCTTACGCGCTGCTACAGGTCCGTCGGGGCGTAGACGACTGCCGAGTTGAACCCGCCCATTCCTATAGCCGATTTTAGTACCAGACCGTCGCGGCGCGGCGCCGGGCCAGCAGCGAGCGCTGGGTAGGCGGCTGCTACCGGTCGGACCGACGCCATGATTCCCCGCTCCAGGCCGAGAAGCGCTAGGACGCCTTCCACTCCCGCTGACGCCCCTTGACAGTGACCGGTTAGCGGCTTGGTCGCTAGGAAAGTGACGTCAGGATCGAGCACCTTCTCCGCGACGCCTATCTCCGAGGCGTCGTTTTGGGCGGTGCCGGTTCCGTGGGTGTACAGGTAGCTGACGTCGCGACGCCCTACCTCGGCCGCTGACAGCGCCCCCTCGAAGGTGTTCACGAGCTCGGTCAGGTCGGGGTTGAGCGCGATCGGATGGTAAGGGTCCTGGACCATAGAGCCCCCGAGGAGCCGTCCGTAGGGAACGTCCGAGCGGGACGAGACGATCAGGGTGCTAGCGGCCTCTCCAACGACGAAGCCCGACGAGCCGGCCTGAAACGGCCGGCAGACGTCGAGAGGGTTCCCTCTAACCGCAAGGGCTCCCATCTTGTGGAACTGGTCTGCGTCCTCCGGAAGAGCGGAGAAGTCGCACGCTGCGACGATGACGTCCGTCGCGAAACCGCTTTTCAGCCACTGCCATGCCAGGACCAGAGCCACGTTGGTAGCTGCGCAGGCCGCCTGGATGTTCATCACCGGCCCGCCGGAGAAACCGAGATCGCGGAGCAACATTGCCGGTGCTGTCGAAGGGATAAGACCCAGGTAGTCCCGGTTGCGCATATGCCCGTGATGCTCACCCAGGTAGCTCCTGCGGTATTCGACGTCGCCGACGGAGCCGGCGCCGATCAAGCCCACCCTCTGGCCGGGAATCCAGCCGCGCTCCCGGGCGTCTTTTACAGCCTCGCGGGTCGCGTAGAACAGGGCCCGGCCGTAACGCGACGGGTGGTCCAGCACTGGAGCCCCCGAAGGTTGGGGTTCAGGCCGGGCGGCGAGGTAGTCGCTCCCGTCCACCGACACCATCCGCACTGCCGACTCGCCCGAAAGGACACCCTCCCACAGGTGCTCTTTGCCCCAGCCGTAGCCGGTGACCGCCCCGAGACCGCAGATCCCGGGGGCGGAGTTGGGATTGGATAGAGCGGACATTCCGACCCTCCCTCATATTTGACCTCGACTCGCCCGAGGCCAGGAGACTCACTCCGGTGTGATCATAACCGAGTCGGCCCCGCCGCTGCTAGGGGCAAGCTCAGGGCTTTCAGCCGGTTACGAGCGTGACCGAGCTCCCGTATAGGACCTGGGTGCCCGAAGCCGGCGAGGTCGCCGTGACCGAGTTGATCGGGTTGCCGTTCGTCCCGGCAACTCCGAGCCCGTCCGCTGAGAGAGCCTGCACGGCCGCCCCGACGGAATCCCCGGCGAGGTTGGGGACGGTGACGTAGTGAGGTCCCAGTGACACGTCCACGGTGACGCGAGAACCGACCGTCACCTTGGACCCGCTGGGGGGGCTGAGCGATATCACATCGCCTTTAGGCACCGTGGTGCTGTAATCGTATATTTCTGCGGCCGCCAGTCCGGCCGCGTGCAAGGCGCTTTGAGCGGCGCTCGATGAGGCGCCCGCGGCTAGCGACGGGACCGCCACCTGCGGCTTGCCAGACGAGACCACGATGCTGACCGACTGTCCCGGGACCAGCGTGCCCGAGGACGGGCTTGACGAGACCACGTCGCCGGCCGCAACGGTCATCGACGGTACCTCCGGCGCCAGCTCGTAACGCAACCCGAGAGCGCTCAAAGCCTGCTCGGCGGCCTGCTCAGTGTCGCCGGCTAGGTCAGGGACCCGCACCGGCGCCGGGCCGAGCGACACCACTACGCTGATCGCTTTGCCTTCGTCGATGCGGCCGTGCGAGGGAGTTTGGCTGACCACGTCACCCGCCGGGTAGAGCGAACTGTACACGCTTGAGCTGACACCAAGACGCACGTGTAGACGGCTGAGGGCGGCAGCAGCCTGCGCTCGGGGCTCTCCTACGAGGTTGGGAACAGGATGGCTGACAGGTAAGAGGCGCCCGGTGGCCGCAGCCCACGCTACGGTTCCCCCACCGGCCAACACCACCAAAACCGCTGCCAAAACCCAAAACTTGCGAGCGGACCGCCGGGACGTGACGGGCGGACCGTCCCCTCCCGCCCCCTCGCCGGACGTCACGCCGTCGGCGCCGGCCGGCTCTTCGGTCGACGCCCCATCATCGAAAAGCTGGGGGCGACCCACCAGTTCGGTCGGGTCGACCAGTTCGGTGCTGACCGGGTCCAAATCGGCCGGGGGACGCAACGCCAACGGTGCCGGCCTTGGCAGCCTTTCGCACACCTCGCTGAGCGCGTCGGCTAGACGGGCTGCGTCTACACGCTCGGCTGGATCCTTACGGCCCGCCGCTGCGAGGATCTCCCCGAGCGGCCCCGCCCCCTCCGGGACGGGCATGTCCGCCCCGGCTCGCAGCGCGAGAGTGCCTAGGGGGGTGTCAGCGACGAGGGGAACCTCCCCGCTCAAAGCTTCCGCCAATACCACCGCCAGCGAGTACACGTCGGCTTTTGCGTCCAAGTGCCCGACGTTGAGAGTCTCCGGCGCTGCGTAACGTCCGGTCCCCACGACAGCCCCGGTCGGCTCCGTCAAGGCCGCCTCGGCAAGAGCCCTCGCCAGCCCGAAGTCGGCTATGTAGACACGGCCTTCCTCGTCGAAGATCAAGTTCGCCGGTTTGATGTCCCTGTGGACCAGCCCTTGGCGGTGAGCGTGAGCGAGCCCCCGGGCCACCCCAACTCCGACCGCCGCAGCCTGACCTGGGGACAGCAGCGAGCCCCGATCGAGGATCGCCCTCAGGCTGCCACCCTCCAACAGCTCCATCACCAGGTAAGGTCCGGCCTCGTCGCGCCCCGAGTCGTACAGTCGGAGGATGTTCGGGTGACGCAGCGAGGCGACAGCACGCGCCTCAGCCTCAAAGCGCGCCAAGAAAGCCGGCTCGCCGGCGAGCGCCGGGTGCAGCAGCTTTACTGCTACTTTCCGTCTCAGCTTGGTGTCCTCCGCAATGTAGACGTGTGCGGAGGCGCCAACCCCCAACGGGCGCGTCAGACGGTACCTGTCCCCCAAAACCCGACCGACCAGATCGTCGATACGCGACGTCACCACGCTGTGAGGCTACCCTGCGGCGTGCCGCTAGACGCGGATGTAGCCCGCCGGCACCGGCGCCTGCCGGGCCCGCAGGACGCTCAGCTGTCAGGCACCCCCCGCTCGAGGAGCTCCTCGAAGGCTTCCTCGTCGACGACCGGCACGCCGAGCTCGGCGGCTTTAGCTATCTTCGCCGCCCCAGGGTCCCTGCCGGCAACGACGAGCGTCGTCCGCTTGGTCACAGAGCCGGGGCTTCTCGCCCCACGCGCTTTCAGCGCCGCCTCGGCCTGTTCCCTACTCCAGCGCGCCAGGGTGCCGGTCACTACGATCGAAAGTCCGGCGAGCACCTGAGGTAAAGCCTCCGAGCGTGGATCCTCGAAAGTCACGCCCGCGGCTCTGAGCCTCTCGACGATGCGACGGTTGGCTTCGGCTGCGAAAAAGCCGGCGACGCTCGCTCCGATGACCGGGCCGACGCCGTCGACTCTCGACAGGGTGTCCGCGTCGGCTGCTGCGATAGCGTCTAGGGAGCGGAAGTGACCGGCGAGAAGCTGGCTGCCCGCAGCACCGAGGTGCCGGATGGAAAGGCCGACGAGGAGATTGGCGAGGCTGCGACGTTTCGAGGCTTCTACCGAAGCCCTCAGGTTCGCCACCGAGACACCCGCCCAGCCTTCGAGGGTCGCCACCTTGTCGTAGTCCATGTAGTAGACGTCCGAGATGTCGTGGAGGATCCCCGCCTCAACGAACTGGCGGACCGTTGCCTCGCCTAGGTGCTCGATGTCCATAGCTCCCCTGGATGCGAAGTGCGTGATACGCGCGACGACCTGGGCGGGGCAGCCGTCGTTGACGCAGAAGGTGTCGCTGTCCCCCGGCGCCCTCTCAAGGCGTCCGCCGCACGCAGGGCACCGGTCCGGGAACCGCCAAGGGGCGAGGCCCTCCGGGCGCAGAGCTACGATCGGCCCTCGAACTTCAGGTATGACATCCCCGGCGCGCCTGACCACTACCGTATCGCCCGGCCGCACGTCCTTAGCTCGAACTTGATCCTCGTTGTGCAGCGTGGCGAGCGACACCCGGGCACCGCCGACGACGACGGGTTCTAGCACAGCGAAAGGCGTCGCCTTGCCGGTGCGTCCTATCGACACCATGATGTCGATGAGGCGTGTCGTCTTTTCCTCCGGCGGGAACTTGTAGGCGATCGCCCACCTCGGCGCCCTGGAGGTGGAGCCGAGCTCGGCTTGCTCCGCAAGGTCGTCAAGCTTGACCACCACCCCGTCTATCTCGTAGTCGAGCGAGTGGCGCTTGTCCTGCCACGTTCGGCAGTATTCGTCGACCTCGTCGAGTCCCTCTACCACCTTGATGTGAGGGTTCACGGGGAATCCGGCTTTGCGCATCCATTCGAGCGTCTCGCTGTGACGGGCGAAGCCGGGTCCCCCTTCGACAGCCCCCAGCTGGTAAGCCCAAAACCCGAGGTCACGGCTTGCGGTAACCGCCGGGTCCTTCTGGCGCAACGACCCTGCGGCCGCGTTCCTCGGGTTGATGAACTGGCGGGACCCGGCGAGCGCCTGACGCCTGTTGAGCTCCTCGAACGATGCGATCGGCATGTAAAGCTCGCCCCGGACCTCTACCAGGCTTGGGACCCCCCACGTTAGGCTTTCGCCGGTTGAGGCTGGCCCGCCGGCGGCGAAAAGAGCTCGGGGTATCGCGCCGACCGTCGCGACGTTCGCGGTCACGTCCTCCCCGACGTCGCCGTCACCCCGGGTTGCGGCCCTGACCAGAGTCCCCTGCTCGTAGAGAAGGCTCAAAGCGAGCCCGTCGATCTTGAGCTCGCACGTGAAGCGAAGCCCTTTCGAACCGGCCGCCGACCCTTGGGTAGGCTCGGCCGGGTCACCGGTCGCGGACCGGCCTGCGCCGAGGCGTTCCATGCGGGCTCCCCAAGCGATCAGCTCCTCGTAGCTGGTCGTCTTGTCCAGGGACATCATCGGAGAAGCGTGGCGGACCGGGGCGAAAAGCGTCGACGCCTCCCCGCCTACCCGAACGGTCGGGCTCCGCTTCGAGGCGAGACCGGGATGTTCCGCTTCCAGGCGGGCGAGCTCGGCTACGAGGTCGTCGAACTCGGCGTCGGTGAGCTCCGGGTCGTCGAGCACGAAGTAGCGGTAGTTGTGGTGCTCTATGAGCGCTCGTAGCTCTGCGGCTCTTTCTGCTGGGTCGGTGCCGGCCACGCGAAGACGTTACCGGCACACGGACCGTCGCAACGCCAAAGAGGCGCCAAAGACGCTCAGTAGGCGGCGGTTCCGCCCCCGACTACCAAGTCGCCCCGGTACACCACGACGCTCTGGCCTGGCGCCACCTTACGCACCGGGCGTTCGAAGCAGACCCGGCCCGCCGCCTCCCAGCGCGCGGGCACAGGCTCCCCGTGAGCGCTCACCTGGGCGAGGAGGCTTTCGTCCCCGCCCGGGGGTTCGCGCACCCAAAAGACCGGGTCGAGACGCACTTCGCTCACCAACAGGCGGTCCGCTGGGGCGACGGTCACGGTGGCTGCTTGCACGTCGACGGACAGCGCGTAGCGGGCTCCTACTGCCGGTCCCAGCCCCCGGCGTTGACCGACGGTGACCATCTCCACGGCTGGAACCTCCCCGAGGAAGCTGCCCGCCTCGTCGAGCACTTTCGCCGGCCGCAGCCGGATCCGCTCGGACAGGAAGGCCGACCGCCCGCCGGAGCCTGATATAAAGCAGACGTCCTGGCTGTCGGGCTTGGCCGCGGTCTGCAGGCCGAGCGCGACGGCCTTCGCCCGCACCTGCTGCTTCGTCATGCCGCCGACGGGGAACATGACCTTGGGGAGGGTTTCGGCGCCGAGCATGTGCACCACGTAAGACTGGTCCTTGGCCGAGTCGGCGCCCCTGGCGAGCCACAGCTGGGCGTCGGGCCCTTGGACGATCCGGGCGTGATGGCCGGTTGCTACGGCGTCGAAACCGAGCTGATCGGCCCGGTCGATCAGACGGTCGAACTTCAGGTGCCGGTTGCATTCGATGCACGGGTTGGGGGTCGAACCCGTCGCGTGGCTCTCCACGTAGGGGTCGACGACGTGACGTTCGAAGTCGTCGGAGAAGTTGAACACGTAATGGTCGACTCCGATCTGCTGGGCCACCCGGCGAGCGTCTTCGACGTCGCCCACCGAACAGCATCCCCGATCCGAGGTGCCCCCCCACAGTTTCATGGTGGCACCGACCACTTCGTGTCCCGCCTCGACTAGAAGAGCCGCTGCGACGGAAGAGTCCACGCCGCCAGACATCGCAACAAGAACCCTCATAGGGCTGCCAGGGTCTTCGCCCCAGCGCGACGCCCGAGGCGCAAGGCAGCTTCGACGACGACTTCCGCGGCGAAGTCCACGTCGGCTGGTGTCGTGTCGGGTCCGAGCGTCAGGCGCAAGCAGGACCTGGCTTCATCCCGAGAGACGCCCATGGCCATCAGCACCGGGCTTGGCTCGAACGCTCCGCTGGCGCAGGCCGCCCCGGCCGAGGCGCACACCCCCGCCTGGTCTAGGAGGAACAGCAGGGACTCGGCTTCCACGCCGGGGAAGCGCATATGGCAATGCCCGGGGACCCTTGGGGCGTCCAACGCCGTCGCGACCGCCGAGCTGACACGAGCGGTCACCGCCTCGCAGAGCCGGTCACGTAGCCCGGCCACTGCGGCTGCTGTCTCGGCGCGCTGTTCGCTGCGCACCCTGAGAGCGGCGGCCATTCCAAGCGCTCCGGCCACGTTGTGGGTGCCGCTTCGCCGGCGTCGTTCTTGGCCTCCGCCGTGGAGTATCGGTGAGACCTGCGCGCCGGGCCGAACTGCGAGCACACCGGCACCCTGAGGTCCCCCGAACTTATGCCCGCTGATGGACACCAGGTCAGCTGACGTTGCCACCGAACGCAGGTCCATCCAAGGGGCCGCCTGAACCGCGTCGGTGTGCAACACCGCCTGCGGAGAGCGTCTGCGGACACGCCTGGCGATCGCTGCTAGATCCTGAACGACGCCCGTCTCATGGTTAGCCAGCTGCACCGACACCACCGCAACGTCTCGGTCCAACAGTCCGCTGAGCTGGTCGAGGTCCACCCTTCCGTCGCGGTCGACTCCAAGCACCCTCAGCTCCCGGCCGCTTGCGCGTGCGGCTTCGATGACAGCCGGGTGCTCAACGGCGCTCACGACTATCGCTCCCCGACTCGCCGCCGACGCTCCGAGCAGCGCCAAGTTGTCGGCTTCGGTGCCCCCCGACGTGAAGACGATCCCGCCGGGGGTGAAGCCGATCAGAGCGGCGATCTCCTCCCTCGCCTCGTCGATGGCCTGACGGGCTCGCCTGGCAACCTGATGAGCGCCTGACGGGTTACCGAAGCCGGAGGTGATCCATCCGAGCGTCGCTGCGACGGCTTCGGGGTGCATCGGGCCGCCAGCGGCGTGGTCCAGGTAGACAGCCACGCAGGCGAGCGTAGTGCCAGACGGGGCGTGGCGCGCTATCACCTCCAGGGAGGACTACCGTCGAGGTGTGTTTATCGGATTCTGCCAACCTTCAGCGAAGTGAGCGACCTAAGACTTGACCCACTGACCGGCCGGTGGGTTGTCATAGCCGGGGAGCGGGCGCAGAGGCCGTCCGACTTCTTACCCCGGCGACTTCCCGTCGAGGACGACCCGCTGCGCCCATGCCCATTCTGCCCTGGCACCAAGCCAGCGCTGCCACCGATACTCGAGCTTCCCGGTCCCGGCGGGAGCTGGGCTGTCAGGGTGCTCCCGAACCTCTACCCGGCCTTCAGCGGCAACGAGCCGATGGTGGTCAGCCATCTCGGCCCGCTCTTCACCCAGGCTCCTGCCAGCGGAGCGCACGAGGTGATCGTGCTCTCCGACCGCCACGACGTGAGCTGGGCGGATCTGACGCGGGGCGAGTCAGCCCTGATAACGGCCGCCATCAAAGCGAGGATGCTCGAACACGCCGAGTCGCCCGGGTTGCGTTACAGCCAGGCGGTGGTCAACTCGGGCAGGGAAGCCGGGGCGTCAGTCGAGCACCCTCACGGCCAGCTGCTGTCCATGCCTTTCATACCAGGGGAGGCAGCCCACGAGCTAGCCGGCTTCGCCCGGTTCCAAGGTAACTGTCTGCTGTGCGCGACCGTCGACGCCGAAGAGGAAGCCGGTCAGCGGATCGTCCACGCCGACGAGTCGGTCATGACCATCGCCCCGTTTTGGAGCGGCACTCCATACGAGATGCTTTTGGTGCCCCGCCGCCACGAGACGCACCTCCACGACGCCAGCGACGATGACCTGGCCGCCGTGGCCGCGGCGGTAGCCCGTGCCCTGTCGGCTATGCGCTCCAGCGTGGGTGACGTCGCCTACAACATCATGTTCCACTCGGCGCCGTTCCGTACCCGCTCCGAGTTCCACTGGCATGTGCACGTGATACCCAAGATCTCTACTAGGGGCGGTTTCGAGATGGGCTCGGGCGTGTTCATCAACGTGACACCCCCCGAGCGGGCCACGCAGGACCTGCGGTCGGCTATCGCCGCTAACGCCTGACCGGCTGCAGCCAGATCACGCCCAGCGGGGGCAGCGTCAGCTCCAGCGACCACGGGCGGCCGTGCCATCCCAACTGCTCGCAGCTCAACTCGCCCGGGTTAGCGACGCCGCTTCCGCCCCAACGGCGCTCGTCGGTGTTGACGGTCTCCGTCCACGACCCGCCGGACGGCAAACCGACCCTGTAGCCGTAACGGACGACTGGAGTGAAGTTAGCCACGCACAGCAGCTCGCCGGGACCTTCCTCCCCGCGAGGCGACTTCCGCAGGAAAGCCAAGACGCTCTGGTCGGAGTCGTCAGCTTCGATCCATTCGAAGCCGGCCGGAACGTCGTCGGCCTGCCAGAGGGCTGGGGTCATCTTGTAAACCCGGTTGAGCTCGCCGAGAAGGTCCTTGACCTGGCGGTGCTGCTCCCACCGTTCGAGGATCCACCAGTCGAGCTGGCGGTTGTGATCCCATTCCGTCTCGGGGGCGAGCTCCGCTCCCATGAAGACGAGCTGCTTGCCAGGGTGAGCCCACATCCACGCGTAAAGAGCCCTCAGGTTGGCGAGCTGCTGCCAGCGGTCACCGGGCATCTTCGCCAGAAGCGACCCCTTCCCGTGCACCACCTCGTCGTGGGACAGTGGCAGCACGAAGTTCTCCGACCACGCGTACAAGAAGCCGAACGTGAGCTCCCCGTGGTGGTAGCGGCGGTGGATCGGGTCGTGGTGAAAGTAGTCGAGGGTGTCGTGCATCCAGCCCATGTTCCACTTGAACCCGAAGCCGAGCCCTCCCAGGTACACGGGTCGTGACACCCCAGGCCAGGAGGTCGACTCTTCGGCGATCACAGTTGCACCAGGGTGCTCGCCGAAGAGGACAACGTTGACCTCTTTTATAAATTCGACAGCTTCGAGGTCCTCGCGCCCCCCGAAGCGGTTAGGCACCCATTCGCCCTCCTTGCGCGAGTAGTCGAGGTAGAGCATCGAAGCGACAGCATCCACCCGCAGGGCGTCCACGTGGAACTCCTCCACCCAGTACAAGGCGTTGGCAACGAGGAAGTTCCGCACCTCGTTACGCCCGAAGTTGAATATCAGCGTTCCCCAGTCGGGGTGCTCACCTTGGCGGGGGTCGGCGTGCTCGTAAAGGGCGGTCCCGTCGAAACGGGCCAGGGCGAAGTCGTCCTTGGGGAAATGCGCCGGAACCCAGTCTACGATGACACCGATACCCGCCTGGTGAAGGGCGTCTATGAGAGCTCTCAAAGCGTCCGGGTCTCCGTAGCGCGACGTCGGGGCGTAATAGCCGGACACCTGGTAGCCCCACGAGCCGCTGAAAGGGTGCTCGGCGATCGGCATGAACTCGACGTGGGTGAAGCCGAGGTCGCGCACATAGCCGGGGAGGACCTCCGCTAGCTGCTCGTAGCCGAGCGGTCGGGACGTCTCGCCTTCGCCGCCGGCGGTCCAACGCCACGACCCGAGATGCATCTCGTACACGGACATCGGCTCGTGGAGGAGGTCGGCGTTCCTGCGTCGCTCCAACCACTCGCTGTCACCCCAATCGTAGCTAGACCCGGCGGTCACGACGCTGGCCGTCGCCGGGGGAAGCTCCATTGCGAACGCCATCGGGTCGGTCTTGATCCTCAACTGGTTAGCCGACGTCAGGATCTCGTATTTGTACCTCTGCCCCGCTTCCACTCCGGGTATGAACAGCTCCCAAACCCCCGACGATCCGAGGGAGCGCATCGGATGGACCCTGCCGTCCCAGAAGTTCCAGTCCCCGACGACCCGGACCGACGTTGCGTTGGGAGCCCACACTGCGAACGCCGTGCCGGCGACGCCGTTGTGCTCTCGCCTGTGCGCCCCTAGGACCTCCCAGAGCCGGCGGTGACGGCCCTCCCCGAAGAGGTGCAGGTCCAGTTCCCCGACGGTCGGCCAAGCCGAGTACGGGTCGTGGAAGCGGAAGGTGCGCCCTGAAAGCCCGTCGCCGTAGAGCGCTTCGAGCTCGTAGGCTCCCGCTGGGTCGCCGGCGTCAGCGCCGGGACGTGTACCCTCGAAGACGCCAGCCGGGTGGACGAGGGTCATCTCGACGGCGTCCGCCGCCTTCCAGCAAAGGCGCATCTTCGACGCTCCCGGCCGGTAAGCCCGCACCGTGGTGCCGTGACGGCCGAGGACCCGATGAGGGTCGCTGTGACGACCCGCCACGAGCCTGTCGATCTCGGCCGCCAGTTCGGACTTCACCGAGTCAGAGGCTTTCCCCCCGGTCGGGGAAGCTTCGGGCCCGGCCCGGCCGGAATCTCCGTAGTTGAGTTCCTGCGTCACCTGAGACCCTCCTCTTCCATCTCGTCGCGTTCGCCGCTCCTCGGATCGGCCAGCCGTTGCAGGGCTTCGAGGGGTATGTCCACCCACTCGGGCCTGTGCGCCACCTCGTAGTCGAGCTCGTAGAGGGCCTTGTCCAGCTCGTAGACGGCCGTGACGTCTGCGACGGCGGACGGGTCGGGCATCAAGGAGCTCACCCCGGCCTCGCCGCGGTACCCGGACAGGAACGCAACCCTGTTGCGGACCTCCCACGCCAGCGCCGCTTTGCGCAGCAGCGGCCGCTCGTCGGGTTCACGCTCCCTCAGCGAGAAGCGAGACGCGTAATGGAAAGAACGCAGCATGCCCGAAACGTCCTTCAACGCGGAAGCCGGAGCCAGCCTCTCAGCTAAGGGACGGTCCGGTTCCCCCTCGAAGTCGAGGATGAACCACCCCAGGTCGGTGCGCATCACCTGGCCAAGGTGGAGATCCCCGTGGACTCGTATTGCCGGTCCGGGTCCGTCGATCGAACGAGCGCGGGCGATCAGGGGTTCGGCGAGGACGCTCAGGTCCCTGCCGAGCTTGGCGGTTGCGTCGTCGAGCCGCCTGCGGATCGACGCGATCAGCCCCTCCCAGGTCTCGCGGGCCTGGCCGGAAGGCACGGTAGGGAAAAGCCGGCTCAGATGCTCGTGCATCTGAGCGGTCACCTGACCCAGCCGCGCTGCCTCAGGCCCGAAGTCGCCACCCGCCTCGGCGGGGTCTTGCTCCCCTGAGGACTCGTAGAGGCTGTAAAGGTCGCGCAGCGACGCCAAAGCCAAAGCCCACCCGTCGCTGCCTCCCGCCAGGTACGACTGCGCCAAGGCGTAGTCGTAGGCGTCGTCGCCCCACACAACTACCGGTGCCGCCACGCTGGCGAAGCCGGCACCGGCTAGCGCCGAGGTCACCTCGGCGTCAGGGTTGCGCCCCGGCCTTAGACGTCTGAACACTTTGAGGATGAGCCGGTCGTCGAAGATCACCGACGTGTTCGACTGCTCCGCAGTGACCGGCCTGCAACGCTGGGCGCTGTGGCCTCCGCTGGAGATGACTTCGAGCAGCCTGATGGCCGCGTCCGGGTCTGCGAGCGCGTCGACCACGACCAGGTCACCTAAAAGCGACACCACCCCCGGGGGGTTCACCCCGCCGGAGCCGCCGGGCTCGGACACGTCGCGCACGACGAGCACAAGCTGGTAGACGTCCCCGCCGGCTCTCACGAGAACCTGCCAGATCGATCCCGAAAGCTGGCCCCCGGCGAGAAGCGTGGCGTCCACCAGGGAAACTTCGGGACCATCGACGCTGTCGCGCGAAGCGAACCAGCGCTGAGCGGACAGGTACGGCCCGAGGTTGCCTACGAGTCCGCCAACCCAGGACGTGTCCAACGGGGATGCGCCCATCAAGGTGCCTCTGGGCCGTCCGCTAGCTCGAACCAGTAGAAACCGTAGGGCGGCAGCGTCACGAAGTAGGACTGCTCCCCGATCTGAGGGAAAGGCACCCGGCCCATCAGCTCGACGGGTGTCCGACCCGCCCAGCGCTGCAGGGGAAGCTCGGCGGGCTGGGCCAGCTTGGACAGGTTGCAAACGCACAGCACTACGTCTTGTCGTACCCTCACGTCGGGTCGTTCCAAACCGTCTTCGCTAGCCGAGCCGGACGCAGCCTGTCCCGGGGCGGAAACGGGCGCGTCGGCTTGGGACGAGCCGAGGGTACGGACGTAAGCCAGGACCGACGGATTGTCGGCTCCGATAACGTCGAAAGAGCCGGTGCCGAACACGGGGTGCTGGCGGCGGACTTCGAGCATCCGCCGCATCCAGTGCAGGAACGAGCTCTGGTTGCGCATACCAGCCTCGACGTTGACGGCCTGATAACCGTAGACGGGGTCCATCAGCGGAGGAAGGTACAGCTGGGCGAAATCCGCTGTGCTGAAACCGCCGTTGCGGTCCGGGGACCACTGCATCGGGGTCCGAACGCCGTCCCGGTCGCCGAGGTAGATGTTGTCCCCCATGGAGATCTCGTCGCCGTAGTAGAGGATCGGGGAGCCGGGAAAGGAGAACAGCAGAGCGTGGAGAAGCTCCGCGACGCGCCTGTCGTTGTCGACTAGCGGTGCGAGACGACGGCCTATACCTATGTTGCGTTTCATGCGGGGATCCTTGGCGTACTCGGCCCACATATAGTCGCGTTCCTCGTCCGAGACCATCTCCAAGGTCAGCTCGTCGTGGTTGCGCAGGAAGATCCCCCACTGGCACCCGGCGGGTATCTCAGGGGTGCGGGCGAGGATCTCCGTTATCGGGTAGCGCTGCTCGCGCCGGACCGCCATGAACATCCGCGGCATGACCGGGAAGTGGAAGCACATCTGGCATTCGTCTCCTTCCCCGAAGTAAGCCACGACGTCCTCGGGCCACTGGTTCGCCTCGGCGAGCAGGAGACGGCCAGGGTACAAAGCGTCAACCTCTTTTCGCAGCCGGCGGAGGTACTCGTGGGTTTCGGGCAGGTTCTCGCAGTTGGTGCCGTCCCTTTCGAACAGGTAAGGAACGGCGTCGAGGCGGAACCCGTCCAAGCCGATGTCGAGCCAGTAGCGGCAGACGTCGATCATCGTGTCGGCGACTTCCGGGTTGTCGTAGTTGAGGTCCGGCTGGTGGTGGAAGAACCGGTGCCAGTAGAACTGACCGCGCTGAGGGTCGAAAGTCCAGTTGGACTTCTCCGTGTCTACGAATATGATCCTCGCGTCTCGGTACTCCTCGTCGCTGTCCCGCCACACGTACCAGTCCGACTTGGCGTTGTTGGCACCTTGGCGGGACTCCTGGAACCACGGGTGCTGGTCGGACGTGTGGTTCATCACAAGGTCGGCGATGATCCGGATCCCGCGCCGGTGGGCTTCCTCTACGAGCTCCACTGCGTCAGCCAGGTCCCCGTACTCGGGGAGGATCGTCCAGAAGTCGCTAATGTCGTAGCCGCCGTCGCGAAGCGGTGACTGGTAGAAGGGAAGGAGCCACAGGCAGTCCACGCCGAGCCACTGCAGGTAGTCGAGCTTTGAGGTCAGCCCGGCGAGGTCCCCTGTGCCGTCGCCGTTGGCGTCGTAGAAGCCACGGACAAGCACCTCGTAGAAGACCGCGTTCTGGTACCAGCTGCTCATGACGGGGTTGCCACCGCTCCGGCGGCGAAGATGTGAGCGGTCCGCGACGCCGGGTCTAGCCTCACGTAGGGTTTCGGTCCCGGCCAGACGAACACCTCCCCGCTAAGCAAGTCGGTGACGTTCATCGGCCAAGCCCAGCCGGCGCCCACAGCAGCCGGGTCGATGTCGAGCAGCGCCTCTTGGGTTGCGTACGGGTCGAGGTTGACTACGCACAGCAACGAGTCGGCCCCGTCGTCGCCGGTTTTGGAGTAGGCGATCACAGAGTCGTTGCTGGTCGGCCAGAACCGCACGCTCCGAAGGCGTTGCAACGCCGGATGTTCGCGCCGGATGGAGTTGACTTTCGTTATCAGCGGGTAGAGGTTGCCCGGGGCGTGGTAGTCCCGAACCTTGATCTGGTACTTCTCCGAGTCGAGGTACTCCTCGTTGGAGTCAGACGCAGGCTGGTTTTCGTAAAGCTCGTAGCCCGAGTAGATCCCGTACGACGGTGACAGGGTCGCCGCAAGCACGAACCTGAGAGCGAAAGCGCTCGGCGGGCCGTTGCGAAGCGGGCCCGCGAGAATGTCGGGCGTGCTCGGCCAGAAGTTAGGGCGCATGTAGTCCGCTTTAGGACCGTGGGCGATCTCCTCCATGTACGCCCAGATCCCGTCCGGGCCGTGCTGGGCGGTCCGCCACGTGAAGTAGGTGTAGCTCTGGGTGAACCCGGCTTCGGCGAGGCGTGCCATCACGTGAGGACGGGTGAACGCCTCGGCGAGGAAGATCACGTCGGGGTGCTTGGAGCGGACGGCGTCGATGACCCACTCCCAAAAAGCGACGGGCTTGGTGTGAGGGTTGTCGACCCGGAAGATCTTCACACCGAAGGAGATCCAATGCTCGAAGATCTCCCGGCAGGCCTTCCACAGGGCCTGCCGGTCCGCCTCACGCTCGGGCCAGAAGTTTAGTGGGTAGATGTCCTGGTAGACCTTTGGCGGGTTCTCGGCGCAGGCGATAGTACCGTCGGGACGGTGATAGAACCACTCGGGGTGCTCGGACACCCACGGATGGTCCGGCGAGCACTGCAGGGCGTAGTCGAGGGCTAGTTCCATCCCGTTAGCGGCGAGCTCCTCGACGAGGCGTCGAAGGTCGCTCTCGTCGCCCAGCTCCGGGTGTATCGAGGTGTGACCTCCGTCGGCTGAGCCGATAGCCCAGGGGCTCCCAGGGTCATCGGGCCCAGCCACGAGGGTGTTGTTGGGACCTTTGCGGAAAGTGCGGCCGATAGGGTGAATCGGGGGGAGGTACAAGACGTCGAAGCCGTAGCTGGCGAGCTCGCCGACTCGTGCGGTCATACCCGCCAGTCCTCCTAGGGAGCGGGGGAACTGCTCGTACCACGCGCCGAAAAGCGCTCGCTGTCTGTCCACCCACAGCGGCACCGGGTCAGACGAGGTGAGGTCGACGGCGCTGTCGGCGTCTAGGTCCGCCCCGTAGGAGCCGAACCGGGCCGTCCAGCCTTCCACGACTATCCGGTGCGGACCGACCTGCTCGGCGACGAGGGTCGCTTCCCATTCGTCGTTGCCGAGGGGGAGGAGGGGCGACTCGGCTACGAGCGTCAGCTGCGCGGGCCTTCCCTTTGAACGTGCGTTCTCCGAGAAGAGCCTGGCACGGCCCGCTATCGGGTCGTGGCCGTCACGGAACATGACAACGCTTACCTTTATCTTCTCGCCTACAGCACTTTTAGCTGGTTGCAACCCCGAAGGTGTCCGGGGTCTCACGTCCTCGACTACGAGCCGTCCCGTCATCGCGTTGACCTTCGACGCGAAACGCTGGCCGGTGAGCTTGCCGCTTGGTGTTCCCCTCTCACAACCCTACGCTACCAGCCCGAAGACGACGCGGCCGACCCCAGCGACGGCCAGGCAGGCGAGGGCCTCTCCCCGGCGCGATAGCGTAAAGTGCATGAAAGCGTTTCGCAGCTTCGCCGTGAGAGCCAGACTTCCTGAAACGCTGGCTCCGCTCCGGGAGATCGCGTGCAACCTGCGCTGGTCTTGGGACACCCGCACCCAGGATCTGTTCCGTTGGATCGACCCCGAAGTGTGGGACACCAGCACGCACGACCCGATCAGGCTGCTGAACCTCGTCAGCCGGGACCGTCTTGAGCACCTGGCCGGGGACCCTACTTTCACGGCTTTCCTTGCGGAAAGATACGACGAGCTGACCAGATACCTTGAAGCGCCTAAGTGGTTCCAGCAGCGCGACGGGCACCACCTCAGTTGCGTCGCTTACTTCTCCCCCGAGTTCGGCATCGCCGAGGCTCTCCCGCAGTATTCGGGCGGCCTCGGAGTTCTCGCAGGCGACCACCTAAAAGCGGCGAGCACGCTCGGGGTTCCGGTCGTCGGCGTAGGGCTCATGTACCGCTCGGGGTATTTCCGCCAGCACCTTGACCAAAGCGGTTGGCAGCAGGAGCGCTTCCCGATCCTCGACCCGCATGCCATGGCAACCGAACTGGTAGACGACCTGACGGTGTCGGTGGACATGGCGGGCGAGAGCGTTTCGGCACGGGTGTGGCTGGTCCAAGTCGGGAGGGTCAAGCTTTACCTGCTCGACTCCGACACCGAGCCCAACAGCGACGAGAGCCGCAAGATCACAGACCGTCTCTACGGGGGTGGGATTGAGCACAGGCTGCGCCAGGAGATTCTCCTCGGCATCGGCGGGGTTAGAGCCTTGGGGGCGCTCGGGTTGGAGCCGGAGGTGTGTCACACCAACGAGGGTCACGCCGGCTTCCTCGGCTTGGAGCGGGTGCGCCAACTCGTCACGCACCGGGGCCTTTCTTTCGACGAGGCGGTCGAAGCCGTCAGAGCCGGCACGGTGTTCACGACCCACACGCCCGTCCCGGCGGGCATAGACCGCTTTCCGCGGGAGTTGATGGAACGCTACTTCTCCGGCCTGGCGGACGAGTGCGGGATCTCGTTCGACAAGCTGATGTCCGTCGGGCATTTCCCCGGCGAGGACTCCTTCGAACCTTTCAACATGGCCGTCATGGGCTTGCGTCTCGCCGCGAGGTCCAACGGGGTCGCAAGACTGCACGGCCAGACGAGCAGGGAGATGTTCCAAGGGCTGTGGCCGTCCGTTGACACCGACGACGTGCCGATCGGCTCGGTAACCAACGGGGTACACGGCCGGACCTGGGTGTCGGCACCTATGGACGACCTTTACTGCAAGTACGTGTCGCCGGCGTGGAACGACGCTGGACCCGACGAGTGGGCGAGGATCTCCAACGCCCGCGACGATGAAGTGTGGCGGGCCAGGGACCAGGGGCGGGAGGCTCTCATCGACTTCGTGAGAGACCGTCAGCGCCGGGCACTGCGCGCTAACGGTGTTCCCGCAGCGGAGCAAGCCTGGGTTGACGACCTGCTCGACTCACGGTTCTTGACGATCGGCTTCGCCCGGCGTTTCGCCACCTACAAGCGGGCGACGCTGCTCCTCTCCCAGCCGGAGCGCCTCAGGGCGCTGCTGCTGGACGACCGCAGGCCGATCCAGCTCGTGTTCTCCGGTAAGGCGCACCCTGCCGATGATCTCGGCAAGCAGATGATCGCCGAGATCATCCGCTTCGCTAGCGACCCGGCAGTCCGCCACAGGATCGCGTTCATCGCGGACTACGACATAGCCGTGGCGAGGATGCTGTACCAGGGCTCCGACGTGTGGCTCAACACTCCCCGCCGGCCGATGGAGGCCAGCGGCACTTCCGGCGAGAAGGCGGCTCTCAACGGGGTGCTGAACCTGTCGATCCTCGACGGCTGGTGGGACGAGATGTTCGACGGCCGCAACGGGTGGGCTATCCCGTCGGCCGAGACTCTCGAGGACCTCGACCAGAGGGACAGAGTCGAGGCTGACCACCTGTTCGCGATCATCGAGCGGGAGATAATCCCGGCGTTCTACGAGCGCTCGACGCAACGCCACTCGCGCGAGTGGGTGGCCAAGATCAAAACGTCTATCGCAACCCTCGCCCCGAAGGTTATGGCGTCGCGGATGGTGCGCGAGTACGTCGAGGATTACTACGAGCCGTCCGCCGCTCACGCCGCCCTCCTCTCAGCTGACGGCTACAGGGGGGCTAAGGACGTGGCGGCGTGGAAGCGGCGGGTGACGGAAGCTTGGCCGCAGGTGAAAGTCGTCGACGTCGACGACGACGGCGACGCAGCCGACGTGGACCTAGGGGAGCCCCGCAGCGTATCGGTCCAAGTCGAACTGGGAGATCTCGAACCCTCCGACGTCAAAGTGCAGCTGCTGCACGGCCCAGTGGGAGCAGGGGGCGAGATGAAATCCACGTCTGTCGTGGACCTCGTCAGGGGAGCCGGCGGGCGCTACGAGGGTCGCTTCATCTGTGACCGCTCAGGCCTGCACGGCTACACGGTGAGGGTAGTCCCGAACCACGAAGGGCTCGCGGATCCCTTCGAACTTGGCTGCGTCACATGGGGCTGATCCCCGAGGCGGCTCTCCACGCCGCGGCCGCTTCGTAAGAGTCGATCTCACGGCGGGCGAGGGCAGCCTCTAGACGTGCGTAGCCTTCGGTGCGTTCTGCTTCTTGTAACTCGGACGCTACCTGCGCTAGAAGGACGCTACGTGCTTCTTCGAGCATCCGCCGTCGGCGACGGGTTTCTAGCTCGCCGGTGTCCTCCAGGTGTCGGCGGTGCGCTTCGATGGCGTCCCACAGCTCGCGGATCCCTTCACCCGTCGGCGAAACCGCCGTCGTGGCGAGCACCGGAGGCCTCCACGCCGTTGGGTCCTTAGCGGCCGCCTCCGGTGCGTGCCGGCCAGAAGACGCTCCGACGGAAAGATCCAACATGGACTCCAAGTCCCTTCTGGTCTGCTCCGCTCCGGGACGGTCCGCTTTGTTGACGACGAACACGTCTGCTGCTTCGAGAAGGCCTGCCTTGGCTGCCTGCACGGAGTCACCCCATCCGGGGTTGACCACCACGACAGTCGTGTCGGCCGCTGCTGCCACCGCGACCTCCACCTGCCCGACGCCGACGGTCTCGACGAGGATCGTCGGGTACCCGCAGGCCGCAAGGACCCGTACCGCCTCCGGAGTGGCCAGCGCGAGACCCCCAAGGTGGCCTCTGGTCGCCATGGAACGTATGAAGACCCCGTCGTCTGTGGCGTGACCGGACATTCTTATCCTGTCCCCCAGTATCGCCCCACCCGTGTAGGGGGAGCTCGGGTCCACGGCGAGCACACCGACCTTCGACCCCTCAGCCCTGATCACCGCAATGAGCTTGTCGGTTAGGGTCGACTTCCCGGCTCCCGGCGCGCCGGTGACGCCGACCACGTGCCGGGCAGCACCGAAAGCGAAGACTAGTCGGCTAACCTTGCGCGCGTCGGGCCCGGAGCGCTCCACCAGCGACAGGAGCCGTCCCAGAGCCGCCCGATCCCCCGCCCTGGCCGCCTCGAACAGGGACGCCGGATCTCTGCCCCGCTCCTTTGCAGAGAGGTTCGTAGCAGCGTGGGACTCGTGAGTTGTCATGTCCAGACAAGTATGTCCCGCCGCCCCGTGTGTCCCGCCAATCATCGTAGGCTCGTGCAATGACCCCCACCCCAGGATCCTCCCACGTTGACGTCGAACGCCTCGTAGCGCTGACCGAGGAGCTGGTGTCGGTCGACACCCGCAACCCGCCGGGCAACGAGACGCCGATCGAAGGTGTGGTCCGCTCAGCACTTAGACGTTGGGATCCGCGCTGGACCAGGGTCGAACCCTCGCCGGGCCGCTTGACGCTCGTCGCGGAGATACCCCATCCCGACGGTCCGGACCCTTCGAGGAGGACTCTGATCGTCAACGGCCACCTGGACGTGGTACCGGTCAACGCCCCAGCGTGGAGCGGCGACCCTTTCATCCCCCGGCTGGTCGACGGCAAGCTGTTCGGTCGGGGTTCCGCCGACATGAAAGGGGGTATAGCCGCTGCGATCGCTGCTTTGGACACCCTCGAACGGGCCGGCAGCGCCCCGGGAGCGAACATAGTTTTCCATCTAGTCGCCGACGAAGAGCGCGGTGGAGGCCTGGGAACGAAAGTCCTCCTCGACATGGGGCTCATAGCGGGCGACGCCTGCCTCATACCCGAACCTACCGACCTCGCCGTGTGCGTCGCTGAGCGCGGTCTGCTCCAAGGGAGGATCATCGTGAAAGGCAAGCCGGCGCACGGGAGCCGCCCCCGTGACGGGGTTTCGGCGATCGAGCACGCAGCTCGTGTGGTGCTCGTCCTGCACGGAGCCGACTTCGGCGGTCCGGAGCACCCGCTGCTCGGCGCGCCCAGCGCGAACATAGGGATAATCAACGGTGGCAGCGCTTTCAACACTGTCGCCGAGAGCTGCGTGGTCGGCGTTGACCGCCGTCTCCTGCCGGGAGCCACCGCAGAGTCGGCCGCCGACGAGATCACCGCCATGGTCGACAGGGCAGCGGTGGACGGTCTCAGCTACACCTTCGAGGTGGACACCTTCGGCGAGGCGAGCGAGATGTCCGCAAGCGACCCGTTCGCTGTGCTGGTACGTTCGTGCGTGGCATCGGTCACCGGTTCCGACCCCGACGTTATCGGGATGACCTTCACGACCGACGCCAGGTTCGTCCGCAACCAAGCGGGAATACCGGCAGTGGTGTGCGGGCCGGGCGCGATAGACCAGGCGCACGGAGACGACGAGTACGTGACCGTGCAACGCCTGGCGCAGGCCTGCGAAGCCTTCGCGAAGCTCTACGCCGAGTTCCGCTGAAGCGTTCCGCGGGCGCTAGGCGCTAGGCGCTGGGCGTCACCGCTGCCGCCAAGCGCTAGGCGTGGGACCTGGGCTATACGACCGTCCTTAGGAGTTCGTGCATCTCTTGGGCTAGGTCCCCGATGGAGTCGGCGTCGCCTTCCCCGTCGAGGACGGCGACAAGAGCCCGCAGCTTGGACATGATCCTGAACCAGTCGATCTCGTCCATGCCCAGCAGCGGGGATCCGCCGACGAGCGAAGACCATTCCCGGACCGTCTCCTGGCGGTCGGTGTCAGCAGGGTCGGCGGCCAACCTGCCGGTCGAGGCGAACAGTTCGGTCAGAGCACGGTAACGTTCCTCGTCGGAGTCGTCGTCGTCGCTTCCAGCGCCGACGATGTCCTCGAAGATGGCGTCGACGTCGTCTTCCCGCTCGGCGGGTACGAGCAGGTCGTCCCCGTCCCATTCGAATACGATGCCCGCTGCGGAGAGCCTCACTTCCAGCTCAGCGCGTTGGTCGGGCAGCCAGTCGGGTAGCTCGTAGACGGTACGCTCCGGACGCTTGTGACCGCCCGCCTTGGACGGGTCGTCGTCGGCGATCTCGGAGCTGTCCTCCCCGTCCGCTTCGACGGGATGGGATGCGTCGGGTTCGGGCGTCGCCTTGTGGAGCAGCCGGCGCAGGACGGCTGCCTGCGTGGCGATCGCTTCGTCTAGGGCTTCGTCGGCCCCGAGAAGGGCGAGCAGCTGACGGGTAACCCGGCCTACCGCCGCCCACTCCTGGTCGTCGAAACGCCCATAGCGTTCGACGGTGAACACCGACGCCGACGCCTCGGCCACGTCGGCGTCGGCTTGCATGTCAGTCGGATCGTCGCACAGGCGTGCGACAGCGTCGGAGAGAAGTTCCACAGCAGCCTTTAGCGCAGGGTCGTCGTCCTCAGCTGGCTGGGCTTCGACCGAGCCTGCACCGTCAGCGTCGCCGGGGTCGGCCTCTTCCGACCGGTCGCCTCCCTCGGGCATCTGCTCGCCGCTGTCGAAACGCAACGTCCGATCGGCGCTGGCGCCGTCGACGTCCCATGCCGCTCCTTGTGCGGGCTCGTCGCTGTCAGGGTCGTCGCCGTCAGGGTCGTCACCAGCTTCGAGGTCGCCGGCCGCTGCCACCCGGAGCAGGCGCGGCCTGAGCAGGTCGCCGAGGACGGCGACGAGGTCGTCCACCCGCGCTTCGTCGGAAGCGTCCACGACGAGCTCCTCGTCTTCAAAGCGGTGTGGTATGCCAAGGTCGTTGAGGCGGACGATCAGCTCGCCGCGCTCGGAACCGCCCCAACCGTCGATGCGGTAACCGACCTCGTCGTCTTCAGAGCCGACCGGCAGCTCAGCCAAGGCTGAGGGCGTCAGCTTCTCCTTGCAAGCGTGGCAGCGACCCCTGGAGCCGACCTCGTAACCGCAGTTGCGGCAGTACCAGATCCTGCTCAACGCGCCGGCCGCTTCGGTAAGATCGGGGCAGCCCGGCCAGTGCCCGCCGCCACCGACGAACCCGCTGAGACCCGCGCGGCGTCCCTGGCCCGAGGGTCGGGACGGGAGTTGATCTCGTGGTACTCCTCCTCGACGTTCACCGACCACACGTCGTGGTCAGCCCCGAAGAGGTTCTCGACGGTGAGCATGGCCGTGTACATCGAGTGATCCTGGTTGTTGTAGCGGTGCATGCCGTTACGACCCACCGGGTACACGTTAGGGGCGTTGCCGGCTATCCAAGCCCGGATCTTGTCGACGTTCGCGGCGTAGTCGAGGTCGTAGTACGGGTACGCCTTGGGCATCCGCACGACGTAACCTGCCTCCACCTTCCCCGGGTCGAGAAGGCCGAGCCGTCCCAGCTCCTGCGCGCCGCGGGCGACCAGCACGTCGTCGGCGGCGTTCCAGTCCTCGTCGCCCTCCTCCACCGTGTACTCAAGGCCGAGCACGTTCCGGCCCTCTTTGACCATGAAAGGAGACCACGAACCGAAATTCTGGATACGCATCGTCTTCACCGACGTGTCGTGAATGTAGATCCAGTTGTCGTCCCAAGGGACCGCCTCGGCGGGAACGACCAAAGCAACGGTAAGAAAATCCCTGTAGTACAAGTCGTCAGCTGCCCGGCGCACCTCGTCGGGGACGGGCGGATCGAACGCCCTGACAAGCGACGCTATAGGCATCGACGAGATCACAGCCGACGCAGCCAACGTGGTCTCCGCCCCGTCGCACGAAGCGACGACCGACACGGCCCGGCCCCCCTCGTGGACGATCCGGGTCGCCTTAGCACCCATGAGAACCTTCGCTCCCATCGCCTGGGCCAGCTCGGCGCAACGCTCCCACATCATGCCCGGACCGAGACGGGGATACTGGAACTCCTCGATAAGCGAGGTGATGTCTTTCTGGTTGCGCTTAGGTAGCAAAGCGTTGACCACAGCCGACGCCAACGACAGGTTCTTCACCCGTTGCGCCGCCCAGTCCGCCGGCATCTCCGACGCAGGGTGACCCCACACCTTCTCGGTGTAAGTCTTAAAGAAATGGTTGTACAACCTCCAACCGAACCGCGCGACCAGCCAACCCTCGTACATGTCCTGATCCGCTGGCGGTCGAACCCGCGCCCACGCATACGAAGCCACGCACCTCGCCGCCTCCAACACCCCGAGATTAGACAGGGCGTTGGAAGCTTTGAGCGGGTAGTCGTAGAACTTTCCCTTGTAGTAGATCCGACTCTTACGTGGCCGCAGAAGGAAGTCCTCGTCGGGAAGCACCTCATGCCAGAACGCTTCCACCGGCGCCACCTTCGTGAAGAACCGGTGACCCCCGATGTCGAAGCGCCACCCGTCGCGCTCGACGGTACGGCTGATCCCCCCCAACACACCGTCAGCCTCCAGCACCGTCGCCATCGAACCCCGCTTGGCCAGCTCGTAGGCGGCCGTCAAGCCGGCCGGGCCGCCACCGACGATCACGACGTCCGACGCCAGTTCGGGTATGGGATCAGTCAAAGCCTGTGCTTCCTCTCTTAAAAATTCGGTCACACCCGCCCGGCCGTAGAGCACACTCCGGCGGGGTGGCGGCGTGAAAGCGTACCTGCGCTCGTCCGGTCGTGCAGGTCAACCGCTGAATCGGGTCAGGTTCTCGTACTCGTAGTACTTGGCGCCGTTAGCGTGCACGAGCGTCACCCCCGGGGAGCGTAAAAGCCCGAGCCAGCTGGCGAGAAAACCGCAGTCACCGCCGAAGCCTGGGTAGCCATTTCGCCACACGAGCCAAACCGTCTGGCCGCCCGACACTCGCTGGAGGGCCGACTGGGCGAACTGGGACACGTCGGTCGATGCGATCACCGACTTGTAGTTGACCCAGTCCACCAAGTCCGGGCTTATCGCCCGCGGGAAGGTGATCTGGGTGACGTCCTTGACGGTGAGCAGGCGGTTGACTGCCGGTCCCAACTGGTCAGGGCAGTAGATGACCAGGTCCCCCGGCCGGGCTTGAGCGTTGAGTATCGCGGCGACGCTGACCGCCTGCGTGCGCTGGGATG
>JAJZAM010000117.1 GCA_021799445.1 Actinomycetes bacterium
ACTTACTTCGAGCCTCGCCGGGCGACCGCCGTCCGGTTGCCTGTTTCTCTTTACGAGCGTCTTCGTGGTGAGGCCGATCTTCGCTTGGTGTCAGCGAACTTTTTGGTGGAGCGGGCTGTCAGTGAGTTTCTCGACCGGCTCCCACCTGTAGAAGTGGGCGTGGAGGAAGGCTCGTGACCCGAAGGCAGGGCCGGTCGACTTCGACGAGCAATTTCGGTGTCGGCGCACGGGAAAGCCACGATGCCAGCGCTTTTTACGCCCGGTTCACGCCGAAAGCGATCTCAGGTGACGAGGAGCTGTCCGACCTCTTCGAGCTGTCCGAGCCGCTGGTGTGCGGTGATTCCCGCAAGATGGCTGAGCTCCCCGATAACTCGGTGGCGCTTGTCGTCACGTCACCTCCGTATTTCGCCGGTAAGGAGTATGAGGAGGCGCTGGGTGAGGGTGTTATCCCTGCCTCTTACGCCGAGTACCTGCAGCTGCTGGCTGATGTGTTCGCAGAGTGCCGGCGGGTGCTCGAGCCCGGCGGTCGCATCGCGGTGAACGTAGCGAACCTTGGGCGTAAGCCGTACCGGTCGCTGTCTGCGGATGTGGTCAGGATCCTCGACGATGACCTCGGAATGCTTCTTCGAGGTGAGATTGTCTGGAAGAAGGCTGACGGTGCTTCGGGGTCGTGTGCGTGGGGGTCTTATCGGTCGCCTACGAATCCGGTTCTCAGGGATATCTCCGAGCGGGTCATTGTGGCGTCGAAGGGACGGTTCGACCGTGCCGTGGACGTCGAGGAGCGCCGAGCGCAGGGTCGCCCGCATCGGCCGTCTATATCTACAGACGAGTTCCTCGACGCCACCCTCGATGTGTGGGAGATCCGGCCCGAGTCGGCCCGGCGGGTAGGTCACCCCGCGCCGTTTCCGGTGGAGTTGCCCCAGCGGCTGATCGAGCTGTACACCTTCGTAGGCGACTTGGTCCTCGACCCTTTCCTCGGGTCGGGAAGCACCGCGGTCGCGGCGGTGCGGACCGCTAGACGCTACGTCGGCTACGACACCGACCCGACCTATATCTCGATCGCAGAGGAGAGGGTCGCAGAGGAGCTGAAGGCCCGATCCAAGCGGGCAGTGGGGCGCCCTGGGTATCCGATTGTTGTCCCCAACACGTCTGGAACGGACCAATTCCAGTCACGGTCAACCGAGGAAGGCAAAGCCGCCCAGGCTCTCGCCGTGGACATACTGACCGCCGCCGGGTTCAGGATTGTCGAACGGGACTACCGCATCCCTGGAGTTGGGATCCTGGTCAATATCGTGGCCGAGGACGCGCATAAGGAGCGCTGGCACTTCGACGTCACCGGAGCGTTCACCTCGACTAGAGGAGGGCTGCTTAGGACCGACACTCTATGGAAGTGTCTCGGACGGGCGAGTGTCCTTAAGACTTGCAAGATTGATCCGGTGGTGCTTTTGTCCTCGCATCTCCCGCCGCGACGAAGCACTGGGGACCAAGCTCTCCGCAAGGTCGGCCCCGAAGGGGTGCACGACGTCATGGGCATGCTCGTCGAGGCCGACCGGGCGCGCCTCGCCGAGTACGCAGCCGGCGGCCACCGAAGTCGACCCCTGCCAGGCTTCTGGGCTGAATCGGACCTCAGAAGACTTCGCTGAGCAGCGGGATCATGTCGCTCGCCTATGCCGTAGTTCACGGTGACACACCTGACGTTTACGTAGCCGAGGACCTTGACACACTCCATCGAGTGTTAGCCCTCGAAGTCGTCGCCGCCACACCTGGCGCTACCCTCTCAGCTGCTCGACGTGACGAGATCCGGGCTGCGCTGCTAGAGGAACGCTGGGGCGACGCCGTCGTGGCCTGGATGGAAGCCACCGATTCAGTGGTCGACGTCTATGGAAGCGGCCTGCAGGTTTGGAGTGCGCTACGTTTCGCCGAGCGGGAGATCGCCGGTCTTGAGCTTCAGCTACGACCGTTGTTCAGTGACACGCTGCCCTAATGCCGCGCCTAGAGACTGAGATCTCCGAGCTCGCCACGGCCCTCGGGGCGCTCGGCCACGATCTCAGCGCCGGGATGGAGCGACGCCCCGATCAGATAATCAACGTCGGTGAATCAACCTGGACCCGGCTCGGCCAGGCCTACGAGTCAGGCGAACACCGTTTGCTGTTCATGACATCATGGGCGAATGGCCACGCTTTCCTCTGGGCCCGTGACGGGCTCCGCGGCCGCCTACCAATCAGAGTCGAATGGAAAGGGCCGGACCGCCAGGTGGAGCAGGATCCTATCCCGGCGGACCTCCGCATCGACAACGTCTTCCTCGTGTCAGTCAAATCCCGCTCGGCTGTCCTTTGGAACCGTTCCCCATCACAGGTCTTCACTCGCACCCCGATGGCGCTGCACTGGTATGAGCACACTGCGGCCGACGAATACCAGGCCCTCTATTCGGCGGCTCGGACATGGTCGAACATGACAAGCCTGCCGGTTCGGGCGTCTGAGCTCACGCGCAGCGGCGGAGTCGAACTCGGCCGGCACCTCCGCTCACGGGAATGGCCCGACGCCCTGAGAGCTCACTACCTGGCCATGTCAGAGAAATGTTCCGCCAAGACAGCGGACCTGTGGAACGGAGCGCTGGCGACACCAGCAAAACGGGAACAGACGGCCTGGTGGCTGTTGCGGCTCAGCCCGGCACCGTATTTCCTTCTCGGCGACTCCGTACGGGCGCCGCTGCGAATCCGTGTCGACACCCCCTGGGACTGGCGCCAGTCCTGGCGGTTTCGTGAACTCGAGATCCACGCCGCGCTCGGAGCCGGCCAACCCCAAGTTGACTGGTCAATACACGTGGAGGACCGCCGCACCGGCGAAGCGCGAAGTGCTGCCGGCTACGTCGAAATACGCTGGTCCCACGGTCGTTTCAGCGGGCACCCGGAGGCAAAGGTCCAACTGCGGACAGCCCACGAGCTGGTGCCTGGGTACACGGCCCTCGTCTAGCAGAACTATCCCCTCGGCCCGGGACTAGTGGAAGCACCCTTCGCTTCTCTATGTGCTCAAGGCCCGGCTGGCCGTGGTCAAACGGGCAGACAACTTGTGTTCCCCGGCTGTGTGGGTGGTGGCACCTGGTAGTTGCCCTAACAGCACGGTCGGCGAGACGTCGTTCTTCAGGGATGGCCAATGGTTATGGCGGGTGACGTCTTGAACGGATGGGATCTCCAGCGTCTTGTGACTAGGCAGTGCTTTGGTCACAGCGCTCCTTGCGGGTCGGGCCCGCGCCAGGAGAGACCGGTCAGGTCTGCGGAGTAGGACGACTCGATCAGTTCTAGAGAGGTTTCTGAGCGGTATCCGAAGTCGAGCCCGCCGAGCACTCCGAGACGATCTGGTACTGCTGTGCCCACCCTGGTTAGCCATTGCCGGGCTTGTTGTTTGTCGGCGCCGTCGGCGACGACAGCGAAGAGGATGAACGTGGGCGGGGTCGTCTGATTGTCGAACTGCATGAGCACGTCGTGGAGTGCTGGAGCAAACTCGCGTTGCGAGGGGCGCCTCGCTCGCGCGGCGATGTCCTTGGCCAGCGCAACCAGGTTGTCGGGGACGGCGGGACGGTCGTAGCGGCGTCCAAGCCACGTCTTGAACGCGACGGCCCTGGCAGGGGCTATCACCTGCCGTGGCGTAGCGATGTTGACGAGAGCCTCTGGGGAGATGCGCAGGGGTGCCTTGTCGCAGTGCACTGCTTCGCTTTGCATCAGGCGGAGCACTTTGGAGCGGATCCCCCATTCGGTGGCGGGGTCGGCGGCTGGGATCCGAGCCCCGAGTTCTACGAGCGGCTCGGTGAGGGTTGTGTCCCAGTCGTTGAGGTCGCAGTCTTGGCTGGCGACGACCCACGCCGGATGGGTTCCCGAGAGAGCCGTTAGCTGCCCTTGGGAGTCGAGTATCAGCCCCGACAGTGGTAGCTCGGCGCCGACGAAGCTTCCTTGGCGCCAGCCGATAGCGTAAAGGCTGGCTACGTCACTGGTCGCTCAGTGGCGTAGTCGCTTCGCCCGGGCGGGCCGGGAACACGCTTCGCATCATTGCGGTGCTGCGGGGAGGGCGGAGCACGTCGAGCGCTGCGGTGTAGGCGGCGGTCAGGTCCCCGGAGCCGAGAAGTTCAACGGCGCTTGGGCGGCCGTCACCGGGCGATTCGTGCAGGGCCCTGACGAGCACGTCGAGGTCGGAGCGAGCCACGACTAGCAGCCGCATGATGAAGCGGTGTAAATCGGAGATCCGGAGGGCGGTGCCAGGTAGCCGAGCGAGGCGGGTGCGGCCTTCGAGAGCCGCCTCGATAGTTGGATGGGTGGTCCCGGTGAGCGTAGCAAGCGTCCGAGATGACCAGCCCGTCGAGTCTCTGATCTGGCGCAGCTGGACCTGGATGCTCGGGATCTCAGGTGGAGGGCTTGTCGGTATCGTCCATCCCTCAACGCCTAGCTGAACGAGAGGGGTGGGAGGCTCCTGGCAGGCCAACTTCCAGACCCCGGGGAGCGTGTCGTCTGCTGGTTCAGCGATGTCGGGGAAGCCGACCGTGGTAGACGACATCGTCTGGGTCATGGGACCGCCTCGTAGCCGAAGTGCTTTTCTCCCGCCGGGGTGAGAGACCAGCGGAAGAAGGAGTCGATCTCGCTGTGCAACTCCTCGAACTGGCTGCGCAGCCCGACCGGGTCGAACGGTTGGGCGGTCTCGCAAAATAGGTCCATACTGATGATGTAGCTCCACGCACTCGTCGTTATCGGCGGGTTGCCCGGTATACCTGAACCGGAAGGTACCAGGCCGTGCTGGATGTTGGCCCTGATCTCTGCAGGGCCGGCGAACGAGCTAGCAGCCGGCGATCGCAAAGACACCTGGTTCAGCCCTGCCTCCAGTCTTGTCTCATCGTCTAGCACCCCGCTCGCAGCCCATCCTGTCAGCTCTCGACGGAACCACTCCTTCCATCCTGCCTCATGACCAGGTGGCTGCTCTACGACGGTCAGGTAGCGGGCTCCGAGGCGGTCACAGCGCGGGATTCGAGCTTCCTCCGCTAAGACGGCCAGGACCGCCTCCATGCGCCCCGCGAACTCCTCGACGCCCTCGTAAGCGGCGCCGACGCTTAAGGTCGCGCTTCCACCTCCGATCGTAACGATTCGGTCGTCGTCGTCGGTGAGCTCATAGGCGACTCCGCCGGTGATCACGGGCGGCTGCCCGCCCGGTCCCGTAGGAGGCTGCACGGCGATCTCGTTGCGGGCGGTCATGTACGGGTAGCGGTCCCGGAGACGCTCTTGGATCGGAGCTATACCCTCGGCTGTCTGCAGCCGGGCGATCATCGGGAAACGCACCTGCACTAAAGCCTGAGCTAGCGGAGCGCGGGCCAAGCGGTAGCGGCCAGGTGGATCTAGTCGGAACACCTTGCTCTCCCTTCCGACTCGGAACTATCCATCTGTTTACCAATGTAGCTCCTTCCTGAAGGTAAACCCAGTAGTCCGCAGGAGCAGCAAGTCCATCACCATCGTTCTTCGGTGTTACCGTCCCAGGGTGCTCCGAGTTGGATGCGCGACGATACTGGGACGGGTGTTTACAACTAGTAGCGGCCCTCGGGGGAAAGGTAGGCGCACCTCGAAACACCCGGGGCATGTTTCAAAGCCACTGTGTCCATGGTGGAAGGTCGTTATCGCCTGGGCGGACGATCTCTGCGGAGCGCCCGTGGACGAAACGCCAGTGGTTACCCAATACGTCAGTGCACGTGGCTACGAACACCCAGTTGCCGTTGTGTCGACGGTTGGTGGGCGGGTCGAACATGCCTGTTGGGAATTCGGCTTGACTGGGTCCAGGGAAGTCAAGCGGGATCCCGACGGTAGCAAGAGTCTGCTTGCTTGCTACTAGTAGGTCCTCCCGCTTGTCCCATCCGCAAGCCCCGTTGTCGTAGTAGTAGATCCAGATTGAGGTGGAGAGAGCTGGACCGTTGCCGACGTTGCTCAGGGTAATCAGTACGTGGCGAGGGGAGATAACGGGTGAGTCCGCGCTGGCCGGAAAGGTGATCTCGAACCCGAGATGGGGTCGCCACGCCAGTTCCCGGTCAATCCGGGCTTCATCGGCCAGCCGCATCGTTGCGTTTGCTTCGTCGCGGCTAGCCGTGGCGGCTTGCTGAGTTGCTTCAGCTGCGAGTTGGCCGGCCTTCGCTGCTTGCCGGCTGGCGCGAGCAGCCTTCCAGGTTAACAGGGCCAGTACTAGCGTTCCGCCGGCTACGGCGCTGTTTGTAATCTCAACGCTATTCCAAGGTCCGGTAACGACGGATGGCTGTGGGCGGGTTCACAGGCCGACGACGAGGTCTTCGTAGAAGACGCGGTCGCCTGCTTCGACGGTGACAGTGAGGCGGCCGCCGAGTGCCCTCACGTATCCGACGAGTGTCGCCATCTCAACGTTAGTGACGTCGCGCTCGACTCTTGATACGAACGATTGGGTGTGTCCCCACCGTTCGGCTAGCTCGGTCTGGCTCAGGCCTACGGCTCGGCGAAGCTCTGCCAGGCTCGTGACGATGGCGTGGGCCGCTTCGGTCTGGCGGCGGGCTTTGGCGAGCTGGTCGGTGAACGCTGGGTCGGGGTGCGACCACTGCTGATCGCGAACCCACTCGTCGGGAGCCACCTGCGTCCTCCAGGCGCCCAGTTCGGCTTCGTCCTTCGTTGCTTCTTTCATCGCAACGCTCTTTTCTCGTAACTAACGGACCACCCTGGCGGCGACCGTGACGGGAAGTGACCCGAGCCACGGTCGAAACTGCGGATGCTCCACCACCGGGGCCATTACGAAATAATAGCACTCTTGACGAATATTTCGTCAGCTGGTTGAACCCGGGCGGTAGGTCACCGGGGTAGGTCACCGCCGGACCAAGGCAGGTGCTCTGCGCCACCGTTGCGCCACCATGAGCCACCGAAACGACCGTGAACGACGGGTACCACTGCATACCCAGGAGCTCGTAAAGATGCTGGTCGGAGGCTAGATTGACGTGTTATGGCTGGTCGTAAATGGCCTGATTCGTGCACTGATAATGCTGAGGTCGGTGGTTCGATTCCACCTAGCCCCACCGTAAAAGTCCAGGTCAGGCGGGTTATGACGGTGGGGATGAGGCGTTGACCGGCGAGTCGTCCCGCGTTTAGCCCGCGAAAGGATTGTGGGGCGGACGTCCCGCAGGTCCGGCTTGGTCACTCGTCCGAGAGCGACGACTCCACGTCC
>JAJZAM010000118.1 GCA_021799445.1 Actinomycetes bacterium
AGTCCTGCGGCCCGACGGAGCGCAGGACTCCATCCAAAGTGCGGACGGTCTCCCCGTCGCGGCCTCGCCTCACCGACAGGCCACCGCCGCCCAGGCGGTCGAGGTCGTAGGCGTGGTTGGGTTGGCCCACGTCGAGCATGACATAGTTCGACACGTCGACGATGCCGCTGATCGGGCGCATCCCGGCCAGCGCCAAGCGGCGGCTCATCCATAGCGGCGACGGACCGGAGGGAACGTCCTCGATGACGGTAGCGGAGAACCGCGGGCATAGCTCGCCGGCGTCGACGCTAAGCGACGCCACCGTCACCTGCGGGTCGGGAATGCCAGCAGGAGGCGCCGAAGGCCACGACCATTCCTCGCCGAGCGCCGCAGCTAGGTCACGTGCGATACCAGCCATGCACAAGGCGTCCGGACGGTTAGGCGTCACGTCGATGTCGAACACCACGTCAGGTTGGATGCTCAGAGCCTCGGCTAGAGGCGTCCCAGGCTCGGCGCTTCCTTCGGGGAGCACGAGAAGCCCGTCTGAGCCTCCCGGGAGGTCCAACGCCAACTCCGCCGGGGAGCAAAGCATGCCGTTGGACACCTCGCCGCGCATCTTGCGCTTGGAGATCTTGAAGTCCCCGGGCAGGACCGCCCCGACAGGCGCAAGGGGGACCAAGTCGCCGACGTCGAAGTTCCAAGCCCCGCATATGATCTGAAGGGCGTTCCCGTCGCCGCCGTCGACGTCCACGATCCGGATGCGGTCAGCGTCGGGATGCTTACGAATGTCGAGGACTTTCGCCACGACGACGTCGCCGATCCCCGCCCCGACCGTCTCCAACGATTCGACGACCAGACCGAGGGAACTCAAAACCTCGACTATTCGCTCGGTGGGGGCGTCAAGGGGGGCGTAGTCACGCAACCATGACAGTGGGGCTCTCATCTAAGGCTCCTAGAACTGGGAGACGAATCGGACGTCGTTGTCGAGAAGCGCCCGCATGTCGGGGAGGGACGTCCTCACCTGCGCCAAACGGTCTATGCCGAACCCGAACGCGAAACCGCTGTAGCGCTCCGGGTCGATACCCGTAGCAACGAAAACGTTCGGGTCGACCATCCCGCAGCCGCCGAGCTCGATCCAACCAGAGCCGCTGCAAGTGCGGCATCCCACGCCGGCGCAGATAGGGCAGGTCACTTCGAACTCTGCCGACGGCTCGGTGAAAGGGAAGAACGACGGGCGCAGCCGGGAGTGCATACCCTTGCCGAAGAAAGCCTCGGTGAAAACTTCGATAACCCCAGCCATGTCACCGAAGGTGATCCCTTCGTCGACGACGAGACCTTCGATCTGATGGAACACGGGCAGGTGCCTGGCGTCGGGGGTGTCCCTGCGGTAGCAGCGGCCCGGCATCACCGAGTAGATGGGAAGTTCACCCTTCGACATGAGCCGCACCTGCACCGGCGAGGTGTGGGTGCGCAGCAGCACCGTCTCGGGAGCTCCCAGACGGAGGTACAAGGTGTCCCACATTCCCCGGGCTGGGTGGTCCGGGGGCATGTTGAGAGCCTCGAAGTTGTACCAGTCCGTCTCCACCTCGGGACCTTCGACCACGTCGAAACCCATCGAGATGAAAGTGTCCTCCAGCTCGTCGCGGGTCTGCGTGACAAGGTGCAGATGGCCCGCCGACCTGCTCGACGCGTGCAACGCCAGACGCCGGGCAGCACAGGAGATCTCTGTCAGGTCCAAGCGTTCCTCGACGAGACGTCGCTCGGCGTCGCGCTTCTCGAGATCACGGCGAAGCTCGCCTACTAGCTCGACCAGCGCTTGGCGCGCCTGTTGGATCGCCCGGCCCGCCTCAGCGCGCTCCGAGGGGTCCAGGTCCTTCAGCGACGCGCCAAGCCCGGCCAGAACAGACCGCTTGCCGAGAATGGAACGCTCCACCTCGCCGAGCGCGTCCAGGTCCGAAGCGCCGCCCAAGCGTCTCTCAGCGTCAAAGCGCACGTCCTCTAGGGCCGATCGTATGGTCTGGATATCCGTCAAATCATGAGCCGCCTGTCGAGATCTCCACTCCCCTGCGCCAGGCCCGGGAGAACCTGACCGGTCACCTTCGAACGGTCAGGTTCAACTTTACCTGCCCTGCGCCCGAGGTCTTTACCTACGGTCAACTCCGACTCCCGCCTGGCGTTAGAACCAAGCCGCCGGCGCCGGGCCGCCTCGAAGCAAAGAACCGTAGCGGCCATCGCGACGTTCAAAGATTCGGCGCCCTGCACCATCGGTATGGTCACCTCGCAGTCCAGGAGGCTTGAAACCTCGACGGGGATGCCTCGGCTCTCACCGCCGGCCACGAACGCCAACGGCCCCGCAAAGTCGGCTTCGTCGTAAGCGACGCCACCCCGCGCGACTGCGCCCACACGACGGTATCCCAGGTCCGCCAGTCTGGTGAGCGCCGGCCCGGCGGGCACCTTGGTGATCACACGGAACTGCAGGAGCGCACCGGCCGACGCTCTCACCGCTTTGGGGTTGTAGGCGTCGACGCAGCCGTCGCACACTACGGCACCGTCCGCGCCGGCCGCCGCCGCCCCGCGGATGGCGGTGCCGAGGTTCCCCGGGTCGGCCACGTCCACGCACACCAGCACGAAACCCGAGGCTGGTAAATCCGCGAGGGATGCTTCCACCATTTCGGTCACCGCGAGCACACCTTGCGGGCTGACTGTGCCCGAGATGCGCTTCATAACCCCAGGCGCGACGATGCCCAGGCGTGCGCCGGTCCTTACCGCCAGCCGGGCAAGCACCCCGAAGCGCTCGTAGGAGTCCGGTGAGTCAAAAAACACCCAGTCGACTCGCCTGCCCGACGAGATGGCCAACTCGACCAGCTTGGGTCCCTCAACCACGAACCTCCTAGCAGTCGACCTGGCCTGCGCGTGACGGACTAGGTCAGCCACGAAGCGCACGGCAGGGTTGCGCGCCGATAAAACCTCCCCCGGGCCGGGATCCGCCAAGGCGCGCTGCGGTCAGCTCGAGGCTGACGCCAGGGCGTCCTTGGCTACTTGCACCAGGTTGGCGAAGGTGGCCTCGTCGTGGACCGCCAAGTCGGCGAGGATCTTACGGTCCACCTCGACCTGAGATGCGTGCAAACCTGCTATCAGCCTGCTGTAGCTCATGCCGTGAAGGCGGGCTGCTGCATTGATGCGCTGGATCCACAGCTGACGGAAGTCACCTTTGCGCGCCCGGCGGTCCCGGAAGGCGTACTGCATCGAGTGCATGACCTGCTCGTGCGCCGCTCGGTAGCTTCGACTTTTGTTGCCGAAGTAACCCTGCGCCTGCTCCAATACCGCACGACGGTGCTTCTTGCTATGAACGGCGCGCTTAACTCTCGCCATCGACGGCTCCTCTCAGAATAAAAGTGTAAGTCTCACTCGGCCCCGAAGTCGCTGGGGAGTCTGGCAGCGCCAAGGCGGGGGTCCAGGCAGCGCAACGCCCTGGGGCGATGAGGGTCGTCACAGGCCCAAAAGACGCTTTACCACCCGGACGTCACCGCTGGACACGTCTGCTTCGCGGCCTAGGCGGCGCGTACGGGTCGAAGACTTCTTCTCAAGTATGTGAGAGCGAAAAGCGCGCCTACGGCGCAATTTCCCGGTACCCGTGACCTTAAAGCGCTTCGCCGCGCCTCTGTCGGTCTTCATTTTCGGCATGATCGCAACAACTCCTAGTTCGAATCGACGAGTCTAGCTGTTTTCGCGCACCGCAAGCTACCATTGCGCGCACCCCGAACGGGCGAACGCTGCCGGCTTGGTCAGGAAGCGCTGGCAGCCGTGTTAGCCGCGCCGGCCGGGTCCGCGCCGGCCGGGTCCGCGACCACCCCGGCCCCGTTGGCGCTGTCATAACCATCTGGCGTGGCCGGGGCGGGGTCTGAAGCCAACCGGGGCTCCGGTGGTAAAGCGTTCGTGGCGGAGGGGGGAGCGGTCGCAGCCTGCGACGCTGACTCCGCCGGTGAAGCCTGCCCGTTGTCGCTCGGCGACTTACGCGCCTGCGGCCTGCGCTCCGGGGCTAGCACCATGATCATGTTGCGACCGTCGAGCTTGGGGGCCGCCTCGACCTTGCCGACGCCTTCGACCTGCTCCGCTACCTGGTCGAGGATCTTCTTGCCAAGGTCGGGATGGCTCATCTCCCGACCCCGGAACATGATCGTTATCTTCACTTTGTGCCCCTCACCCAAGAACCGAGCGACCTGTCGGGTCTTGGTGTCAAAGTCCCCGACGCCTATCTTCGGGCGGTACTTCATCTCCTTGATGCCGGCGCTGGTCGACTTGCGCTTCGATTCTTTGGCTCTCTGCGCCGCCTCGTACTTGAACCGGTTGAAATCCATGATGCGACACACCGGAGGGTTCGCCTCCGAGGCGACCTCAACGAGGTCCAGATCCAACCTGCGTGCAATGCTAAGAGCTTCGGGAAGAGGCTTTACCCCTAGCTGGGCACCGTCCGGACCGATAAGGCGAACCTCGCGCGCACGGATGCGGTCGTTGGTCCGGTGCTCGTTCTGATCAGTCGAAGGGGCTATGCGAGAACTCTCCTGTTATCGGGTGATGCGGACGCTGTGCGACGCCGGTGAAGCATAGAGCACGCAACCGGATTTGTCTCGCGAAAACTTTCTTCGCGGCTCAAGACCACCAGCGTACAACCCCTCGGCACGTTCTCATACCTTGGAGCCCTCGGTCACTTGCCTTGCGGCTATGCTTTTAGCGACTTTCATCTTCCATATTAGGGTAGCTGAAATGAGCACGCTTTGGACACCCAGCGGGGAACGTCCCATCCCCAGGTCTTCGCCTAAATCTCAACAACCCTCGCCGGCTCCTAGCCCACGCGTCCCCGACGGCGATGAGGACCATGGTCAAAAGCTAGGATCCGACGTCGGCGGGGATGCTTCATTCGACCAGGAGGAGATACGCCGCCTTCGGGACCGGCTCGCATCGACCCCAGCCGACGTGGTGATCGCTAACCACGCGTACGGGATCTTCGAGCTGGCCGGCCTCCACCTGTCCCTCGACCCTCCCCAACTCGACCAGGCCCGGCTGTGCATCGACGCTTTGGGCTTTTTAGTTGAAGGGCTGGGCGACCGTCTAGGCGACCCGGCCGCCCAGCTGCGAGAGGCGCTCAGCCAGTTGCGTCTCGCTTTCGTCCAGGTTGCAGCGGCTTCGCAGGCTGCGCCTCCGAAACCGGCTGTCTAGATAGAAGTTGTCTAGATAGAAGCCACGTCGGCTGCTTCGAAAACACCGCCGTGGGCGGGCACGACAGCGAAACCGACGCTGGCTCCCACGTCGACACGGCGAGTTCCGTCGGCTATCTGGGTACAGTGGAACCGGTACCGCAAGCCAGGATGTCCGCTCACTTCGACGGTGCCGAGGCCGACGTCGAAGTCGAATGCGACCACAGTCCCCGTGGTGCGCTCACCTGCGACGGTGCGCTTCACGGCACGATCTTCGCGATCGGAAGTTCGATAATGTCGGTCGCCCCGTGATCCTTTAGCTCCGGGATCAAAGTGTTGATCGTGTGCTTGGGAACGACGGCCTCCACGGCGAAAGCTTCCTCCCCGAAAAGCTTCGACACCGTCGGGGATTTCATCGCCGGGAGGATGTCAATGACCGAGCCGAGAGACCCCGGGTCGACGTTGAGCTTGACCAGGACCCGTGTCCGTGCGATCAGCGTGCCGTCCAGAAGGCTTTTGATCTGCTCCATAGCGTGACGCTTCGTGTCGTCGGCGTAAGAAACCGGGTTGGCGACCAGTTCGGTGTAGGACTCGAGGACTGTAGCCACCACGCGAAGGCCGGCTGCACGTAGCGCACGGCCGGTCTCGGTGATCTCGACAACGGCGTCGGCCACGTCGGGGATCTTCGCCTCGGTCGCACCGTGAGAGAGACGCACTTCGGCTTGCACCCCGTGCGCCGCAAGGAACCGTGCGGTCAGCTGCGGGTACTCGGTAGAAACCCTCGTCCCGGGGGGAAGGTCGGCGACGTCCCTCACGGGCGAAGCGTCGGCGACGGCCAGGACCACGCGAATCGGCCGGGTGGTGGCTTTGCTGTAGCGAAGCTGGCCGAGCGAAACGACGTCGCTGGCTGTCTCTTCGATCCAGTCCCGGCCGGTGATGCCAAGGTCGAAGAGTCCCTCGCTCACATAGACGGGGATCTCCTGGGGGCGCAGGATTCGCACGTCGTCGACGCGGGGATCGTCGATCGTCGCTTTGTAGTCGACGTCGGACTGCCGGCTGACAGCAAGGTCGGCGTCGGAGAACAGCTCGAGCGTTGCGCGTTCGAGGGAACCTTTAGGAAGGACCAGTTTCAGCAACCGTTAACCCGCCTGCGAGCCGGCCGGTATCTGCGCCAGGAGGTTTACCATCTCGATGGCACTGAGAGCAGCTTCGAAGCCTTTGTTGCCGGCTTTGGTCCCCGACCGTTCGACGGCCTGTTCGATCGTGTCGGTCGTGAGGACGCCGAATATCACGGGAATGCCGGCGTCGAGCGCCGCCCGGGCGATCCCGGCTGCCGCCTGTCCTGCGACCATGTCGTAGTGCCCGGTAGCCCCGCGTATCACCGCTCCGAGGGTGATCACAGCGTCGAATGCCCCGGAGGCCGCCAGCCGGGACGCTGCCAGCGGCAACTCGAACGCGCCGGGAACCCAGGCGAGACTGATGTCGACTTCGGCGACGCCGTGCCGGCGGAGGCAGTCAAGCGCTCCGTCGACGAGACGTGTGGTGATCGTGTCGTTGAAACGCGACGCAGCGATCGCGAACCGCCTGCCGGTGCCGGTAAGCGCGCCTTCTAACGTGTTCACAGACCAGCTCCCTCTTCGAATAGGTGACCGAGACGGTCCCGCTTGGTGCGGAGATAGCGGATGTTCTCTTCGTTAGGCTCGGTGTGGATCGGCACCCGCTCGACTATCTGCAGTCCGTAACCTTCCAGTCCGCCCCGTTTCGCAGGGTTGTTGGTCATCAGGCGCATGGTCGTGACACCGAGGTCGACGAGGATCTGAGCTCCTATCCCGTACTCCCGGCTGTCTACGGGCAGGCCGAGCTCGACGTTCGCGTCTACGGTGTCCAGCCCGCCGTCTTGGAGCTCGTAAGCGCGAAGCTTGTGAGAGATCCCGATACCTCTGCCCTCGTGGCCCCTCAGGTACACGACGACGCCTAGGCCCTCCTCGGC
>JAJZAM010000119.1 GCA_021799445.1 Actinomycetes bacterium
ACCTGTCGCAGGTCCACAACTGGAACAGAGAGTTCGTCGCTCAAAGCCCCGGCGGGCGCAAGTACGAGGCTCTTGCGTCGGAGATCGAGCGGGCCCTTCAGTTCATGCGCGCCTGCGGCGTTGACCTCTCGGCCGGAACGCTCCGTGAGGTCGAGTTCTGGACCAGCCACGAAGCCCTGATACTCGGCTTCGAGGAGGCTATGACCAGGCGCGACTCGCTCACCGGTGACTGGTATGACACTTCGGCCCACCTGCTTTGGGTCGGCGAGCGCACGAGGGAAGTCGGCGGAGCGCACGCTCATTTCCTCTCCGGCGTTGCCAACCCGCTAGGAGCGAAAGTCGGCCCTTCGGCCACACCCGCAGACTTGGTGGCACTTTGCGACAAGCTGGACCCTGACCGGACTCCCGGTCGCCTGGTGCTGATCGCCAGGATGGGCGTCGGTAAAGCGGCTGATCGCCTTCCGGAGCTGATAGGGGCCGTGAGAGAATCAGGACACCCCGTGGTCTGGACATGCGACCCCATGCACGGCAACACTTTCGTCGGCGCAGGAGGGCGAAAGACGAGACATCTTGACCACATCATGGGCGAGATAGGGGAGTTCTTCGAGGTGTGCCGGCGGGAGGGCACCTGGCCCGGTGGGATCCACATCGAGCTGACCGGGGATGATGTAACTGAGTGCCTCGGCGGTACCGAGGAGGTCCTCGAAGACCAACTCGAGTTGCGTTATACAACCACTTGCGACCCCAGGCTCAACGGCGGACAGTCCTTAGACCTTGCCTTCCAGGTTGCTGAGCTCCTGCGAACCTGAACTGGATCGGCGGAAGAACCCGAACCAGCCGCGGATAATAATTGTTGATTATTTAGATCAACATTTGGTAGGGTCGTGGCGTGGTGCACAAACCAATCGACCCCGAGTTGGAAGCCGACATAGCGAAGTTCGAAGAGCTCTTAGACGCGCACCTGTCCGGCACTATCGACGACGACGCCTTCAGGGTGTTCCGGCTCAACAACGGCGTGTACGGCCAACGTCAGGGTGGGCACAACCAGATGGTGAGGCTGAAGCTTCCCTACGGGAACGTTACAGCGGATCAGCTCGAAGCCCTCGCCGACGTTTCGGAGCGCTACAGCCGCGGTTGGGGGCATATAACGACCCGCCAGAACATCCAGTTCCACTTCGTTGAGCTCAAAAGGGTCCCGGAGATGCTGCGAGAGCTCGCAAGCGTGGGTTTGACTTCGCGAGAGGCTTGCGGCGACACCGTGCGTAACGTCATGGGATGCCACCTGGCCGGGGCGTGCCCCTTCGAAGTGCTCGACATAAGCCCGTGGGCGGAGGCTACTTACCGTCACTTCCTTCACCACCCGTACGCCCAGCGGCTACCACGCAAGTTCAAGATCAACTTCTCAGGGTGCGCTACGGACTGCGGTCAGGCAATGTTCAACGACGTGGGCGTCGTGGCAGTCGGCCGCCCCAAGCCGGATGGGACCGTCGAAACCGGGTTCCGTGTCTTCATCGGCGGGGGGCTGGGAGCCAACCCCCACCCGGCGCAAGCACTTGAAGAGTTCACTGCCAGGGAGGACCTGCTCCCGACGATCGAAGCTGTCCTTAGAACCTTCGACCACTTCGGGAACAGGTACAACAAGCTTCGGGCCCGCCTCAAGTGGGTCGTGGACGAGATCGGCGCCGACGAGCTGAGAAGGCGTGTCCTTCGCGAACGCCAGTTGCTGGTCGCGTCGTCGAGTTGGCCTGGGGGCATACCGAGTATCGTCAAGCAGCTGGGCGACGGCCCCGCTGGGATGAGTTCCACCCAGCCGGTGACTCCCGTCGGCACCCCGGTGAGTTTGAGGACCTCCAGGGCCGCCAGCCCTTACCAACGATGGGAAGCCACCAACGTGGTCGTCGGCGTCGCCAAGGGGACGGTTAGTGCGATAGCCCACGCTCCGCTCGGGGATGTCACCGCCGCCCAGTTCAGGGCTTTAGCGGCGATAGTCAGGGACTTCGGTGTGCACATCCGCGCAACCAACCGTCAGAACGTGGCGATAAGAGGCCTGCACGCCGATCAGCTTCCGGGCCTCTACGAGGCTCTGGATGCGATAGGCATGGCCGCACCCGGGGCGGAGCTCGCCAGGGACGTCGTGTCATGCCCCGGAGCGGACACTTGCAACCTTGCCGTCACGCAGAGCAGAGGCCTAGCCCAGGATGTTTCCAGGGCCCTCGAAGAGGCCGGTCTCGCCGACGTCGGAGGCGTCCGCATCAACATCTCAGGCTGCACCAACAGCTGCGGTCAGCACCACATCGCCGACATCGGCTTTCACGGGGCGGAAAGGCGCGTTCACGGCCGGTCCGCCCCCGGCTACCAGCTGCTTCTAGGCGGCCACGTCGGCGACACGGAGATCGAGTTCGCCCAACGCGCTCTGCGCCTTCCCGCCAAGAGAGCCGCCGAAGCCGCTGTCCGGGTGGTCTCCAGGTTCGCGGAAGAACGCAGTGCTGGGATGGCCTTCTCGGACTGGCTCAGCGCGGCCGGCGGAGCGAAGGCCGTGTCGAAGGACCTTGAGGATCTCGACGAGTGGCCGGCCCCGGAAGAGCAACCCGACCTGTACGTCGACTTCGACGAGACGGGACCCTACACGGCAGACGTCGGCACAGGGGAATGCGCCGCCGGCTGATCCTGTCGGTACTTCTGTCTCTGCGTTGAACGAGCCGGGCTCTTAAACCCCGACCGTAGGCGGCCGATGTAACAGAGAGTGGGTTCCTGGACGACTGCGCGTAAGCAGAACGATCGCCCGGACGCTTCGAAGGCTGAACTGCAGGCTCGAACGGACATGGCGACCGCAGGACAGATGGCGCGCCTCCTGGCGGGTGTCGTAACAGTCGTTTCGGCCGTTTTCGCTACCCTGTCCCCCTCCGCCTATGCGACCCCGCCAGCGGCGACAATCGCCACGTCAACGCCGGCTACGACGGTGGCACCGACGGCTCCTACGACCGCGCCTTCCATCAACCTTGACCCTCTGTTGTCTCAGGTGCAAGGAGACATATACCAGCTGACCGCCATAGCCGACTACCAGCCCGCTCTCTCGCTGGTCTCGCAAGCCCGCTCCGTGCTCGGGGAGGCTGACGCAAAGGTCAACTCGGCGCTCAACGCTCTCAAAAGCGCGCAGAACGCCCAAAAGCAGTCCGCCGCCAACGAGGCCGCCGCCGCCGAACGTCTCCGCGAGATAGCTCTCGACGCTTACACAGGAGCTGCAGCGCCCGCGGGTGGTCCCGTAGCACCCGGCGCGAACGGAGGCCAGGGCTACGGGTCCGGGCAAGTCCAGAACGCGATCACAGCGATCGACGCCCAGGAAATGCTCGTGATCGTGGGCCAGCAGGCGACGGCTGACTACACCAAAGCCGTGGAAGAAGTCAAGGCTGCAGCGTCGACGACAGTCCGAGCGCAGCAGTATCTCGTCTCGGCTCGCCAAGTCGCCGGGCACGACCAGAACCTCCTCGACTCAGCTGTTTCGACGCTGAACTTGGTTGAAAAAGCCGCGACGACACCTGCGAGCGCTTCGAGCCCACCGCTACCCGACTTCACCGAAGCGGCCGCATCGAGCCCGAAGACCACCGCTCCCCCTCCGATAGTCCCCCGCGGTCCTGCGCCGGCGCACGTGAGGTCAGCGACCCTCTCCAACTCGCAGACCGTCGACAACCCGCCGACACCGCGATCACCCGATATCCTCGGAGCGCCCGTGCTGACGGCCGGCGAGCTTGCGGCCTGGTATAAAAGCACCGGCCGTCAGGCCACCACGACCGTGCCAATCTCCCAGCTCACAGCCTATTACGCGCAGTGGGGCTCGGCGCTAGGCGTCCGGGACGACCTCGCCTTCGCCCAGTCGATCGTGGAAACCGGCTATTTCTCGTTCCCCGCCGGCGGTCAGCTCGTCGCCACCGACAACAACTTTGCGGGTATAGGAGCGTGCGACAGCTGCGCCACCGGGATGAGCTTTCCTGACGCCAAAACTGGCGTGGAAGCCCAGATCGAGCTGCTCTACCAGTTCGCTACCAAGGATCCGCTGCCGGCGGGCACCAACAACGTTGTCGGGGGCACTCCGCTGAGCGGGTGTTGCAAGACCTGGGTTCAGCTCGCTGGCCATTGGGCGACTAGCCCCGTGTACGGCCAGTCCATCATGACCGTCTACGACAGCATGCTCAAATGGGCTATACCTCTCAGAGAGGCCGCAGCCGGGATCCCTGCGCCAACGCCACCAGCTTGAACCCTACAGCGGCGCTCGGCCTATCCTGCTGCAGCGGTACCGCACGATGGGCAGAACTTCGCGCCTGGAGCGAGCTCGGCGCCACACTGAGAGCAGTGCGCCACGGCCGGAGCTAGCGACGTACCGCACGAAGAGCAGAACTTCGCACCCTGCGGGTTCTGCGCTGCGCACCCGGGGCAGGTGACACCGGGAGGGGCCATCGCTGTACCGCACGACGAGCAGAACTTCGCGCCCTGCGCGTTGTCCGCAGCGCAAGCGGGGCACTTCACGGTCGCGACCGGTCCGCTCGGAGACGCAGCCGCAGCCTGCGCGGCGTAGCCAGGCCCACCCCCAGCGAACCCCGGACCGGCGGGCAAGGTTGGAGGAGCCGGCTGGGAGGCAGCGGCTGCTTGGCCTCCCACGCCGAGACCAGCGGCTAGGAACGCTCCGCCGACAGCCCCACCTCCCTGCGCCATCCCGGCACCTGCGCCGAGGGCCATCTCACCTGCGGCGTACTGGTTGAAACCACCGGCGAGCCTGGAATAGGCGGTGTCCTTAGCGAGGGTCTTGAGCTGGGCTTCGTCCTCGGCGGAGAGGTTGATGTCGAAATTACCCATCCGCACAAGCTGCACACCGTAGCTGGCGAGCTGCTCGTTGGCCGCCACCACCACCTCTTTCTCTATGTCAGGGGTGTAGGCGGACAAGCCGAGGATCGGCCAGCCGTTACGCACGATCTGAACCGTCATATGGGTCCGTAGCACTTTGAGAAGCTGGTCGCTCATCCAGCCTGTCACGGCGTCGTTGTCAGCGACGTTAACCGTTCCCACAAGGTTGGTGATCAAAGCCACAGGGTCGACGACCTTCATCGAGTAGTCACCAAAGACACGGAGCGTAACGATCATCCCGGTTTGGGGGTCCTGGACGTCGTCTATGCGACCCCCGAAAGTGTTGCGAGGGTATTCCCGGGTGCCGACGAAGTACAGCTCCGCCCGGTAGGCGTTACCGCCTGTTGCGAAGTCGATGAGAGCGCCCAAGCCCGGCAACTCGTCGGCTTGTATCTGATGGCGCCCCGGGCCCATGGTCGCGACGACCTTGCCGGTGTTGACGAACACCGCCATCTCGTCGGCGTTGACGATAGCCCTGGTCATCTTGCGGATCGTCTCGTCAGGCCACTTGAAAATAATCTGACTTTTACGGTCGTCGGGTACAGCGATGAACTCCTTGTCGAACAACGCCATCTAAACCCTCCATCTGTCTGGCTTGTCGGCCGTCAGGCCGTATCGCTGTGTGGACACTCGTCGCCTAACAAGACGACCGATAGACACGATACTCACCTGTCCAGAACCCCTCGCAACGGACCTGCCCGTTTTCGACCAGCCGACTTGGACGGCAAGCCCCGCTGCTTCGGGCTGAAGTTTGTGACCCCTGTTTGAGGTCCGCCCCGCCTCTCCCGATATGCTGACAGCCTTGAAGCCGATAAGGGCCCCGAGGCTCGGCGCTGGCGGGGGCGTTGAGCCGCCCCATTAGTTGTTCGTTGACCCAAACTTTTAATACGCCGAAAGGACCGGTGCCTGTGACCGCAATCTCCCCAAACCGTTTCGAATCTCCGGGAGCTGTACGTGAGGGCCTCGCTTCGGTGTCGTACCTGGCGAACGAGGGGATCTCAGGTGTCGTCTTCCTGGCAGAGCGCCTGGGCAAACCGGTGCTCGTAGAAGGACCAGCGGGTACAGGCAAGACGCAGCTCGCCAAATCGGTCGCCGAAATGACGGGGTCGAGACTGATAAGGCTTCAGTGTTACGAAGGCCTCGACGAGTCGAAGGCACTCTACGAGTGGAACTACAAAAAGCAGCTTCTTCGTATCCAAGCTGAGCGGATCAGCCAAGCCGACGGCGAGACGTGGAGCGATATCGAAGACGACATCTTCTCGGAACCCTTCTTGATGACCCGTCCGCTGCTGGAGGCCATCCGCGCTAAAGACCCGGTTGTCCTACTAGTCGACGAGGTGGACCGTGTAGAGGTAGAGACGGAGGCTCTCCTTTTGGAGATACTCTCGGACTACCAGGTGTCCATCCCCGAGCTTGGCACGGTCGAAGCCACGCAGATCCCCCTCGTGTTCCTCACTTCGAACAACACCCGGGAGCTGTCCGAAGCCCTCAAGCGGCGCTGCCTGTTCCTCCACATCGACTATCCGGATGTCGAACGGGAGAAGGAAATAGTTCTCACCAGGGTTCCCGGGATCACCGACTCGCTCGCCGACCAGGTCGTAAGGATCGTCAGGTCGATCCGGGGCCTTGACCTGAAGAAGGCCCCGTCAGTGTCGGAGACCTTGGACTGGGCGCGGACTCTGGTGCTTCTGGGCATCCAGTCGGTTGACACCCAGACAGCGACGGAGACCCTCCACATCCTCCTCAAGTACCAGACCGACATCGACAAGGCCGCCAAGGACCTGGCCGGCTCGTCCAGCGCGCAGCGGTAGACAAACGTGGAAGGCAACGAGCTGGCGCTGCCGCAAGGAAGCTCGGCGGGGATTCTCGAGTCGGTCTCGGGATTCGTCAAAGAGCTCCGCAACGCCGGGATCCCTGTAAGCCTCACCGAGAACCTGGACGCCGTCGAGGCACTGCGTCACGTCCCCTTGGAGGACCGCGACGCTTTCAAATACGCCCTCGCGGCGACGATGGTGAAGAACAACGCCCATTGGAAGACTTTCGAGACGGTGTTCGAGGTTTACTTCTCCCTGCGAGGCAGGCAGTACCGCATCGGCGGGGATGAAGAGCCCGACGACACCGACGACCTGCTCAGTTCGCTGATCGGCTCCGACCGCAGCGACGGGCAGGGGTCAGGCGAAGGTCTCACCCCGGAGCAGCTGGCAGAGATGCTCCTAAGAGCGCTGATGGACGGGAACGACTCC
>JAJZAM010000019.1 GCA_021799445.1 Actinomycetes bacterium
TGGTCAACCTTACTGGGGCGATACTGCTCGGCTTCGTCGTCGGACTTTCAGCCGACCACCTTCTCGGCCCGGCGCCCGTAGCCTTGGTAGGAACGGGCTTCTGCGGTGCGTACACGACGTTTTCTACCTTCACCTACGAGACGGTGGCCCTCATAGGAGAAGGCCGTCACATGTCCGCTTTGTATAACGTGACAGGGTCGCTCGTCCTCGGTCTTCTCGGCGCTGGTATCGGCTTGGCCCTGGCGGCGCTCGCCTAGCCCGCCACACTGTCCTCAGGGGACGCTGCATCCGACAGGAGCGGACCGGTCCGCAGGTAGCCTCGGGGGATGGACGCCTTTTCCCAGGGACCCGAGGAGCCGTCAGCTGTCGAGAACCATGATGGTGACGGACGTGAATGGTGGCGTGACGCGGTCATGTACCAGGTCTACGTGCGCAGTTTCGCCGACTCCAATGGTGACGGCGTGGGTGATCTGCCCGGAGTCGCCTCACGTCTCGGCTACATCGCCGGCCTGGGCGTCGACGGCATCTGGCTGAACCCGTTCTACAAGTCGCCCCAACAGGACGGCGGTTACGACGTCGCGGACTACTTCGAAGTGGACCCACTTTTCGGGACGTTGGCCGACTTCGACGCCCTGCTTGGCCGAGCGCACGCGCTCGGGATGCGAGTCCTCGTAGACCTCGTGCCCAACCACACCTCGTCGCACCACGAGTGGTTCCGGGCGGCTCTGGAATCACCTCCGGGGAGCAGAGAGAGGGACCGTTACATCTTCAGGTCCGGCAGGGGCCCCGGCGGAGCCGAACCGCCGAACAACTGGCAGAGCGTGTTCGGCGGACCTGCTTGGAGCAAAGTCAGCGACGCTGATCCCCAGGCTGCAGGCGGCGTTCCAGCACAGTGGTACCTGCATCTGTTCGCGCCAGGCCAGCCGGATCTCAACTGGGAGTGTGAGGAGGTTAGGCTCTACTTCGACGAGGTCTTGCGGTTCTGGCTCGAAAGGGGTGTCGACGGGTTCCGCATCGACGTCGCCCACGGAATGATCAAACACGAAGACCTGCCCGACTTGGACGTTCCCGAGGAGGCCACCGGCGACCCGGACCCGTCGGGCATGAGCGGTGACGGCCACCCTTACTGGGATCGAGACCAGGTCCATGACATCTACCGAAGGTGGAGGAAAATCCTTGACTCCTATCCGGGCGAAAGGGTCTTCCTCGCCGAAGCCTGGGTGAAGACCCCGGCGCGGCTAGCCCGCTACCTGCGCCCGGACGAGTTGCACATGGCCTTCAACTTCGACTTCCTCAAATGTGACTGGAACGCCAGCGACTTCACAAGGACCATAACTTCGACCCTCTCGAACCTGGCCGAGGTAGGGGCGGCGCCGACTTGGGTGCTGTCCAACCATGACGTGGTGCGCCATGTAACCCGCTACGGCGGCGGGCCGGCTGGACTTTCCCGGGCACGGGCGGCTCTGCTGCTGATGCTCGCGCTGCCTGGCAGCGCATTCGTTTACCAAGGTGAAGAGCTTGGTCTGCCCGAGGTGACAGACCTGCCCGAAGACGTTCTTCAAGATCCAACTTTCGTGCGGACTGAGGGCAGGGTGCGTGGTAGGGACGGCTGCCGAGTCCCCATCCCGTGGGAGCCTAGCGGCCCGGGTCTTGGGTTCTCGACCGGCGCCCCGTGGCTTCCCCAGCCGGCGTCGTGGTCGGAGCTGTCGGTCAGCCAGCAAAGTCGGGAAGCTAACTCGACGCTGGCGCTGTACCGGCGCGCGTGCGACCTGCGACGCAACCACCTGAGACCTCTCCTTGCAGGCCCGGACTTCAGTTGGGTGGACGCAGCCCAAGGACTCCTGGCGTTCAAACGGGGTGACGACTTCAGCTGTGTCGTGAACTGCTCCGATAGCCCGGCCGAGCTACCCGCAGCGGCGACCGCCGCCGGACCTGTCGTGCTCTCAAGCGCGTCTCCCGCCTCGTCGCTACTCCCCGAGCCCGCCGCATCCGGCGCCAACCGTCTGATACCCGCCAACTCAGCCTTGTGGTTCGCCCGGATGCCGTCGTGAAGAGGTGCCGCCCAAAAAGAGCATCTGGCGGCTTCGGGATGGTGCACGGCGGTGCTAGCGGCGTTTAGCGAAAAACCCGCTTAGAAGGGAAGCGCATTCCTCGCCGAGCACACCGTGGGTTACCTCCAGCTCGTGGTTGAGTCGAGGGTCGACGCAAAGGTTGTACAACGACCCGCACGAACCCGCTTTGGGGTCGGGCGCGCCGAACACAACGCGCTTTAGCCTGGCTGCCACTAAGGCTCCGGCGCACATCGGGCACGGCTCTAACGTTACGTACATGACGGCATCGCTGAGCCGCCACGTGCCGAGCTTCAAGGACGCCTCTCGTAGGGCGATGATCTCGGCGTGAGCGGTCGGATCGTTGGACTCTTCCCGCCGGTTGGATGCGACCGAGACAACCGATGCACCGTCGTGTTTGCCGTCCGGCCCTTCACTAGCGCCGCCGACGCTAACAATGACCGCGCCGACAGGCACCTCGCCCCGCTCGGCGGCGCTGGCGGCGGCATCGATCGCTAATCGCATTAAGGACTCGTCGTCGAAGAAGTCCGGGTGAGGGCGGGGCGCATCCATCACGTCGGAGGATACTGCCACCACTGCCGTTGCGCGTGAGAAGCGCCTCAGAGCGGTCTGCGTCCCCCGAAGATGGCGTTCTCAAGGTCTTTCCAGTACACGTCGACCGCTTCGAACCCGGCGTCTTCGAGCCAGCGAAGCTGCGGGTCAAGAGGTGAAATGTGGCGTATGTGGTTCTCCCAGCGCTTCTGCTGCTCCGGGGTGCGGTTGGCCCGAGCAGCCGGGGCGTTGGGGTCGCGACGATCACCGACGCGCTGCCATGCGTCGGCCACGACCGGGGAGGTGGCACCAACCGGGTCGTAGTTCAAGTACCAGCCGCCAGGCTCCAAGTGCTCCAAGATCTCCGCGAAGAGTTGCTTCTTGCGTTCGTCGGGAACGTGGTGTACGCAGAGCGAACTGATCACTGCGTGAGCGCTCTGCGGAAGGTCGTCGGGCCACCCCGGGGATTCGAGGTCCATGGTAACGTAGCGAAAACGCCCCTCGTAGGGGGCTAGCGAGGACAATCCCTCGGCCATCATCTGCGGCGAGAAATCAGCCAGGACCGCCTTGGCGGACCTGTAGCGGTCTAGGACCGCTCGGCTGGCGGCGCCAGTCCCTGCGCCAAGATCAACGAACGTGAACTCCTCGTCGTCAGCGAAAGGCAAGAGGTCGACTATCACCTGGCGGTGTAGGCTTCTAGTGCGTTCCCGCTGGGTCGACGATGCAACCCAGTCCGCCACTTGAGCTGCGTCGGTCCATATAGCTGCGTTATTTTCGGCTGGCACGGCCCAACACTACCCGTCAGGCAAGGATCCGCACGGGCAAGCTCCGCGGTCCGCGAACCTGGCCGCCGGACCAGGTGACAGCGTCAGGGTCAGAAAGCTCGAATTCCGGGTAGCGTGCCATCCACTCTTTCAAGGCCACCGTGAGCTCCATCCTCGCCAGGTTGGAGCCTAGGCAGCGGTGTATTCCGAGCCCGAAGGCGGCGTGACGGTTCTCCTGCCTGTCCAGTAATACCCTGCCGGCGTCGGGGAAAACAGTCTCGTCTCGGTTGGCAGAAGGGAAAGGGAGGAGAACCCAGTCGTCTTTGAGCATTCGGTGGCCGTGGAAGTCGAAGTCGTCTATCACGAGGCGGCCCATCGTCACCGGTGCGTAGGCTCGGAGGAACTCCTCGATAGCGGTCGGCCATAGCGAAATGTCCGAGGCGAGCTTTCGCCGGTCCTCGGGGTGGGAGCCCAAATGCCACAGGGAAGCTCCTATCGCTGACCAGGTTGTGTCAATGCCGGCGACCATAAGCAGTATCATCGTCCCCCGGACGTGTTCTATGGCCAGCTTGTTCCCGTCTATCTCAGCTTCCAGCAGGAATGAGGTGAGATCGTCGCGAGGGTGTGCACGATGGGATTCGATCTGATCGTTTAGGTACGCTTCAATCTCGCCTTGCATGAACATGTCTAGGCGTTCTTCGCCGGGCAAGTCGACTTTCTCAAGGACCTGAGTTATGAAACGGCGAAAGATGTCGGCGTCTTCGAGGGGGAACCCGAGCATCCCGACGATCACACCCACGGGGATGTGCTGGGTGTAGTCGACTGCAGCGTCGAACTCGGATCGTCCCGAGGTCGCGTCGAGTAGCTCACCGCACAGCTTGCGGACCATCGGCTCCAGCGAAGCGATCTTTCTTGGGGCGAATGCCGGTAAGAGCATCCGCCGTGCCACGGCGTGGAAAGGAGGGTCCGAAGTGATGGGCGGAGCTAGCCCTATGGGGGCCGGCAGGTCTAGTTCCGTAGGGCGGAGGTTATCAACGACGACAGCTCTCGATGTGAAGTGCTCTGTGTCGTACGCCACCTCTGAGACGAGCTCATGGGTCGTGGGCAGCCAAGTGCCTCCGTAGCGCCCACTGTGAGCTACTGGGCAGTGGGCCCTAAGGTCCGCCCAGATGGGGTAGGGGTCGCTCACCCAGGTGGGATCAGTATGGTCGAAGTCGCTCTTCCAGTCTGTCACAGGAGGTTGGCGACCGGTCATGCCCGCAGCTCCGTGATTGTGATCGCGTACTCCGGGCAGTTAGCCGCAGCGTTGCGAACCTTTGCTTCAAGGACGTTGTCGACGGTGCCATCTCCTATCACGAAGGCGTTGCCAAGGTCGTCTACGTCGAAAACCTCGGGGGCGATGGCAAAGCATCGGTTGTGGCCTTGGCAGCGGTCGGGATCGACAGTAACCTTGAGTTTGACTGCGGTCATAGAGCGGTTCCTCCTAAGCGCGCATGTGCCCGACGACACACTAACTTAACAGCATTCACTTGCTTTGAGAAAAGGCGTTCAGCCGGTGTTACGCAAGCCTGCTGCGATCCCGTTGACGCACAAAAGCAAGGCTCGTTCGACGTCGGGATCCTGGGGTTCACCGGCTCGCTGGGCAGCCCGAACGCGACGCAGGAGAGAAAGCTGCAGGTCGTGGATGGGAGTCAGATAGGAGTCCCTTACCGCCAGAGTTCGCCGTAGCACCGGGGCCCGTTCGAGGAGAGCGTCCTGGCCCGTCACCTGCAAAATGGCGGAGACGGTGCGGGCGTGCTCAGCCTCGATCATCTCGAACAGTCGCCAAGTGTGGGGTGGGGCGAGGCTTTCCGCGTAGCGCCGGGCGATTGCCAAGTCGGTCTTGACGAGGGTCATCTCGACGTTCGAAAGGAAGTTAGAAAAAAAGGCCCACCCGTCGCGCATTTCCCCTACGAGGTCGGACATACCTGCGACTGCGGCAGCCTGAAGGCCCGAACCGACCCCATACCAGCCGGGCACGATCTGACGGGACTGAGTCCAGCCGAACACCCAGGGAATGGCGCGCAGGCCTTCTATGCCAGCCGACCCGTCGGGCCTTCGAGCAGGTCGCGACCCCAAGTGCAGGGCCCCGAGTTGATCGACCGGTGTCGAGGAGGTGAAGTACTCTGCGAGCATCGGATCGTCTACGAGCTCGCTGTAAGCGTGGTAGGCGCCTTCGGATATGGCGTCCATCGCCGGAGCCCAGCGTTCCAGTTCCCCTCGCCTTAGGCGAGGGGAACTGTGCAGGGCGGTCGCTTCGAGGGTAGAGGCGAGCATCAGCTCCAGGTTCTCCTTTGCGAGCGCCCGCAGGGAGTACTTGTCCGATATGACCTCGCCCTGCTCGGTTATTTTCACCGTCCCCGTGATGCTCCCGGGCGGCAGGGCCATGATCGCGTCGTGGGTTGGTCCGCCTCCACGGCCGACCGTGCCGCCCCTACCGTGAAAGAACACCACCCGAACCCCGAACGAAGCGCACACTTCGATCACCGCCCGCTGGGCCTTGTGGATCTCCCACTGCGAAGTGGTGATCCCGGCCTGCTTGTTCGAGTCGCTGTAGCCCAGCATCACCTCCTGCACGTTCCCGCGGGCGGCCACGAGCGACCGGTAAGCGCGTGAGCTCAGCATGTCGCGGACGATCCCCGCCGCGCAGCGGAGCTCTTCGACCGTCTCGAGAAGCGGAACGAGCCCGATCTTTGCAACGCCGAGGGCAGGGTCGACGAGGCCGGCCTGCTTGGCGATAACAGCCGCCGCAAGCACGTCGTCGGCGCCTTTGGTCATCGAGACGATGTAGGTCTCTGCCGCCTTGGAGCCCAGCAGTTCCTGAGCCCTGCCGATAGCCTCGAAAGCCCCAAAAACCCTAGAAGACGCAGCGCTGAGCGGCATGGGCCTAGCTGCGAGGGGCCGCCGGTTCTCCAGTTCCTTGCGGAGCCGCTCTAGGCGTTCCAGGCGGGTCAAGGCCGTGTAGGGTTCCCCGAGGCGCTCGTAAAGCTCGTTTAGCAGCAGGTGGTGAGCAGCGGAGTGCTCGCGCACGTCGAGCGATGCCAGGTGCAGACCCCAGCAAGCGATGCTTCGAGCCGGCCCGTCGAGGGCGGACGCGGCGAGCTCGCCGCCGTTGGCGAGCAGGGACTTGCGCATCAAATCCATGTCGGCCAGTACGGCGTCGGCGTCGAGATAATCCCTGCCATCGACGTGTGCCGAGCCGTTGTTCAGCCGGCGAGCTGTGTTCTTAAGTTTTTGGCTGATGCAGATGCACTTGAGCCGGTAAGGCTCCTCAGAGTTGAGGCGTAGGTAGCGATCCTCGATCTCGGGCAGCGCACGCAGGTCGGCTTCTATCGAGCTTAGGAGCTCATCTGACACGCCTTTGAGACGGGTTGACATGGCCAGCTGGCCGCGCAGCGAGTCCACGGCCGTCACAGCCAAGTCGACGGCTTGCCTGTGTGCCAAGAGGACCACTTCTAAGGTTATTTCAGGGGTGACGTTCGGGTTTCCGTCCCTATCACCGCCGATCCACGACCCGAAGCGCAGCGGGGTAGACCAAGGGTTGTGAGCGTCGGTGCCGAAGATCGAGTGCCAGTCGTCGAGCACTTCTGGTACGGCCCCGCGTGCCAGCTGATCGAAGTAGTACAAAGCGTTGCGCGCCTCGTCGAGAGGGTCCGGCTGGACCACGCGAAGGTCGTCTGTTAGCCAGAGCAATTCGACTGCCCGGGCGAGCTGGGTGTCGACCTTCGGCCCAGGTTCGGCGTCTAACAGCTCAGCTATCTGAGCTAGCTGCACCAGTTTGGTTCTTCTTGCGGCTTCGGTCGGGTGCGCTGTGAAGACCGGGCGCAGTTCGACAGTCGAGGCGATCCTACGAAGTTCCGCATCGCTGATGCCGGCACTTCGCGCTGATGCGACAACATCGGAGAGCCAGTGTGCGCGGGTGGTCCGAGACCTGTGGACTTGCTCAGTTACGTTCGCAAGATGGAAGTAGGCGCTGAAGGCCCGCACCAGTCGCGTCGCCGACGCCACGTCGAGCCGGTCGAGGAGATCGGCTGTGGCGTCCCGGTCCTCCCGGCTTCCCGAGCGCACCTTCTCGACGAGCTCAAGCACTGCCGGTCCCTCTTGGCGGGTCAGCGTGTCGCCGAGCATGCCGACGATCCTGCGGATGTCAGCTCGAAGGGCCGAGTCGTCTGGGGAGGTGTGCATGCCGTCTATCTTTGTGCCTGGCGGCACCTACCCGGTGCCAGCGATCTGAGGTGGAAGGAGCACGCAGCGGGGAGACAGTGCCGGTCACGTCTGGGCGGGGCTCGGCGGACCTGCCGGAAGGTGAATGGTCATCCGAGTTCCCCCACCCTGATTGGTAGGTGACTCGGCGCGCACGACGCCCCCCATCGCCGTGACGAGCTCGTGGACGATGGCGAGCCCGAGCCCGGAGCCTATCGGACGGTCCGGGCCCGGGCGGGCCACGAAGAGCCTCTCGAAGACTCGACTGAGAGCCTCTGGCGGTATGCCTGGTCCGTCGTCGACGACTGACAATTCAACCCACCCGGCCCACCGGCCGGGTGGGGTTGAGCGCCCCGCGGGTGGAGCCTCGTAAGTCGAGCGGCCGGCGCGAACCTCCACGTAAGAGCCTGCGTAGCGCAAGGCGTTCTCGATCAGGTTGGCGGTCACTTGAGAAAGTCGATCTGGGTCGACGACGGCGTTACAGGTCCTGGGTGGCGCGTCCACCCGTAGGCTTATGCCCAGCTCGTCGGCGGCCGGGCTGAAGGCGCCCGCCGCTGCCGAAACGACAGCCCCGAAATCCACGGTGGCGGTTTCTAGGGTGAACCTTCGGGCCTGAAGCGTCGCCAAGGCGAGCAGGTCGCCAACAAGCCGTTCGAGTCGCCGGGCCTGGCTGGCGATCACCTGCGCTGCTGCGATGGTGTCCTCGGTGGCCCCGTCCTCTATGGCCTCAGCGAAGCCTCTGATGGAGGTCAGAGGTGTACGAAGGTCGTGCGACACGGACTGCAAGAACCTGCGCTCGTCGGCCCTCACCCTCCCGAGATCCTCGGCCATGGAGTTGACTGATCTGGCGAGGGCCGTCAGCTCCGGGTCCCGCTGGTTGTGGGCGGGCAGCTTTACCCTGGCGTCGAGATCCCCAGACGCTATGCGACTGGTGACGATCTGGGTGGCTTTGATCGGCGAGACGAAACGCCGACCCAGCCGGTATGCGACGAGCCACGCTACTGCGATGATGGCGAGCGACGACACCAAGAACCACGGTCCCGCCGTGGACCAAGCGCTCGGCGGTGTCCGGGTGAGCACTACCGCTTGCACCACCTGGCGGGTCCTGCCGAGTATCAAGATGGAAGCGTCGTAGGGCACCGCGGCGAACACGACCCCACCTGTCTCGCCTGAGACCGTGCGCAGGTTGTACAGGGCGGTCGAGTCGAGGTCTGAGACTGTGAGCCCTGCGGGCAGGACAACCTTGGCCCTGGGGGTCACCGGGTCGAAGACCCTGCCGTCGGCTAGAACGGCTACGACCGCCGATCCGTCCAGACGAAAAGGGCCTCGAAGCGCCAGCAACAACGACCGCAACGCCTTGGCGGGATCCCCGCTCGGAGAGCTCCTCGCCTCTTGTTGTACGCCGGCGGCTAGACCGACGCCTTCCCTCACTAGCTCAGTTCGGGTTTGGGTGGCGTTGGAACGTGCAGCGAGGTACAGGGTGACCAGGCCGGAGAGTACCAGGGCGGCGACGACCATGAGCACCATCGCAGCGGTGAGACGTCTCGTCATCGGTGCGGTCCGGTCTAGTCGAGCCGGTATCCAACACCCCAGACGGTGCTGAGGGTGAGATCCGGACCTAGCTTCTTGCGGAGCTGACCTATATGTACGTCCACGGTCCGGTCGTCGCCGTACCAGTCAGGCCCCCACACGCCGTCGAGGAGCTGCCGGCGTGACAGAGCAAGACGCCTGTTCGCCACCAAGTAGGCGAGAAGATCGAACTCCCGAGTCGCGAGCGCGACCGGAGCCCCGTCCAGCAGCACCTCCCGGCGAGCGGTGTCAACGGTGATGCGACCGAGCGTCGCTACGGGTCTGTCCGTCGTAGCCGGACGCACCGAGCGGCGGATGATCGCCTTGACCCGCGCTGCGAGCTCTCTCGGGGAGAACGGCTTGGTTACGTAGTCATCGGCTCCGAGCTCGAAGCCGAGCACCCTGTCTATCTCCTCGTCGCGCGCTGTGAGCATGACTACGGCAACGGAACTATCGGCCCTTATCCTTCGGCAGACCTCGAAACCGTCGACGTTCCCGGGCAACCCGACGTCCAATATGACCAAGGACGGTCTTTCGCGCTCCACGGCCGCCAGGCCGCTCTCCCCGTCCGCAGTGGGTACGACGCGGTGCCCGTCACGGCGCAGGTACATGCATATCAGCTCAGATATGTTTGGATCGTCTTCTACGACCACTATCGTCGCTACTTCGTTGGGCATCTCGGTGAGAGTCTGCCACGCGAAGCGCCAAGACAAGAGGCTGTGAGTCCGGTATGTGCCGAGCTAGCCGTAAGGTCGGATGTCAGCTCCTGGTCAGCGTCTCCAAACTGCGGACTCCCAAGGTCTTAGCGTGATCGAAGGGCCAGCGGCAGGCGCACCGGCCATGTTCGCCAGCACCACCCTCGCGTACCGCCAGCCGTCGTCAACAGCCAGGTTGGCCGTGTGGGGCTCCGCCGACAAATTAGCGGCTACGAGCAGCTCCCCGTTTGTGCTCCGGCGGGTGAAGCACCACAGGGCCGGGTGGTCTTCGGCAAGGAGTTCGAAGTCGCCGTCGGTTACCACCGGATCGCTGTGGCGGAGCCGGACCAGTCGTATGTAGTGCCAAAGGATTGACTCGGGGTCCCCAGCCTGGGCCGCCGCGTTGAAAGCTTCGTAGTCAGGGTTGGCCATGATCCAAGGTTGCGCGCAGCTGAAACCCCCGTTGGCGGTCGCGTCCCACTGCATGGGAGTGCGGCCCTGGTCGCGGCTGCGCTCGAACATGGCAGCCTCAAGATCGGCCATGGCCGTGACGCCCTCCAAGAGCCGCTGCTTGTGGAAGTTGAGAACCTCGATGTCACGAAAGTCGGTCATGGACGAGAAAGGGGCGTTGGCCATGCCTATCTCCTCGCCTTGGTAGATAAAGGGTGTTCCCTTGTGCAAGTGGAGGACTGTTGCGAGCGTCTTAGCCGACGCCACCCGGTGCTCGCCGTCGTCCCCAAATCGCGAGAGGGACCGGGGCTGATCGTGATTTCCCAGGTAGAGCGAGTTCCAGACCCGGCCGCCGCTACCCTCCTGCCACCTGGCCATCACGGCTTTGAGCTTTACAAGGTCCAAAGGGATGGGGTCGTAGCGGTGGGCTGCGAAATCGACCATCACGTGCTCGAACGCGAAGACCATGTCGAGCTCTTTACGTGTCGGTTCGCAGAAAAGCGCCGCCTGATCGACGGTAACCTTCGGTGTCTCGCCTACTGTCAGGACATGCCGGGAGCGGTCTGAGAACACCTCGCGGTGCATCTCCTGGAGGAACTCGTGGTTTCGGGGGCCGCACAAGAAGTGGGGGTCGCCCAGCCCGTAGATAGACCCCGGAAGCGGTGCTACGTCGGGGAAGGCCTGGTCCTTGCTCAGCATGTTGATCACGTCCATTCGGAACCCGTCAACGCCACGGTCAAGCCACCAGCGCATCATGGAGTAGACCTCGTGGCGGACGTCGGGGTTCTCCCAGTTGAGATCCGGCTGCTTGACGGAGAAGATGTGCAGGTAGTACTGCTCGGTCTGAGAGTCCCAAGCCCACGCTGAGCCGGAGAAGCGCGACGCCCAGTTGCTCGGCTCTGATCCAGCCTCGCCAGGGGTGCTACCAGGACGTGGATCCCGCCACACGTACCAGTCCCTCTTGGGGTTGTCGCGCGATGAGCGAGACTCGACGAACCAGGGGTGCTCGTCGGATGTGTGGTTGACGACGAGGTCCATCATCAGGAGAATTTTGCGCTTGTGCAGCTCGTCTATGAGCTCGTCCAAGTCCTCAAGAGTTCCGAAGAGTGGGTCCACGTCGTAGTAGTCGCTGATGTCGTAGCCGTTGTCGTCCATGGGAGAGCGGTAGATGGGTGACATCCACACGAAGTCCACTCCAAGGCGCTCGAGGTGATCCACGTGTGAAAGAACCCCGCGCAGGTCACCGACACCATCGCCATCGGAGTCGGCGAAGCTTCTCGGGTAGATCTGGTAACCAACGAAACTGTGCCAGTCCCCTCCACCGTGCCGCTCGGACAATTTCTTATCCCCCCGCTTATTTAATGGTCAGACCACGCTGGCTTGGCTTATGGCCGGCGGCAAGCGTCGTTGCTCACTTTAGTCAACCATCTAAGTGCCCGACAGGAACCTGACGACGTCGGCCGCGTCCCAGCCGCCCGGGTGAGCGATCAGCATCTCGGCCGGGCCTGAGAGGTCAGCGCCAAAGGTGATAGCGGGTGGTTCGCGGTATCCGTCGCGCCTGGTCTGCGCCAAGCCGATGTTAGACATCAGTCCGTTGCATAAGCACAACCGGCCCGAGGCGTCCCCCTCGGATCCACCCTTGTGCACGAAGGAGGCCGTCCTCTCCGCCGGGCATCGGTAGCTCACAGTGCCTTTTGGGGTGACATAGGCTGTCCTTAGGTACCCGAGATCGCACGAGCGTTCCCTGCTGAGACGGATAGCAGGGTCTGCCATGCTTCCCTCCAGCTCGACGAGCTTGAAAGGAAACCCTGTCGGGGAAGCCTTCGGGTCGGTCCTAACGTTCAGCCCTCCTCTCGCCAGCAACGCCAGCAGCCTCTGGCGAAGTTGGGGCTCAATCCCGGACTCTTCGCACAATGCGAACATCGTTCCTGTTTGGATGCCCCGAGCTCCTGAGCGCTTGGCTTGTGACAGGCTGTAGCTGTGGGCCTGCCCGCCGGCGAGCCAGAATGGCAGCCCGACAGCGGTGAGCTTTTCCAGATCCGCTCGGTCGCGGGGGCCGTAGACCGGCTCACCGTGATCGTCGAGGCGGAGCTGCCCTCTAGGCGGCGCGTTGTGTCCGCCAGCTTCTGGAGACTCGACTACGAAACCGTCTGGGCGTGTCGCTGGGTCCCTGGCCAGGAACGTCGCCAGGGTGTCGGACGACACGATCGCCAGGAAGCTAGGAACGACCAGTTCGTCGGGGGACTCACCGATCAGCGAGGCTGGGTCGAAGACGAGGTGGTGGCGTTCCCGACCGCCGCCGTCGACTTCTACCGGCAATTCGAATCGTTCGTGGCGGGAAAAAGCCCTCAACATCTCGGGGAACTTCGCTGGAATGCCTGCTCCTACGAGCACGGCGTCGACGCCGGCTAACATCGCCCCGTACGTGGCAGGGGGGTTGGAAAGCTGAACCTTCTCCAAGAAGTTGATCCCCACGACGCCGCCAGGGCCGGCTGCGCGCTTGGCGAGGTAGACCTCTACGAAGGCGGAGAGAACCGAGACCCATTGGCGATGCGGGCTTGGTGACAGGGTCGGTCGGGCCAGCAGCTTGTAGGGAGATCCCCCCGGGCGGCCCAGGCGATTCCAGTAGCGGTCCAACACGTACCTTGAGATCTCGGGCACAGGAAAAGCTTCCAATGCCTCGCGAATGTGGCCACCGGGGTCGCCGTCTTGCAGCTTTCTCGCCGTGATCGTGTCCAGTGCCACCCCCGACACGACTCCCATGGCCCCAGCTTTGGCGGCTGCCCCTGCTAGACGCCATCCCGAGACGCCTATGCCCATGCCGCCCTGGATTATTTCTGGAATCTCAAGCTTTGTACTAACCATTATTAGACAACACTACATTATGAATAACACTACATTTGCTGCGCACGATCGTGGCCTGGGCCTATGGTCGCTGGCGCTGTCTGTGGTGGCAGCGCCAGTTGGGTCAGTGGGGATCCGCCGGCGCGTCAAGGTGGTCGAGGTGGATTTTCCTGGTTGTCTCGTCGAGGAAGGCGGCCTGTAGTGAGTTACGGGCGAGCGTGCGCAGGGCTTGGGAGTCGAGTCCGACGCCGGCAGCGACGGCGGTAAAGTTATCTTCCACGTAGCCACCGAAGTAGGCCGGGTCGTCGGAGTTGACCGTGACGGCGAGGCCGGCTTCGAGCATCGCCGCAATTGGATGCTCCTCGATTCGCTCGACTACCTTGAGGCGGACGTTGGACAGCGGACACACCGTGAGAGGTACCTGCTCGTCGACTAGGCGCATGACAAGGTCTGGGTCTTCGAGAGAGCGCACCCCGTGATCGATGCGCTCGACGCAGAGCAGGTCCAGAGCCTCCCACACGTAGCTTGGAGGGCCTTCCTCGCCTGCGTGAGCGACACAGTGGAGGTCTTGCGCTCGCGCCTTGGCGAAGACGTCCGCAAACAGTGCCGGGGGGTATCCGACTTCGGCGGAGTCAAGCCCGACGCCGATGATCGCGTCACGGTGGTGGAGTAGTTGGTCGAGAGTGTCCATCGCCGCATCTGGACCTTTATCTCGCAGGAAGCAGGCGATCAGACCAGCTGACATCCCATAACTGCTGGGCGCTGCGGCTATGGCAGCACCCAGACCGTCGACCACCGCTTCTAGCGGTACACCTCTCGATACGTGCGCTTGAGGGTCGAAGAAGATCTCGGCGTGACGGACACCGTCTTTGGACGCACGGGCGAGATACGCGTCAGCCAGGTCGAAGAAGTCCTCTTCAGTGCGCAGGACGGCCATGCACGAGTAGTACAGCTCCAAGAAGGAGCCCAGGTTCGAGAACGAGTACCTGGCTCGGAGATCCTCGACGCCGGCGAACGGAAGTTGGACACCGTTGCGGGCTGCGAGGCGGAACACCATGTCCGCCTCCAGCGAACCTTCTATGTGGATGTGAAGCTCTGCCTTGGGCAGCGCAGCGCTGCGCGGCTGCGCCCGTCGGGCCGTGAGGTTTGCTGGGTCAAGCATTCGCCGAGGCTATCTTGTCGGCCGGTCGGGAAGTCCGAGCGGTGGCCGAAGCCGCATCGTCACTACGGCGCTAAGACCTTCGGAGATTATCCTCCCGTGCATCTTCGACGTGCCGTGGACTCGCTCTTTGAACTTGAACGGCACCTCCACGATCCGAGCTCCTCTTCGGTGGGCGGCGTAGGTGCTGTGGATCTGGAACGCATAGCCTGACAGGGTGCCTCCCACGGGCGAGATCGAGGCTAACAAGTCAGTCTTCCAAGCTTTGAACCCTCCCGTCAGGTCCCGGTATGGAAGACCGAGAACCAGGCGGGCATAGGTGTTGCCCGCCACCGAAAGCGCCTTGCGGTGCCACGCCCAGTCAGGGTCGGTGCTGCCACCTGGTATGTAGCGTGCCCCCAGGGCGAGGTCGGCTCCGCCGTCTAAAGCCCTAAGCAGCACTGGCACGACCGCCGTCGGGTGTGATCCGTCGGCGTCCATCTGCACCACAGCCTGGTAGTCGCGTCGCAGAGCCCAAGCGAAACCAGCCCGGTAAGCAGGTGCGAGACCCTCGGGACGAGGTCTCACCAAGACGTTGAGCATCCCAGGACGGTACTTCTCGGCGAGCTTTCCCACCCGTTCGGCGGTGCCGTCGGGACTTGAGTCGTCAACAACTACCACGTCGATGCTACCGACGCGAGGCTCATCCCTACTGAAGGCCTCGTCGAGCTCGGCTAGTCCCGATATCAACGTGTCGATGTTGTCGACTTCGTTGTATGTAGGAACTACGACTATTGCCCGCACCAGGCGGCTCCCGTTCGGTAATGGAATGTCAATACAAATGTGACATGGTATTGCCTCGGCCGGGACCGTACCGTCGGCGCTGGTAGCCTGGAGGTATGTCCCTGGTGGTCATGAAGTTCGGAGGAACGTCGGTGGGAGACGCGGAACGCATGCGTTCCGTCGCTGACTACGTGGCTCGGACGGTCAAGCGCGGAAACCAGGTCGTGGTAGCCGTGTCCGCAATGGGCAAGGAAACCGACGACCTGCTCCATCTAGCGTCGCAGGTTTCCTCTACGCGCCCAGGCAGGGAGATGGATATGCTCATCACCGCCGGAGAGCGAAAGGCCATGGCACTTCTGTGCATGGCTCTCCACGACATCGGGGTCCCGAGTGAGAGCTTCACGGGAAGTCAGGCGGGCATCGTGACCGACACCGAGCACACCAAGGCGAAGATCGTGGAGGTGAGACCCGAGAGGATACGCAAGGCTCTCGCCGAGGGCAAGGTCGCTGTCGTTGGGGGAGCCCAAGGAGTGTCGACCGACAAGGAAGTGACCTTTCTCGGGAGGGGAGGCACCGACACGACCGCAGTTGCGTTGGCGCAGGCTTTGGGAGCCGATTCTTGCGAGATCTATACAGATGTGTCAGGGGTGTTCACGGCGGACCCCCGAGTAGTGCCCGAGGCGCGACGGCTCAAGCGTTTGAGTTTCGACGAGATGCTCGAAATGTGCGCAGCAGGGTGTCCCAAGCCGGCGATGCGCTCGGTAGAGTTCGCCCGTAACCACGGGGTGCGCTTGCACGTTCGTTCTGCCTTCACGTGGGAACCAGGAACCTGGATCGAAGAGGAGACACCAGACATGGAGCAGGCCATAGTTTCTGCTGTAACATCTGACAGTTCTGAGGCCAAGGTGACCGTGGCCGGCGTGCCCGACCACCCCGGAGTTGCCGCCCGGCTATTCCGAGCGCTCGCGGAACGTTCTATCAATGTCGACATGATCGAGCAGAACGTGTCACTCGCTGGGACAACAGACATTTCATTCACCGTTCCCAGAGAGGACCTCGACACAGCCTGCGCAACCGCCGAGCAGCTACAAGCCGAGATCGAAGCCCGCCAAGTCATCGCCGACAAGGCGATAGCGACAGTATCGATCATCGGAGCCGGGATGAAGACGCATCCCGGCATATCAGCGACGATGTTCGAGACGCTCGCAGCCGAGGGAATTAACATTGAGATGATCTCGACGTCGTCGATCAGGCTCACTTGCGTGGTGCGCTCTGAAGTTGTCGACCAGGCCGTGGCGGCCTTGCACCGGGCGTTCGAGTTGGAAAGCGAGAGGACGGCATGCTGACAGTTGGGATCTATGGTGCGACCGGCCAGGTGGGGGCGGTGATGCGCGAGATCGTCGCTTCTAGGTCACTGCCCGTCGACCGGCTTCGGCTGTTCGCGAGCTCGAGGTCGGCCGGCCGTGTTCTGGACGGCACCGTCGTCGAGGACGTTGCCACCGCTGACCACGGTGGTGTGGACATCGCTTTGTTCTCTATGGGTGCGTCGGCATCTAAGCTCTACGCGCCCATCGTGGCTGCTGCGGGGGCGGTGGTGGTCGACAACTCAAGCGCGTGGAGGATGGACCCTGAGTGCCCCCTCGTCGTCCCTGAGGTCAACGCAGCCGAGCTGGGTCACATAACGAAGGGGATCGTAGCCAATCCGAACTGCACCACCATGGTATGCATGCCAGCGCTGGCACCGCTGCACGCAGAAGCAGGATTGGAGCGTGTCGTAGCCGCTACCTACCAGGCAACATCGGGGGCGGGCCTTGCCGGAACTGCAGAGCTCGACGAGCAGGTTCGTGCGGTGGTGGACAAGCAAACCGAGCTGGCCTTCGACGGGCGTTCTCTGCAGTTCCCAACACAAAAAGTGTTCCCTGCTCCTATAGCGTTCAATGTCATACCTCATGCGGGGAGCTTTGAAGGCGACGAGACGACGGAAGAGCTCAAATTCCGTAACGAGAGCCGCAAGATTCTCGGGATACCCGGCCTGGCGGTCAGTGTCACCTGCGTGCGGGTGCCAGTTTTCACTGGGCACTCCCTCGCTCTGAACCTGACCTTTTCCCGTCCTATAAGCCCAGAGCGTGCGAGACAGCTGCTTAGCGACGCTCCTGGCGTGGAACTGGTCGAAGTCCCGACCGCCCTAGCGAGCGCCGGTGGCGACACCAGCCTTGTCGGGAGGATCCGAGCTGATTACAGCGACCCGAGCGGACGAGGCCTAGCGATGTTCGTCTCGGGTGACAACCTGCGAAAAGGCGCAGCGCTCAACGCCGTGCAGATCGCCGAGGAGCTCCTCTCCAGGGGCGTCGTATCCCCTTGAACCACCTAAATACCAGTAGGGACAGGCCGTCTCAGACCAGGGTATGACAGGCTAAATCAGCCTTCAGCCCGATGCGCATGACGGCCCCGAAAGCCGACAATGAGATCATCGACCACGAACATAGAGGTGACGATGATCGAAATTTCCCACCTTACGAAGCGCTATGGGACCACCGTAGCGGTAGACGATCTTTCGTTTCGGGTGGAACCCGGGAAGGTGACCGGCTTCCTCGGTCCAAACGGGGCCGGAAAGACCACGACCATGAGAGCCGTTCTCGGCCTCGACGTTCCCGCAAGCGGAACGGTCACGATTGACGGCCGCCACTACCGGGATTTACCGGTCCCACTGCGCGAAGTCGGAGCGCTTCTTGATGCAAAAGCCCTCCACGGCGGGAGGAGCGCTGCTAAGCACCTTCAAGCTTTGGCCCTGAGCAACGGCATACCGCTCAGCCGGGTGGACGAAGTACTTCAGATGGTCGGCCTCCAAGGGGTGGCACGTCGGCGCGCAGGCGGCTTCTCTCTCGGGATGAGCCAGCGTCTCGGGGTGGCCGCCGCCTTGCTGGGTGACCCAGGGATCGTCATGTTCGACGAACCGGTCAACGGGCTCGACCCGGAGGGGATCCTTTGGATCCGCGAGTTGATGAGGGACTTGGCGTCTGAAGGTCGAACGGTCCTCGTCTCGAGCCATCTCATGAGCGAGATGGCCCTGACCGCCGACCACCTGATCGTGATCGGCCGGGGCCGCCTTATCGCTGACACGTCGATATCGGACTTCATACAAGCAGGGTCCGTCAGCCAGACACTCGTAAGAAGCAGGGATGACGCACTTCTCGCTTCTCGTCTCAGCCAGGCGGGATTGTCGGTGCGGCCGGGCGACGCCGGCGGCCTCGTCTGCTCAGGGCCAGGCATCGAGCGGATAGGTGACATAGCCCTCGAAGCTCGTGTAGCCCTCGACGAGCTGACACCGATCAGGGCTTCCCTCGAGGAGGCGTTCATGGAACTTACACGCAACAGCGTCGACTACGTAGCCTCCACGCCGGGTGGGGCGCACGGCTCCCGCCCGGCTACGCACTCGGAAGGGGCAAGCGAAAAGCAGAGCGAGTTTTCAGAGGAGGCCTACCGATGACCACAACTGTCGTAACCCACGCCGACCGCCAGCGCAATACGGGCGGGTCGGGCCCCCACCGGCCTGCCAGTTTTTCCGACGTAGCACGCTCGGAGTGGGTCAAGCTGACGAGCGTGAGGTCCACGTGGATCACCTTGACAGTGACCGTGCTTCTCGGCGTCGGGGTAGGGACGCTGATATCAGGTCTGGCAGCGTCACGGTACTCGACTGATCAGCATCTGCACCAGAGCTGGGATCCGACGTCGGTCAGCTTCAGAGCGCTCGTCATAGCCCAGCTGGCTATCGCCGTTTTGGGCACCTTGGTGATCACGTCCGAGTACGGCACAGGCCTGATCCGGACCTCCCTGGCGGCAGTGCCGTCCAGGCGCCGCTTTCTTGCCGCAAAAGCCACCGTGTTCAGCGCCGTCGCCCTAGTAGTCGGTGAGGTAACCGCCTTCGTCGCTTTTCTGCTCGGGCAGGCGGCTATCGGGACGTCCGCCCCTCATGCTAATCTCGGACAGCCGGGTGTGCTGCGCGCCGTGATCGGTGCCGGCTTGTACCTGGCGGCCATCGGCCTGCTGTCGGTTGGCATCGGGACTTTGCTTCGCAACACCGCCGCCGGTATTTCTGCGATGGTGGCTCTCCTCTTCGTGCTGCCGGGTCTGGTGCAGGCGCTTCCGTCGTCTTGGGCGAACGCCATCACCGAGTGGTGGCCGACCCAGGCGGGAAGTCAGGTCTACGCGCTGCACGGCGGAGCTCATACTCTGAGCGCGTGGGCCGGGTTCGCCGTTCTGATTGCCTTCAACGCAGTCGTGTTCGGGTTCGCCCAGTGGATGCTGGTTCGCCGGGACGCGTGAGCGTAGCTCACGGGGCGGCTTCGGCTTCGCCATGGTGGTGGAGCCGAGCGGTGATGCTCGTCGCCTGGCTTGCGGTCCTGGCGGTCGTGGCCGGTTCGCTGGCTACGGCCGTCGCCGCAGACGGGAGCGCTTCAAAGGTCGCAGCAGCAACTTTCAATGCTGCAGCAGCGGCTACGCTACTCGGCAGAACGCGTTGGCCCCGGGGTGTCCTTGGCGCAGTCGCCGCTCTTGCCGTGATGACGACGGTTGCCACCTCAAGCTTCGCTCGTCACGGGGCTATCCTCCTCGTGCTTCTCGCCGTGTACAACGCAGCGACGTTGGAAGTCCCCAGAAGCTCTATCCTCATGGCGGCGTTCGCAGAGGTCGCTCTTGGCCTGGCTGGATTTTCGAGCGGTCGGGCCCTTTTGGCGGATCTTGGCAGCGCCGTCTCTGAGGTGGCTTTGATCAGCTGCTCCGTAGCGGTGGGCATCTCGGTCCGCTACCAGCGCTCCATGCTTCAGGCACTGCGAGAGCGGGCGGAGCAAGCTGAGCGTGAGCAGAGGTGGGGGGCGGTGAGAGCCGTGGCAGCCGAGCGGGTTCGCATTGCAAGGGAACTGCACGACGTCGTAGCCCACCACGTAAGCCTCCTCGTGGTCCAAGCTGGAGCAGTTCGAGAGACCCTGCCCCCAGATCATCCGACGAGGCCGGTGCTCGACACGATGATCGTGGGTGGGCGCTCGGCTATGGCGGAACTGCGTGACATGCTCGGAGCTCTTCGCCTGGACGAGCATCCCGGCGGGATCCTTGTACCGCAACCCGAGTCGAGCCCGAAGTACGAAGCTGCCAGCCAAGTTGCCCATGACGAAACCCATTCGTACTCTCCACGCTCGCCCCAGCCAGCCCTGGGACAGCTGGACAGCCTTGTCGCCGGGGCCAGGGCCGCTGGGCTGCCAGTCACTCTCCACCAGAACGGATGCGCCGAGGAGATACCCCCGGTGGTTTCGCTTACGGCTTACAGGATCGTCCAGGAAGCCCTCACCAACGTCATAAAGCATGCGCCTGGAGCCTTCACCACCGTGACCGTAAACTGCCTAGGTGGACGACTCGACTTATCCGTCAGAAACGGTCAAGCTCCCACGGTGGGAAACCCTGTAGGCAGGACGTCGGGACGCTCGCCCGCAGGCCACGGGCTCCTTGGAATGGCCGAAAGGGCAAACCTCGTTGGAGGGTCCTTCAGCGCCGGACCTCTGGGAGCCTCGGCGCGCGCCCGGGCAAGTCATCTAGGGGGTCGGGGACCTTCCGATGGAACATCCGACTCGGGTAAGGCGCCCTGTGACGGTTGGGAGGTGTCGGCCTCCTTGCCGATCTGCGGTCCACCAAGTGCAACGTTGCGGTCGGGGTCGCCAGATGAATGACCTCGCCATGCAACACGGACAGCAGGGCCCGATACGCGTCGTGGTCGTAGACGACCAGCCGCTCATCCGCCAAGGCTTCTCGATGATCCTCTCGGCACACGGCGACATCGACGTCGTCGGCGAGGCCGGCGACGGTGCGGCCGCTTTGAAGGTTATAGCTGCTGCGAAGCCAGACGTGGCTTTGATGGACATACGCATGCCCGTGATGGACGGGATAGAGGCGACGAGCTTGGTGCGCCGTGACAGCCCGGACACCAGGGTCCTGATCCTTACTACCTTCGCTCACGACGACTACGTGACCGATGCTCTGGGGGCGGGAGCTTCGGGGTTCGTGCTGAAAGACGCAACCCCAGACGAGCTTTTGCACGCAGTTCGCGTCGTGGCCGGAGGGGACGCTCTGCTCTCGCCGGCCGTCACCACCAGGCTGATAGAACGTCTGTTGCCCTCGCTCACCTCGACGCCCGGCCGGGCGGCGCCGAGAGGCCTAGAGGGACTTACGGAGCGGGAGGTGGAAGTTCTCAGACTGGTCGCCACGGGCCGTTCCAACTTGGAGATAGCCGCACAGCTTTTCATATCGGAGGCGACAGTCAAGACCCACGTGTCGCACGTTCTGGCCAAGTTAGAGTTACGAGACCGCGTCCAGGCCGTGATCGCGGCGTATGAGCTGGGCTTGCTCCAACCCGGCCGACCTGTGGAGCCTCTCAGGCCATCGATCGACTAAGAGCCGACGGGCCCCAGGGATCGTTCGAGGCCGACCTTCGGCGGCGCAACCAAAGCAAAAACGACGTCAGGCCTAAGCCGGAGGATACGACCCCCGACGCCGCAGCTGGCAACCAGTCAACGCCGCTTCTGGGGACGCTGCTAGCGAGAGCGAGAAGCGGCACGGGACCTGGAGTGCCGACCGCCTTTAGGATTTCCCCTCGGATGAGGTGGGCCCGCTCGCCTGCGATCATGGCCTGATAGCTTCGCCCAGCGATGCTGTAGGAGCCGTAGCAGTCGTAGAACTGCACGAGCTGGCCTATGCCCGAGCTGACTGCCTCGCATCCCGTGACCGCCACTTGCACGGGTGTTCCCTGACTCGCGAACCGAGCGCCAGTCGCCCCGGAGTGTAAAGCAGACGTCGCCAAGTACAAGGTAAGAGTCCCGCTGGCGAGGGCGGCGACAGCAACCGCGACGGCGGCCACCAGCCGGCCGTCCGCAGCCCGACCAGAATCGCCGCGGATGAACTGTCTGGCGGGCGCAGCGCTGGCGGTCAACGTCCCGTGGGATGTGGCGCTCATGGCTGGCGTGCTTGATTGTGACTCCACGAGGCGTGAACATAGCCGTCGTTGGGCGCCCGGCGAGGTTAGTCCCGGCGATCTTCTCGAAGTGTTAACAGTCGGCTTGTCTTAAGCCCGAGTTTCTTTGCACCAGGTGACAGGTCTGCGCCCCGGCGAAGTTCGAAGATCCTCGCCGGCTAGACGAAGCTGAGCGCTTCGGGCATGATTGGATGAGGAAAGCAGAATCAGGCGAACCGAAACGGGGGATTGCCGTGAACGACATGGCTGTGTCGAGCAGTGACGTGGTAGTGGTAGGCGCCGGCTTTTCCGGCTTGTACCTCATTCACCGTCTGCGCAGCGCAGGGATGACCGTGAGGGTCTTCGACGTTGCCGACGACGTTGGGGGAACCTGGTACTGGAACCGCTACCCAGGGGCCCGTTGCGACATTCCCACGACCGACTATTCGTATAGCTTCGATCCTTCTCTCGATGTGGAATGGTCCTGGTCGGAGAAGTACGCAACCCAGCCCGAGATCCTCGCCTACCTCGGCTTTGTCGCAGACAAATACGACCTGCGACGTGATATCAGCTTCTCGACCCGTGTCACTGGCGCTGTGTGGGACGGCAAGGAGAGTCGTTGGCTGGTGACCACAGATCACGGCGAGCAGGTCACCTGCCGGTTCTTCGTTATGGCGAGCGGCTGCCTGTCAGTCCCTAAGACCCCTGACATCCCCGGAGCGCAAAGCTTCACCGGTGAGGTTTATTACACGAACCGGTGGCCTCACGCCGGGGTGGACTTCACGGGGAAGAAGGTTGCGGTGATCGGTACCGGGTCGTCGGGCATCCAGTCGATTCCTCTCATAGCAGCACAAGCCGAGCAGCTCACGGTGTTCCAGCGCACAGCCAACTTCGCCGTGCCCGCCCATAACGGGCCGGTCCGTCCGGAGCGCCTCGAACCGTTGCTTGCCGACCGGGACGGCTACCGTGAAGCCGCCCGCCACTCCCGCGGCGGCGTGCCGATCCCTCCCACCGAGGCAATGGCCCTATCGCTGAGCGAGGAGGAGCGCCGGCAGCGCTTCGAGGAGGCTTGGGAAGCCGGCGAGCTCTTCTCGATCCTGAATGTCTTTGCCGATCAGCTGGTCAATCCGGTCGCCAACGAGATCCTCTCCGAGATGGTTCGCGAGAAGATCCGGTCCCTGGTCGAAGATCCCCAGACCGCCGAGGATCTATGCCCGAACGACCACCCGATCGGATCTAAGCGTACGTGTCTCGAAACCGACTACTACACCACCTTCAACCGGCCTAACGTCAGGCTCGTCAACCTGCGCCGCCAACCGATAAGGTCGATAACCCCTACCGGAATCGACTTTGACGGGGAGAGCCTCGACTTCGACGCGATCGTGTTCGCCACAGGCTTCGACGCTATGACGGGGGCCTTGGTTTCTGTGGACATCACTGGCAGGGACGGGCTTACATTGCGCGAAAAGTGGGCTGACGGTCCCTCCACTTACCTGGGTTTGCTAACCCGGGGTTTCCCGAATTTCTTCGCGATCACCGGCCCGGGAAGCCCGTCGGTGCTGTCCAACATGGTCGTGTCGATCGAACAGCACGTCGACTGGACCGTTGACTGCATCAAGTGGATGCTCGACGCCGGGTTCGAAACCGTCGAGCCGACGCCGGCAGCTGAGGCGGGGTGGGATCGCCACGTCGCCGATTGCGCCGAGATAACCCTGATGCCCCAGGCCAACAGTTGGTACATGGGCGCTAACGTTCCCGGAAAGCCGAGAGTCTTCTACCCTTACATAGGAGGGGTAGACGGTTACAGGGACGCCTGCGACGAGGTGGCAGCCAGGGGATACCTAGGTCTGGAGTTCCACGGCCCTGGCGGGGCCCAGTGCAACGACGGTGTCATCCGCGAGATGCAACCAGACGTGGCGATGGTGCTCACGATGATGGCGGCAATGGAGCTACCGCCGATCGAGACGCTCGGAGCGACCGGCGCAAGAGAGTTCCTCAAGGCCAGCTCCCAGGGCCGGCCCCCTGGGCCTGAGTGCGGTTCCGTCGAGGACTCGGTCATGCCCGGGCCGGGCGGGGACCTTCCCTTCAGGGTCTACAAGCCTCAAGGGCCGGGGCCGTACCCGGCTGTAGTGTACTTTCACGGTGGTGGCTGGGTTATAGGCGACCTCGACTCCGACGACCCTCTATGCCGGGATCTGTGCGTGCGTTCGGGTGCGATGATCGTGTCTGTCAACTACCGCCATGCCCCCGAAGCGCCGTTCCCGGCCCCCGTCGAAGACGCAATGGCGGCTCTGCGGTGGGTGGCGGACAACTCGGAGAGCCTCGGGGCGCTCCCGGGTCAGCTCGCCGTTGCCGGCTGGAGCGCCGGCGGGAACCTCGCTGCGGTGGTGTGCCAGCTCGCACGGGACGCCGGAGGGCCGGCCGTAGTGGGGCAGCTGCTCTTCTGCCCTGTCACGGACGTCGACATGGGGAGAAAGTCCTACTCGGACAACGCCGAAGGGTACGTGCTGACCGCTTCTCTGATGAAATGGTTCTTCGAGCAGTACCTGCCAAACGGCGTCCCCGCGGCCGACCCTCGGCTCGCCCCGCTCCACGGGGAACTGGCCGGTCTCCCGCCGGCGGCCATTGTCACCGCCGACTTCGACCCGTTAAGAGACGAGGGTGACGCCTACGCAGAGGCTCTTATCGCCGCCGGAGTTCCCGTGACGAAGATCAGAGCTAGAGGCCACACTCACACGTCCGTTGGGATGGTCGACATGATCATCTCAGCTGGGCCTGTTCGGGAGGAGATGGCGGCAGCTCTTCGAGGCTTCTTCCCGTCCCTCGTCGCCTCACGCGCTTGAGCGAGCCTGCGGGCAAAAGGTCATGGTCTTTCAGGTGGGCATCTCGCAGGCGTCGCCGTCGCACACCGCTGCCGTCGGAGCTGAGATCACCTCAAGGGTAGGGTGGCTGCGTTGCCAGGCTCGGCGCAGGATCGCCAGCAGGGTATCGGCGTCCTGCGCGCCGGGAACGGCGAACGAACGGTCGAAGACGAAGAACGGCACTCCAGTAGCGCCGAGCTCTGCCGCTTCGCGCTCGTCGGAGCGGACCTGTTCGCCGAACCGGTCGCCTGCGAGCAGGTCAGCCACCTCCGCCGGGTCGAGGCCGACCGAGGCGGCGACCCTGGCGAGCTCCTCCGGCTCGCTGACAGCCACTCTGTCCACGAAGTATGCGTGCAGGAGGGCTTCTTTGATGGCTGCTCCAGTTTCGGGGTCTTTCGAGTAGCCGAGATGTATCAGGCGGTGGGCGGCGAAGGTATTCCCGGGTTTGGTGTCCGCGAGGGCCATGTCGAGGCCCTCCCCGGCTGCCATGGAGTCCATGTGCTTGAGCTGCCGCTGTGCTTGTTCGAGGCTTAGGCCGTACTTCGCCGCCAGGTGACTTGCCATGTCGCCCGAGCGACGGAAGGGTGCTCTCGGGTCGAGCTCGAAGCTGCGCCAGCGTACTTCGACTTCGCTGGCGTGCTCGAAGCGTCCCAAGGCCTTTTCGAAGCGTCGCTTGCCTATGTAACACCAGGGGCATACGACGTCAGACCATATTTCTACCAGCATGTCTAAGCGAACAACCTCAGCGGACGATCTGTTCCGGCGGTCACCAACCATGGCGGTGCTCTGGACGTGACATCCTCGGGCCCCTCCGGGGAGGCCACGCCGAAGGCGTCAACTCCAACAGGCGGGTGACCCTGTAGCGGTGCGGCCGCCACCGTTCGTAGAACCCTTCCACCTCGGCGTCGCAGAGCGTCCTGCCAGCAAGAGCGAAACTCGTGAGCGCAGGCAGGTTGTAGTCGCCGACTGACAGGGCGTCCGCATCGCCGAGCGCCCGGTGTCCTACCTCTGCACAGGTCCACCGGCCGATCCCTGCGAGGGAGGTCAGCGCCGTGTACACGACGGCGTGGTCTGCTCCCGATGTGGCGGCGATGCGTTCAAGCGACCCAGCCCGAGACGCAGCCAGGCGGATTGTTCTCACGGCTGAGGGCTCTACTCCCGCCCTGCGCCAATCCCATTGGGGAACAGCCAGCCAAGCCTTTGGCGACGGTGGCAGGCTCATGGGGAAAGGTGACGGCCCCGGGGCCCGCTCGCCGTGACGGCGGACCAGCCAGGACCAAGAAGCCGAAGCGTCACGTCCGGATATCTTCTGGTGCAACACGGCAGGTACCAGGGCTTCCAGCAGCCGGCCGGAGCGAGGTATGCGAAGGCCACGAAGACGCCGCGCCGCTTCGCTCAGGACAGGAACGTCCGGTTTGAAAGACAGGGGATCATCTTTCGCTCCCAGCAGCTCTGGGAGTCTCATGATCGCCTCGTCGGCGCCGGGACCCCACGCTGACGCCCTTACCCGATCTTTGGTGACGTTTTGTACCCGCAGTGTTGCGGCTCCGGTCTCCATCAGGCTCGCTTTCCACACCGACCCGTCGGGGGCGACTCTCTGGCAGGGGTCCCTCGCGCCGACTGCGAGGACGCTGAGGGTGAGTTGCACGTCGACTTCGAAGTCAGGCTGCCAGTCGAGCTCGGGCACTTTCCGAAAAACTAGCCTGAAGGTATGACCGCGGAGCGGACTTCGCCGCTGTTGTGCTACGGGCGGTGGCAGCCAACGTGGCTGCGAAGGGCTTCGACGAAGGCCCTAGCAGCCGGCGAGAAGGGCCGGTCGCTCCGCGACGCCAGGCCGACAGTCCGTGCCAGGGTAGTGTCGTCGAAGTATACGGAGCGAAGCCCGCCTTGCGATGCCGGGATCACCGATTCTGGTACCACGGCAGAGGCGACTCCCGCTTCTACCAGGGCGAGAGCCCCGTCCATTTCCATCCCGCTGATAGCGACCAGCGGGCTGAACCCAGCTCGGTTGCAGGCCGCTATGGTCGCTTCCCTCAGGTCGTAGCCGTCCTTGAACATCACAAGGGGTATCCGTTCGAGGTCGCGGATCGGAATGGGTCCTCTTCCGGCGAGAGGGTGCCCCGGCTCGACCGCAAGGACGAGCCTCTCCCGGGTCAGCTCGGAGCACGTGACCCAGGGGCGGTCTACGGGCAAGATCACCACTGCCACGTCGAGCTCCCCCGAACCGAGTCGCTCCACCAGGTCACCCGAGCCGGCTTCGCGCATCAGCAGCTCGACGCCGGGATAGCTCCGGTGGAAAGCTGCAATAACCGGGGGTAGCACGTTCGTTGTCAGACTTGGCGTGGCTCCGATTACCAGTCTTCCGCGGCGCATCCCGAGCAGGTCGCGCACCGCTGCAGCTCCGGCTTCGCAGTCGGCCAGGATCTGACGGGCCCACGGCAGGAACACCTCGCCCGCTCCTGTGAGGGTGACCTCCGCCTTGTCCCGGTAGAACAGTGCGGCTCCCAGTTCCCTTTCCAATCCGGCTATCGCAGCCGAGATCGACGGCTGAGCGACGTGCAGGCGGTCGGCAGCCCTGGTGAAGCGCCTTTCTTCGGCTACCGCAACCATGTAACGGAGCTGGTTTAGCTGCATACCATAGGCTATATCTATAGTTTCGAAAGGAACTACGTCCTTTACCTTTCGAGTACCAAGGCTTATATTTCCCTGGTAGCAGAGCATGGCCTACTGTGCGTGGTCGTCTGCTAGGACGTACAAAGATCGACGAAGGAAAGCGAGACCCAGTTGGTCGCACCCGTAGTCCCCACCCCGGCACCAGCGCCGAAGCCTGAGATAAAGGCCAATCCTCGAGCCGCTATTACAGCTAAGACGCTGAGGAACGACCGATGGTGGGTTTCTCCTGCTATTTCATTCGCTGTCCTGTCGGCTTTTGTCATTTATGCGACTTGGGCAGCTTTCGATAATGGCAACTATTACGTAAAGCCGTACATTTCACCTTTTTATTCCCCGTGTTTGGCTCATATATGCGGTGCCGCGCACCACGGGAACACCGGGATGCCACCTCACCTGAGCATATTCGGGTCGTGGTGGGCGATATCGCCAGCGATCATCATCTTGATCTTCCCTCTCGGCTTCCGCATGACCTGCTACTACTACCGCCGGGCCTACTACAGGGCTTTTTGGATGTCGCCGCCGGCCTGCGCTGTAGCGGAACCGCACAAGTCCTATTCGGGTGAAACCCGGTTCCCGCTGATCATGCAGAACATCCACCGCTACTTCTTCTACGCGGGCCTTGTTTTCAATGTGCTGCTCACCTACGACGCCATAGCGGCGTTCGTGGAGCCTCGGGCTGCGTCGTATGGAGGCGGTTACGTGGGCGTGGGTAGCTTCGTGTTGCTGATCAACGCGATACTCCTGTGGATGTACTCGGCTTCTTGCCACTCCTGCCGGCACATCGTGGGCGGACGGCTCAAGCATTTTTCGAAGCACCCGATCCGCTTCAAAATGTGGGGGATCGTCTCCAAGCTCAATGCCAGGCACATGCAGCTCGCTTGGACGAGCCTGATCTTCGTCGCTCTGACTGACGTGTACGTACGTCTCGCGGCCAGCGGCGCTCTAGGACACGGAAGGTGGATCTGATGGCGACAGACGTAGAAACACACGCTTATGACGTGATCGTCGTAGGAGCCGGTGGAGCCGGCTTGAGGGCGGCCATCGCCGCCCACGACGCAGGGGCGAAGACAGCGGTGATATGCAAGAGCCTCCTAGGCAAGGCCCATACGGTGATGGCCGAAGGTGGTATCGCTGCTGCGATGGGAAACCTGTGGCCCGAGGACAACTGGAAAGTCCACTTCCGTGACACGATGCGAGGCGGGAAGCTGCTCAACCACTGGCGGATGGCGGAGCTCCACGCCAAAGAGGCGCCTGAGCGGGTCTGGGAATTGGA
>JAJZAM010000120.1:0-5456 GCA_021799445.1 Actinomycetes bacterium
TAGAAGGGAGCGTTGAAGGCGAAGATGCCGCCGTCGGATGCAACCTCCCAGTAGCCCCCCGTGAGCGGGTCAGCGGCGATGCCGACTATCGGCTTGTTGAGCGCCTTGCCACCCATGGAGCCGTAGAAGGGAGCGTTGAAGGCGAAGATGCCGCCGTCGGATGCAACCTCCCAGTAGCCCCCCGTGAGCGGGTCAGCGGCGATGCCGACTATCGGCTTGTTGAGCGCCTTGCCGCCCATGGAGCCGTAGAAGGGAGCGTTGAAGGCGAACACGCCGCCGTCGGAGGCAACCTCCCAGTAGCCCGGCGAGACGAGCGGCTTGGTCACCGGCGCCGTGTAGGTGAACCGGTCAGCCGAGCTCGTTGCGCTCGTGCCAGCCGCTGAGGTCACGGTTACGTCCACAGTGCCGGACCCAGCTGGCGACAGCGCGCTCACCTCGGTGGAGGAGACGACACTGAAGCTCTTGGCCGGTGTGCTGCCGAAGTCGACAGCGGTCGCCCCGGAGAGGTTGGAGCCGCTGATCGTGACCTGCGTGGAGCCCGACTCCGGCCCCGAAGTAGGCGATACGGAGCTCACGGCGGGTGCGCTGCCGACCGCCATCACCGTGCCGGTCAGCTGGGAAAGGCTCGGCGACGAGGTGCTGCTCAGGGTCACCGACAGGCAGGCAGGCGGCCCCGCACTGTAGGTGGGCGCCGGCGTGACGGACTCCCAGGCGCCGCTGCCACCGGCTGCGCTCGGGTTCCACCAGGTAAGGGCGTTGCCCCCATTCAGGTTGCAGTCGGTCACGTCGAGCGAGCTGAACGTGTTGCCCGAGGAGACGCGAATGTCGAAGTACTCGCCGCTCGACGAGAAGTTCGGCGCACCCACAGGGTCGCCGGAGAACTCCGACACGGTGATCCCGCCCACCCCGGTGCCCGAAACGACGGTGCCGCCGTCCGCAGCGCTCGCGGTGCCCGACTGGGTGTCGGAGTAACCGCTGTTAGAGCTGCTCGCCCCAGAGGGGGGAGGAGGCGGAGTCGCGTTGCTAGGCGGAGGCGGAGGCGCCGTGAAGCTCACGTTCGCGCTGGCGTCCAAGCTCGACATGCTCGGGCTCGGCACCGGCGACCCCACATACGTGCCGAAGCCGATGTCGGCCGTCACCGTGACGGTGCCCGCCGCGCCGTCGGTGAAGGAGAACGACGCGCTGCACGAGGAGGGGTTCAGGTTCCCGGCCGCGTCCCCGACGCTCGGGCTGGTGATGAAGCTGTAGGCAAGCGAAGCGCAGACCTTCGCTCCGGTGTTGTCGAGCAGGGTTGCCGTCTCGCTCACCGTGGAGCCCGTCGGCTCGCTCTGCGCACCAGGGCTCAGCGATACTCCTGCGAGCCACGGCTTGTAGGTGACGTGGGCGGATACTGGGACCCCCGAGCCTGACGCGATTGACCCCGGTCCTGACGCAGAACCCCACCAGTTGTTCGTGGCGGCAAGCGAGGACGACGTGCACGCGCCGTTGCTGTTCAAGCACGCGACACCGTAGCTCTGGACGCCGCCCGAGGCGGTCGCGGGAGTCCCGAGGTCGTTCACGTTCACAGTGGCACTGGGGTGATAACCCGAGTACGGACTCGGTATCGTACTACCCCATGTGGCCGTGTTGTTCAGGTAGACGGGGTCCTCACCCACATAGACGTCGGAGACGAAGCCGCTGATGGAGTTGCTGGAGATCGTGGTGCCGGTGCCATCCCACACGAGCACGCCGTCGACAGGCACACCCGCCACAGTGGCAGCGCCCGTGTACCAGTGGGCCGTAGCTTCGGTCACAGTGCCAATAATGCTGTTGTCGGCAACTGCAGTGTTCTTGCTTGGAAGCCCAGAGCTATAACCAGGCCCTATCTCGACGCCAGCAAATCCAGCAGTGATCGTATTGCCGGTGATCTTACAGCCTGTAGCTCCGCGCACATCGACGCCATCGTCGTTAGCCGTAAGTGTGTTATTCATGACGCTGCAACTAGCACCAGTCGCCTGGGGCTCCAGCCATATCGCCCCAACGTCATATGGGGACTGGAAGTCAGAGATCGTGTTGCCCGAGACACTAAGGCTGCTCAGACCACCAGCCGTAAGTCCGAACTGGGCTGTCGAGGCCGTCGGGTCTCCGCTGATCATGTTGTCCAATACTGCCGCAGACAGTGACCCGGGACTCTGCGCGATGAGGTTCACGTCTACAAATCCCGCATGATTCTGTAACGTGTTGTCTTCAATTAGTACGCTTTGGGGGCTCGCAGTGCTCTTGACAGCGATCCCCACGACTGATGCATCCCCCATTTCGGTGCTAGACTGGATGCTTTCAACGACATTGTGCTGAATGGCGCCTCCCGTGTCAATTAGCGCAATTCCCGCCCACGGTATTGAGTGAGACGTGGGGAGCTTGCTCCCGTCGACCATGAGGTTAGCCACTGTCACCGAGGCCCCATTACCTGCCGGTCGCGAACTCACGGCACTATCAGTTGAGCCCGTCTGCGCCCCGATGATCGCCGAAACGTTCCCCTTATTGACATCGAAGCCGTAAGTGGTCGAAGCCTCGTAAACGTTAGGAGCAAGTGCGGACGTTGGCTGGACAACAGCCGGTGTCCCAGACGTAGGACCCTGCAGGGTGAGTGAGGTCATCTTTGACGTGGACGGCGGGGCGACTGTCACCTGCTCGGCATAGGTGCCGCCGGCAATCTGGATGACGACCGCACCTGTCAAGAGCTCAGCCTGGTTCACGGCGTACTGGATCGTGAGACAGGGAGTCGCTGAGGTCTGGCAGTTGTTGGAGGTATTGCTCCCGGTCGTCGCTACATACAGGGTCGTGGTAGCCGTGGCCGCCGCCGCGGAGTAGGGGACCGCCACCGCCGCAAGGGCCATCCCCGCCATGGCAGCGAGCCCACATCGGGACACCGCCCTCGCGAGCGAGGCCCGACCGCCTCGGCGAACCTTACCGCTATCCTCCGGGCGAGCTCCGGACGCCTCCGGGGACATACCTTGCTCACTACCGCCTGTAAACGCCATTCCGCGCTCCCTCTATCTCCCTCGCGACCTCGTTGGGTTGCGTGATCGTTGATACAACGCTCAGCACTCCCGAAAGTTGCGGTACAAAAACTCCCTCGTTGGCATAGCACCAGGTAGGGCCGTAAATGCCACGTGCGGAGATTCCGGCGCAGCTCGCCGAATGCGCTGACGCGCCCACGAAGAGTGTTTCTTGGTCCCGCGCGGCGTTGTCGGACCTGACGGCTCTGCCGGCAGGGACGACCCGGCCGAGACCCGGCCTGCCGCCGGAGGCGGCAGCGGTGGCTCGGCCGGATCAGCTGGCGGGGGTCAGCCCGCGGGGATCAACAGCCCGGGATCAGCCGGCGACGAGCTGGGCCGGGCTGAAGCCGACGGAGAAGGGCTCGGACACCTCGAAGTGTGCGTCGCCCACCGTCCGGACTGCTTCTTCGTAATCTGCCCCGGCGAGGCGGAAAGCGACCACCGACGGCTCGTCGGGGTCCACGACCCAGTAGTGCGGGCACCTGTTGGCGGCATACGCTGCCAACTTGGCGTTCAGGTCGTGCAGCCGGGTCGAGCGCGAGGAGACCTCCACCACGAGCAACGGCGTGGCCCGCAGGGGGCCACCAGGATCGAAGTCGGCTTGGTGGAAGACGACCACATCCGGCTCGTACCACTCGGTATCGCTGATCCACCAGTCATAGGGGGCTGGCAGGATCTCTATGCCTGGTGGAGCGGCATCCTCCAACAGGCGCAGCAGGCGGCGCACCGCTCGCTGGTGTCGCCCGTTCGGCGAAGGGGTCACCGTGAGCACCCCGGCGAAGGACTCGTACCGCCTGCCATCCTCGGGCATCGCCTGGATGTCGTCCCACGTCGTCGGCCCTGGATGTGCAGCGATGGACACCGACCCAAGGCTAACAGCGCCCCGGCTGGACAACCACCGGTCCCGCCACGCCGCTCCGTCTGGTCCAAAAGGTAACTGACCGGCGGTCCAAACCGCTACTGGAAGTGGGCGAAACCGGTAGCTTGGGGGCATGGCGATGGCTCCTTACATCCCTCGACTGGTCGACGAGCCGCTTTCCGACCTATTCCGCCAGCTTCCGGCGCTGCTCATCGTTGGTCCTCGCGCTACGGGTAAGACCACCACTGCGTCTCGCCACGCCCGCTCCGTGGTCAGGCTGGACGTGCCCGCCGAGGCGGCTGCGTTCCGCTTCGACGCCGATGCCGCGCTCGGCGCGATGCCGACGCCGGTACTGCTCGACGAATGGCAGGAAGTGCCCGAGCTGATGGGGGCCGTCCGGCGCGCGGTCGACAAGGATCCCCAACCCGGACGGTTCCTCCTCACCGGGAGCGCCCGCGCGCGCCGCGGGAGCGACGCGTGGTCGGGCATCGGTCGGGTGGTCAATCTGAGGATGTGCGGCCTTACCGTGCGCGAGATCCTCGGGCGCAGCGACGGCCCGGGCTTCCTCGAGCGGCTGGCCGCGGCTGATCTCTCGATGTTCCCTGCACCTGGAGACCCGCCGGACCTCCGCGGGTACATCGAGGCGGCACTGCGGGGTGGCTTTCCTGAACCCAGCCTTCGGCTCGTGGGCACGGCAAGGCACGCTTGGCTCGATACCTATGTAGACCAGCTGGTGACCCGCGACGCCGCGGCACTGGATGGCGTCCGGAACCCCGTGTTGCTCCGCCGTTACTTCGAGGCTCTGTGCGTGAACACCGCCGGCATTGTCGACGACAAGACGATCTACGACGCCGCCGGGATCACGAGGACGACGGCGGGCGCCTACGAGCGTCTCCTGTCCGACCTGTGCGTGCTCGAAACGCTGCCGGCCTGGAGCAACAACCGGCTCTCGCGCCTCGTGAAGAAGCCGAAGCGCTACATGGTGGACACTTCCCTCGTGGCGGCTGCCCTCCGCCTCGACGAGCTAGCCGTCCTACGCGATGGCGACCTGCTCGGTCGGCTGATCGACACGTTCGTCTTCTTGCAGGTCCGGCCCGAGGCCGAGCTGAGCCCACTCCGCCCGCGCCTTTATCACCTGCGAGACAAAGAGGGTCGCCGCGAGATCGACCTGGTTGCCGAGTTGGCCGGTGGAGACGTGATTGCTCTCGAGGTGAAGGCCACTGCTGCCCCCGATGCGAGCGATGCGCGCCACCTGGCGTGGCTGCGGGACCAGCTCGGCCCGCGGTTCGTCGCCGGTGCGGTCCTCCACACCGGGCCTCGACCTTTCGGGATCGCCGAGAGGATCTTCGCCCTGCCCATCTGCTCGATCTGGCACTGACCGGGACTGGCGGTGACCGCCGGCGTTCCTGAATGCGTCCGGGGAAACTCCATCCGGCGATCAGCTTCGATATACATCCCGACGGTGATCGACGTCGAGGACGTAGACCGTCTGGGCGTGCTCATCGATGCGGTAGCGAACCCGGTACTCCCCCCGTCGCGCTCGCCACTGGCCGTCGAAC
>JAJZAM010000120.1:5466-6988 GCA_021799445.1 Actinomycetes bacterium
ACTCGGTACGGGTCCTCTGCCAGCGCTCCGAAGATGAACTCCACACAGGCTCCGGCAACAGCCTCGGGGAGACGCTCAGCAACTCGACGGGCAGCGGTCCGGGCCACGACGACCCGGAAGCTCACTCCGGTGTCCGCCCGGCGCGACCAGCGAGCAGAGCGCGAACTGCCTTTTCGTCGAGGACCTCACCATCGACGATGTCCTCTTCGGCGCGATCGATCCGTCGCTGCGCTTCGGGATCGCTCAACAATTCCAACGTCGCCTCGATGGACTCCAGGTCCTGTGCAGCCAGAAGCACGACGTAGTCCCGACCGTTCTTGGTGATCTGCACCCGCTCATGGGTGGTCGCCACCTCCTCGGCGATCTCGGAGAGCCGTGCCTTCACCTCGGAAAGTGGGAGCGTCGTCATAGACCGTTATTATAGTCCGCAGGGTAGCTCCCACCAGGGCGCCGACCGCTGCGGGGATACGAGCCCCCATGTCGTCGACGCCTCGCCCGGATCAGCCGGCGGGGATCAGCCGGCGGGGATCAGCCGGCGACGAGCTGGGCCGGGCTGAAGCCGACGGAGAAGGGCTCGGACACCTCGAAGTGTGCGTCGCCCACCGTCCGGACTGCTTCTTCGTAGTGCGCCCCGGCGAGGCGGAAAGCGACCACCGACGGCTCGTCGGGGTCCACGACCCAGTAGTGCGGGCACCTGTTGGCGGCATACGCTGCCAACTTGGCGTTCAGGTCGTGCAGCCGGGTCGAGCGCGAGGAGACCTCCACCACGAGCAACGGCGTGGCCCGCAGGGGGCCACCAGGATCGAAGTCGTCGCGGTGGAACACGACCACGTCCGGCTCGTACCACTCGGTAGCGCTGATCCACCAGTCATAGGGGGCTGGCAGGGCGCGCAAGCTCGCCGGTGCTGCGTCGTCCAGGAGCCGGTAGAGACGGCCAACAGCCAGCTGGTGTCGCCCGTTCGGCGAAGGGGTCACCGTGAGCACCCCGGCGAAGGACTCGTACCGCCTGCCATCCTCGGGCATCGCCTGGATGTCGTCCCACGTCGTCGGGCCGGGATGTGAAGCGATGGACACCGACCCAAGGCTACCAGCGCCCTGGCTGGAGCGCCCTGGCTGGAGCGTCACTCGCCACGTCACCCGCCACCGCAGCCGCCATACGCTCGCCGCTTCCGTCAAGCTCGGCGCAGGAATCCCCTTGGGTTGAACGTCATGCGGAACTTCTCGCACGAGTCGTCGACCACGAAGTCCGCGCTGCGCCCCAGCAGCTCCTCCACGGCCTCGTAAGGACCTGGCCCGAACTCCGGCGTGACCGGATGGCCGTTCACGTTCGTGTCCTCCACCACCAGGTAGCTGCCAGGGGTGACGAGCCCGGCGTAGGCGGCTATCTCGGCGCGAACGTGAGCGAAGGAGTGGTCGGAGTCGAGGATGACCATCACCGGATCCTTGCCCTCCGCCAGGGCACGAACCTCCTCCACTATGCCGAGGTCCGTCGAGGAGCCGTGCACGTAGCGGACCCGCGGGT
>JAJZAM010000121.1 GCA_021799445.1 Actinomycetes bacterium
AGCAGTTGAGGCGATCGCAGCGCTGCGGTGGTCACCCGACGAGTTGTTCGAGGTGGTCCAGGGTATAGGACCAGAGGACCTGGCCAGGCAATCCGCCTGTTCGGACTGGACAATCGCCCAGGTGCTCAGCCATCTTGGCAGCGCCGCCGAGATCGGGCTCAACACTCTTTTGGCCGGCAAGGCGGACATGGCCGGCGCCCAAGGGATCTGGGATCGCTGGAATGCCATGTCGGGGCCGGAGCAGGCCGCTAACTTCGTCACGGCCAGCTGGACGGCTGGTCGGCGGCTTCGAAGCCCTCGACGAATCCGACCTCGCTTCCAAGACGGTAGACGTCGGTTTCCTGCCGGCACCGGTCGATATCCGTTTTCTGGCAACGATGCGCCTCAGCGAAGTCGGCCTGCACCGATGGGACATCGACGTGACGTCCGATCCGGGTGCTGCAGCGGCCGACTACGTGGTGCCGGTAATGCTGGTCAGTCTGCCGATGTTCGCCGGGTTCTTCGCCAAGCCGATCGGATTGGTGGGACAAGTAGCGATAGACACAGTCGCTCCCGAACGCCACTATGTGTTGGAGCTCACCGAGACGGGGGGCTCTCGCGACCGAGAACTACTCGACGGCCGCGGCCCCGTGTGGTGGAGGCCCTTTGGATGCCGGCCCTCAAGTGGCGCTCAGCTACGAGCGGGAAGCCTCCAGCCGGCTCGCACGAAATGGCAGGTGTAGCCATCCGGGTACTTTTGCAGATAGTCCTGGTGGTCTTCCTCGGCCTGCCAGAACGGACCGGCAGCGGCCACCTCGGTTACGACCTTGCCTGGCCACAGCCCAGATGCGTCGACGTCGGCGATCGTGTCGACAGCGACAGCCTTTTGGGTGTCGTCGGTGTAGAAGATCGCCGAGCGGTAGCTGCGCCCCACATCGTTGCCCTGTCGGTTCTTCGTAGTCGGGTCGTGGATCTGGAAGAAGAACTCGAGTAGTTCGCGATACGAGATCACTTCAGGATCGAAGACGATCTCTACCGCCTCGGCGTGGTCGCCGTGATTGCGGTATGTGGCGTTGGGGGTATCGCCACCTGAGTAACCGACCCGGGTCGAGATGACTCCGGGACGCTTACGCAGCAGCTCTTGTGCCCCCCAGAAGCAGCCACCGGCCAGTATCGCGGTTTGTGTGGAGGTCATGGTGTGGCTCCTTATCGTCGAGGTTGCCCGCAAATACGGGCTGCGAAGGTCAAGTTACATTTCTCAACCCGCTTCGCAAGAGCGATATTTCGAACGGAGCGCATATCCATCCGGGATGGAGGCCCTACTTCGTGTCGGGAGTCAAGCACCTGCCCATCCGCTACCGCTTCACCTGAGGGCTCTAAGGGGGCGGCCCATCGGCCCGATCCCCGGCGGACCGGAGCTTGGCGGAGATCTCGGCCAGATGCCGCACGTCCTGGGGATCGAGGCGGTCGAACACCAGCCTGCGCACCTCGGAGACATGGCCAGGGGCCACCCGCTCCAGCATCGCGGCCCCGGCCGGGGTCAGGCGGGCGGTCGAGCGGCGAGCGTCGTCGCTCGGTTGGCGAAGCACCCAACCTTTGCCTTGGAGGGCGTCGATGGCGTGCGACAACCGGCTGAGTGACGTGCCGGTAAGCGCAGCGATATCACGCAGGCGACTTTCCTGGTTGGGGCTGGAGGAGAGAACGGCCAGGATCGAATAGTACGCGTGTCCGATTCCGGCTTCTGCCCGCAGCTGGCGGTCCAGAGCCTGCGGCAATTCCATCACGATCCCGAGCAATCCCAACCACGCTCGCATCTCGACTTGGTCCAGCCATCGGGTCGGCCCGTCAGGAGCCCCTGGCATCAGGCTGCTTGGAACGAACGCCGCGACAGCCCGAACATGTACCCGTCTATGGTCGTGTCGACTGGAGCTTCGGGGTCGCTGGCCGCTCCGAGGGCTACGAAGATCGGGGTGAAGTGCTCGACGGTGGGGTGCGCGTAACGCAGACCGGGAGCGCGGCCGGCGAAGTGGGTCAGCTCGTCGAGGTCCCCTTTGGCTAGGGCGCCGGCCGCCCATGCGTCGAACTCCGACGACCACGTCGGGACCAGGTCGGGGTGGCGGAAGTCGATGTAGGGGAGGCCGTGAGTCATAAAGCCGGAACCTATGACTAAGACGCCTTCGTGGCGGAGCTGGCGAAGTCGGGAACCTATGCTCAAGAGCCGATCCGGATCGTGGGTGGGCAGACTGAGCTGGACGACGGGGACGTCAGCAGCGGGGTACATCACCTTGAGCGGTACCCAGGCTCCGTGGTCGAGGCCACGATCCACCTCTTGGACCCTCTCGGTCCCGGCTAGGACCTCACGGACCTTCCGACCAAGCTCGGTGGCGTCAGGTGTCGCGTATTCCATCTCGTAGTACATGGGGTGAAAGCCCCCGAAGTCGTACACCAGCCGGGTTCCGGCTGCGGTCGAGGAGATCGACGCCGGCGCTGCCTCCCAGTGGGCGGAGACGATGACAATCCCCTTGGGCCGGGCAAACGTGGTGGCCCACTGGTGCAGCTCGGTCATCCACGGCCCGTCCTCGAAGAGTGGGGGAGCGCCGTGGCTGACGTAGAGGCTCGGCATCGGACCCGACGACGGCTCCCAGACGTGGTGGGAGCGTGAGGCCTCGACGGTCGCCACGCGCTTTAGGTGCGCGGCGAACGGATGAGACGCAGGTATGCGACGATCAGCGGTGGCGGTCGCAGAGAGGATCTCGGCGGGCATGGCTTGCTCCTCGACAGGAAATGAACTTTACGCGATGAGCAACTTGAAACTTCAAGTTAATATTCCCCGACCGTCTGTGGAAGTCCTTCATCTCCACTGCTCCCATCCGACCAGAGGGGGAATGGGGCGCTCACAACCAGTCTGAACTGGAAATCCGCGAGCGCAGCAACCGACCCTAGGCCGACGCAGCCCCGACCACCTGGCCGGATGGAGTAGTGCCTGGCGTGGCGGATCCGTAGAAGGGTGCGTTGTATGAGAAGACGCCGCCGTCGGCTGCTGCGAGCCAGTAGCCGCCTGTTGTGGGGTCGGCGGTGATTGCGACTACCGGTTTGTCGAGTGTGATCCCGGCGGCTGATCCGTAGAAGGGTGCGTTGTATGAGAAGACGCCGCCGTCCGCTGCTGCGAGGCGGTAGCCGCACGACACGGGCGTACCGTTCGAACTATAGGAGGTGTAGGAGGCGATGCCGACTATCGGTTTGTCGAGTGTGATCCCGGCGGCTGATCCGTAGAAGGGTGCGTTGTATGAGAAGACGCCGCCGTCGGCTGCTGCGAGCCAGTAGCCGCCCGTGCAGGCATCACTTGCGATACCCACCACCGGCTTGTTAATCGTCACCCCGGCGAGAGAGCCGTAAGACGCCACCCCGTAGCTAAAGACGTCCCCGGCGCTGTCGGCCAAGCGGTATCCGGCGGTTGTCGGCGATGTCGTTGGCGGCGTCGGGCTGTTTGGCGGGGTTGGCAGGACTGGCGTTGTCGGGTAGGTAGGAGGATCGTTCGTGATGGTCGCTTGGACTTCGGGCACCCCGCCGGTGGTGGTGTAGGTGATCTTGAGGTCGGGGGCTGCGCAGGCGCCGCCTGTCGGGTTGGCAGCGGCGATCACGTCACCGTTGGCGATCGGCTGTCCGTTCGCCGTGGTGAACGTCCCGGAGAGGTTCGTGGCGGACACGATCGGGAAGGACGTGTTGAGGGGAATATTGCAGGCCGCGGCAATTGACAGGGCCGCTGTGGCCAGGGTCGTGGTGCCCGTCGTCGTCAGCAGCGGAGCGTTGTTGGTTGGAGGATTAGCGGTCAGTGCCCGGTAGGAAACGGAGCTCGTAGGATCCAACGTTACGTTGGCGGCGAGTGGGGCTCCGTCGACGACGAGAAGGGCGTGGCTGGTAGTGACATCCCCGACCGTCAAGTTGGTGACGCTCGGGTCGTTTCCGAAGAACAACTCGGCGTCGGTGACCTGGATCGACCCCGGGGTAGCTCCGGCGCCGTCGAGGTCCTGGGTGGCTCCGACGACGCCGCCCGCTGACCCGCTCACGCCAGCTGGGCCGGCGATGCTGATAGCGCCGACCTCGTTGGAGGGACCTTCGAGACTCAGATTGGTGCCTTGGACCGTGTCTATGGTCAGCGCAAAGGTTCCGCTCAGGTTTCCGGTGACCTGCAGGCCGGAGTCGACATTCCACGTGTTGGCCGCGCCGAGAACCACGTTGTCCGATATCGAAGGGGTGCCTGTCGTGGAGTTGGCCGGTCCCGACGGCGCGGTGACGGTGATGCCGCCGTCTAGGTTGAGAGGATCAGGTCCGGCGATCGAGTACTGCGTTGCCGACCCGGCTACGACGCCGATGCTCAGCGAGTCGACAACAAGCCCCGAAATGTCGTCGGTTGTCGCGCAGGTCGTAGCTGTGGAGGCGCAGGTGCCGGCGGGGAAGGCCAGATTTACTGGCGTTCCAGCGCTCGGCGCTTGATCGCCCGTCCAGTTGCCTGGACTGCTCCAGTTCCCGTTCCCGGCGGCACCGGACCAGGTGTAGGTGGATGGAGCGGCGAACGCTTCAGTCCCAAGCGTAGGGAGGCTTCCGAAGCCTACGACGGCAATCGCTGCAGCGGTCCAGCGGGAACTACGACGGCTCATTCGGTACCTCTTGGCTTTATCGAGACGGAAGATGTCCTGAGCTGCAGCTCAACTAACTCAGATAACTATACCATAGTACAGTTATGTTGCGATAGTGATCGTAGCTGCTGGCCTCCCGCCGAGACGGCGACCTGGCCTCCCGCAGCGACTGCTTACGTCGCCCCATCAGAAGGGATGCGAGCAGCGCCTGCAGCACGGAGCCCCGGACAACCACGATCTGTGGCGGGCTGCGGTCAAAGTCGCGAAGCGGCTGATCCGTAGGCGGGTGGGCCGTCGCCGGGTGGTCATCCGCCCTGGAGCGGGATCTCGAAGCGCTCGGCGTAGCGATCGTGCACACGGGCGCCGACTTGTTTGCGCGGATCATCAAGGGTGGGGAAACCGCGGGGCATGCCCCAGTTCGTTCTATCTGCTCCTTGATCGGGCTATCGGGACGGTTGCCTAGATGGCGAGTTTCAGCTGGCGAGAGGTGCCTCTTCCTGGCCGATCCTGACCGACAAGGGAGCGTCTAGGGCTGTGGCGATACGGGCCAGCGTCTCGATGGTGACGTTCGTGTGTCCTGATCCGATCCGGCTCACGGCCGACTGGGCGACGTGCATCCGAGCGGCCGACGCGGTCTGGGTCACCCCGACCGCCTCGCGGACACCGCGGATGGCGATACCTAGCCGGAGCGCACCGGCCAAGCGGATGGGCGGCACCTCCCGGCGCCGTGAGCTCTCGGAGTCCACAACGCCGGGGCGAGCGGGTAGCCCCACCCGCAGCGGCCGGTGAGTGGCAGCTCCGTTTCGGTACCGGCGAAGCCGCCGACGGTTGGGAGCAGCTGTGCGCACATGCACCGGCGCCGCCGTTCCTCCATCAGACGTCGCAGCTCCTCGCCGGTGGTGACGTCCCCGCGGGCGTACTGCGCCTCCGCCTTGCGTATGTCAGCTAAGGCCTCTGGGTCCGAGAGGATGTCCAGGGTCTCCTCCATAGCCATAAGTACAGGCAGATTCCCGACCTGCGGGAGGTCCCCTTGGCGGCGGCGGGAGGTCCCCTTGGCGGCGGCAGGCCTTGTCATGTTGGTTGTACACGGAAGCTCGTTACCGACAGTCGGTAGTATCGCATTTATTGCGAAAGAGAAGGCGACTATTACCGTCGATCGGGACAAGCTCTCCGAAGCGCGCGCCATGCTTGGCGCGCCCTCGGCGTCGGCCGCTATCGACGTTGCGCTCACAGAGCTCATTCGCAGGCACCGATTGCGCCACGACCTAAAGGCGTACGTGGGGATACCACCGACCGTCGAGGACGCTGATCTGGCATCGGTACCACCCGACTGGGGCGACCTCGCCGACGACACCGACTGGGACCTCGAGTGGCCCGAGGAGCGGTGAGCGATCCTGGCGTCCGGCGCGGGGAGATCTGGCTCGCCGCGCTCGACAAGCGTCGACCGGTGGTCGTGTTGACGCGGGATCCCCTAGGGCGAGTGCTCCAATCGGTGATCGTCGGTCCGGTCACGTCGACTGTTCGTGGTCTCAGAACCGAGGTCGAGCTCTCCGAGGCTGACGGCGTGCACAGACCGTGCGTGGTGAACCTCGACAACCTCCAGCTCGTCTCCCGAGCGAGACTGCTGCGACGAGTCGGCAGGGCGGCTCCTCACACGCTGCGGGCGATCTGCGCGGCAACGGCGGAGGCGATCGGCTGCCCCGCATCTTGAGCTAGCGGATGTCGATCGAGCAGATCCGGTCGACCAGTCAGGAGGCCAGGTAGGCCTCGAGGGCATCCCGACCGATCTCGGAACGGCTCCGGCCGGTGCGCCCCTCAGTTACAACTTCAAGGCCCGGCCGTGGAGGACGCCTTCAGCGTTCTGGTTGGTCGTTCACAGCCATCGAAGTTGTCGGAGTCACCGACTACTTCACCACCGCCAGCTTCCGTCGAGCGATCGCCGCCCGGGAAGCGGGCGCAGGGGACGGCGTCAAGATGCTCTTCGGCCGCTGTGAAAGGGGGATAACCGAAGGCTGACTCTGGCCAGCGAGGCGCTCGGGCGCCAGCTTGCGGCCCTTCAGAGCATGGAGCGACGACCGGATGGGCTGTTGAGCTTGACAGAACGCGTCGCCTCCGCTTGCAGCATGACCGCATCAGCGTCCGCGATTGTCGTGATCGAGCGTCCCGCAGCTTTCTCAGGCAGCGCGCCTGCGAGGTCGATACCTACAGAGTGCGGCGATACGGCGGGGCGGTGAATGGCATGTCGGGTCATCGAGGCGGCCTGGCATGACGTTAG
>JAJZAM010000122.1 GCA_021799445.1 Actinomycetes bacterium
CGCTGGAGACGGGGTACCGTCTCGACGTTGTGGTTGAGAACTTCGGGTCGCGCAGCGAAAACCGCTTCGAGCGACGCCGGGTCGCCTTTGAGGTCGGATATGAGCAACTCCAAGGCGACTCCCGGGCACCGCTTCCTCACCGCGTTCACGGTTTCGACGAACCCTGAAGCCCCGCCGTCAGGCAGGTCGTCCCGGGCGACGCAGGTTACGACAGCGTGCGACAAGCCGAGACGGCTCACGGCTTCGGCGACACGCTCAGGCTCGTCAGGATCGAGCGGCAAAGGCTTGGCCGTGTCCACGAGGCAGAACCCGCACGCCCGTGTGCAGCGCTCGCCGTTGATCATGAAAGTAGCGGTGCCGTCAGCCCAGCACTCGTATATGTTAGGGCAACCTGCCTCTTCGCAGACGGTGACGAGGTTCAAGGAGCGGACGACTTTTCTTAACGCCCGGTAGTCCTCCCCGAGGCGGGCGGGAGCTCGAAGCCACGGCGGTTTGCGGGTGTCCGCGGCGAGACCTCCGGACGGGTCGATCCCCGCCTGGGCGAGACGGCGGTCGATCATCCTGACCGGGGTTGGTGCCGCGCCGGTGACGGTGAACGGCGCCATGTCGGAAGGCTGAACTTTCCAGGCGACGTCCTGGCGGTCCACGGACGTCGCGCCCCACACGTTCTTCGCGGCTTCGATGACCGCGTCCACCACGGTTTTCATCCCCGGGTGCAGCCCCTCGGCCGCCAGGGACGTCACCTCCTTGTCGGTGATGCCGCAGGGGACGATATGGCCGAACATTTCCATGTCCGGCTCGACGTTGAGAGCGAACCCGTGCATCGACCGCCCCTTGGAGACGCGGACCCCGATAGCGGCTATCTTACGGGGGTTGTCCCCCGAGGGGTCCAGCCACACCCCCGGGTATCCTTCGAGACGGCCAGCACCGGAAGCTCCGAGAGCGCCGAGCGCGTCTATCAGGGTCTGCTCGATCCGCCAGACGTGGCACGGTGAAGCGCCCGGGCCGGGCGGGACGTTCATCACCGGGTAGCCGACGAGCTGACCGGGACCGTGGTAGGTCACGTCGCCTCCCCGGTCAACCCGCTCCAGTTCAGCTCCGACCGTTGCGGGGTCGACTAGAAGGTTCTCCGGGCGGGCGCGAACCCCCATGGTGTAGACGTCGCGGTGCTCTAGCAGTAGCAGCCAGTCGTCGCGACCGTGAGCCCAAAGGCCGCGCTGAAGGGCCAGGGCGTCCCTGTAGCGCACCCGCCCGAGCCACCGGGCGCGCAGCTCACGGCCGGTGCCGGGTGACAGGCGGGTTTGGCCGGTCACAGTTCGGCTGACCAGTCCCGGGTTTCGAGGGTGTCCTTCACCGCTTTGAGGAACGCAGCGGCGTAAGCCCCGTCGAAGGCCCTGTGATCCCAGGACAGCACCAGGTTGCCGACAGGGTGGACGGCGATGCCGTCGGAACCGTCGGGAAGCTCGACCGCCACAGGCTTCTTCCTGACACCGTCAGTTGAGAGGATCGCCACCTGAGGTTGGTTTATCACCGGGACGGTGATCAACGTACCGAACGGCCCGGCGTTGGTTATGGTAAACGTGCCGCCAGAGATGTCGTCCATGGTCAGACGCCGAGCTCTCGCACGGGCTGCTAGCTCGGAGATCTCCCGCGCGATCGTCCGAAGCCGCTTCGATTCCGCCGAATGGACCACCGGCACCAGGAGACCCTCGAAGTCGAGGTCCACAGCAACGCCGATATTCAGGTCGTGATGGACGATCAGCGCGTCGTCACCGACGGAGCTGTTCACGTTCGGGAAGTCCTCAAGAGCGTCGACGACGGCTCGGGTGACGAAAGGAAGGTAGGTGAGGCTGAAGCCTTCCGCCGCCTTGAAACGCTCCTTTTCGGCCCGTCTAACCCGTTCGACAGCGAGGTAGTCGACTTCGACGGCGACCATTGTGTGCGCCGAGGTGTGCTTGGAGCGGACCATGTGCTCGGCGGTTCGCCGGCGGATGTTGGTGAACGGCACCACCTCGTCGCGCTGTCCAACGGCGGCCGGAGCGACAGACGCAGCCGGCGTCCGAGGGGCGCTCGCAACGGCTGCGACGCTCGGAGCGGGCGCGGCGGCCGGCGGGGCACTCGGCGCTGGGGTCCGAGCCGGCAGCTTCCCGGCACCAGGAGAGCCGCTGGCGCTGAGCGAGTCGATCACCGCGAGCACGTCGGACCTGGTGATGCGCCCGCCGGCGCCGGTGCCTGTGATGCTCGCCGGGTCGAGGCCGTGCTCGGCTATCAACCTTCGCACGACCGGGGACAGGACCAAACCGGTGCTTCCTGAGGTTTCACCAGCCTGAGCCGCCCCTGGACGACCGTCTACGCCGCCGCTAGCAGCGACACCGTCTGACCCCGAGCCGCCAACCGATACCAGCGGCTCGTGGCCGGCTCCGCTTGCGCTTTGGGGCATGCCAGCGACGGGCTCCGGTGCTAGTGCCGGCTCTGGCTCCGGCGTAGAAGCAGCCGGAGCCTCGCCACTCGGCGCTGCGTCTGCGGACGCAGCGCTTTGCGTTGGATGGTCCACTGCGGCTGGAGCCCCGTCCGATATGACCGCCAGGCGGGTACCTACGTCTACCGTCTCACCCTCAGCGACGAGGATCTCTGCGACAACGCCCGCTACAGGGGACGGCACCTCGGAGTCCACCTTGTCGGTGGACACCTCGAAGAGCACTTCGTCCTCGGCGATCGGGTCTCCAACCTGCTTCGCCCAGCGGGTTATCGTACCTTCAGTTACCGTCTCGCCGAGTTGGGGCATGGTGATGTCAGCCAACGTGCAAACCTCTTCCGCTAAGGGCGAGAACCGTCTCGCCAAAAGTCTCCGACAGGGTCGGATGGGGTTGTATGTACTGTGCTACCTCGGTAGCGCTGGCCTCCCAGTTGACCGACAAGTAGCCCTGGCCTAGCTGCTCGGTCACCCACGGGCCGACCATGTGAACTCCAAGGATCCGCCCGGCGCTGCCATCTGGGAGCTTCTCGGCTATGACCTTCACGAGACCCTCAGGCTCTCCCACAATGAGCGCCCGCCCGTTGCCCCCATAAGGGTCTTTTTTGGTCACAACTTCGTAGCCGGCCTCCAACGCCGCCTGCTCGGACATGCCGGCGAAGGCGACCTCGGGATGGCAGTAGATGCACCAGGGGACCTTGCTGTAGTCGACTGGCACGGCCCGCTCGCCGAGGATCTGGTCGATGATAAGAACAGCCTCGGCGAAGCCAACGTGCGCCAGAGCGGGAGTGTCTACCAGGTCCCCAGCCGCGAACACGCCGGGCTCGGAGGTCCGCATGTACTCGTCGACGGTCACGAAACCCCGCGGGTCTACTGCTACGGCCGTCCCCTCCAAGCCGAGGTCCGCCGAGCAGGGACGGCGTCCAACGGAGACCACCACCGAGTCCACCGTGACCATTTCACCGTCACCGAAAAAGACCGTCGTCGACCTGGCGTCCGGGCTGGGCTCGTGGCCGCTCACCGCAACTCCCGTGCGAATGTCGATGCCTCTGCGCTTGAAAGAGCGGGCGACGACCTCGGCTACGTCGGCGTCGCAGCCGGGGAGGATCTTCGGCAGGGCTTCCAGGATGGTCACCTTGGATCCGAGATCGCTTAGCATCGAAGCGAACTCGCAGCCTATGGCACCGCCGCCTATCACCACCGCCGACTCTGGGAGCTTCTCCAAATCGAGAACCTCGTCGGAGGTCAAGACCAGCTTGCCGTCCACTTCGAAGCCGGGTATCGACCTGGGCTGCGAACCTGACGCCAAGATCACGTGACGGCCGACGAGCTCGGTGCCGTCGTCGACGGTGACGGTCCTGCCCGGACCGAGGCGACCAACGCCGGCGTACGTGGTCACCTTGCGTTTTTTCATCAGACCCTGAAGGCCCTTCCAGAGCTGGTCGACGACCTTCTGCTTGCGCGCCTGGGACTGGGCGAACTCCACCGACGGCGCCTCGGTTATGACACCGAACTCTTTGGCACCTTCTACTGTTCGGTACACGGCGGCGGTCTCCAGGAACTCTTTGGCGGGAATGCAGCCCCGGTGCAGACATGTCCCGCCGACCTTGTCCTTCTCGACCACGGCGATGCTGAGCCCGGCCAAGCCACCTCTCAACGCGGCAGCGTACCCGGCGGGGCCGCCGCCGATTATCACAACGTCGTACTCCTGGGCCGTGTGAACCACCTCCTGTAGTTTTCGGGAGCCAATCTAGGCGCTTCAGGCGGCGGAGCAGGTATTGTATTTACGAGAACAAATGGCACGCAGGGGAGCTCGAAAGATCGGGCTGAGAGGTCGGCTGGTGGCCGGCGACCCTACAGTGGACCGGCCCGGTAACGCGGGCGAGGGAGCGTAAAAAAAATGTCCAATATGACATCTGGCTTGGTTGGCACGACCGGCTCAAGTTCCGCCGGCGACCCGTTGATGATCGCCGGCAGGCGTTTCGACTCGCGGCTTTTCCTTGGGACAGGCAAGTACTCGTCGAACGCCGTCCTGTCCGAGGCGATAGCCGCCAGCCAAGCTCAGGTAGTCACCGTAGCCCTGCGACGCATCGACTTCGACGGCGACGAGGACATCCTCGACGCCCTCCCCCCCTCGGTGCTCCTTCTCACCAACACTTCCGGCGCGCTCGACGCTGACGAGGCTCTCCGCCTTGCGCGTCTCGCGCGAGCCGCAGGGCTGCCCGACTGGATAAAGCTGGAGGTGACTCCCGACCCCCGCCACCTCCACCCCGACCCGGTCGAGACGTTGCGCGCTGCGGAGCAGATGTGCAAGGAAGGCTTCACCGTGCTGCCGTACTGCCCTGCCGACCCGATCCTTGCTAAACGCCTGGAGGAGGCCGGATGCGCCACGGTAATGCCGCTCGGCTCGTGGATCGGCTCGAACCAGGGCTTGCGGACTCGGGACGCGATCGAAATGATCGTCGACCAGGCGACAGTCCCCGTGGTCGTCGACGCCGGCCTCGGAGCTCCGAGTCACGCGGCGCTCGCTATGGAGATCGGAGCTTCAGCGGTGCTGGTGAACACGGCGATCGCTACGGCCTGTGACCCCGTCGGAATGGCCGCCGCTTTCCGCCTGGCCGTCGACGCCGGCAGAGCCGCCTACAGGGCGGGGCTCGCAGCGCCCGGCGTGCCGGCGCCATCCTCGCCTCTCACGGGGTTCCTGAGATGAGCTCTACCGCAGGGGCGGTACCGATAGCCTTGCAGTCGCGCCCGGCCGACGTTCCGGCCGGCAGCGCAGCATCCGACGTTCTCGCCACTCCTCTCGGCGAGCTGCGAGCCGTCGTCGACCAAGCCGGCTGGGCGGACGTCGACAGGGCCCTCAAACGCGCCAGGCCCTCCCTAGCCGACTTCGCCGCTTTGCTGTCACCGCTGGCCGCCGAGCAGGTCGAGCGGCTCGCTGTGCGATCCCAGCAGATCACCAAAGCCCGCTTCGGCTCCACCGTCCGGCTCTTCGCACCGCTTTACCTGTCCAACGAGTGCGTCTCCACTTGCACATACTGCGGCTTCTCGGCGTCCAACCTGATCGCCCGGCGGACGCTGAGCGTGCAAGAGGTGGTAGAGGAGGCCGAGGAGCTAGCGAGGAGAGGATTCCGTCACGTCCTTCTCGTCGCAGGAGAGCACGCACGGATCGTAAGCAAGGGGTACCTTGAGCAGGTTGTCAGGGCGGTCGCTCCGCTGTTCTCCCAGGTGAGCGTCGAGGTGCAGGTGTGGGACACGGCCACGTACCGCCGGCTGCTCGAAGCGGGCTGCGACGGGGTTGTCGTCTACCAAGAGTCCTACGACCAGGCTACCTATAGCGAAGTGCACCTAAAAGGCAAGAAGAGGAACTACGCCTGGCGGCTTGGCGCCCCGGACCGCGCAGCAGAGGCTGGCATGCGTCGCCTTGGCATAGGAACTCTGCTGGGCCTGCACCCCGATTGGCGTTCGGAGGCGCTGCTAATGGCCTCGCATGCATCAGCCCTGACCCGCAGATGGTGGCGATGCGAGGTGCAAGTCGCGCTTCCCAGACTCCGACCCGCGGCCGGCGGGTACGAGCCGGCCGACCCGATCGACGACCGGTCTCTCACGCAGCTTCTGTGCGCCCTGCGGATCTTCCTCCCCGACGTGGGTATCACTATGTCGACACGGGAGCCACCGCAACTGAGGGATCATCTCGCCGTGCTGGGCGTTACGTCGATGTCCGCAGGCTCTCACACCGAGCCGGGCGGGTATGCCCGTGAAAGCGCGGCCGAACCCCAGTTCGAGATCTCCGACACCCGCTCCCCCGCCGAGGTGGCAGCGGCTCTTCGGGACCTCGGCGTGGAACCGGTCTGGAAGGACTGGCAGCGGGCGTGAAAGCGCTCTCGCCGGGTGCCTAGGATCGTGTCCATGACCTCTCGTTCAATCCAACCCCAGGCAGTCCCGGCTCCCGACGAGGCCGACGAGACCGTCGACGACGCCGGACTGGTCGAAGAAGATCTGCTGGTCGAGGAGATATCCATCGACGGCATGTGCGGCGTTTACTAGGTGCAAGAACTTTCTGATGACGCCGAGACGGTCGGGTTCGATCCCGGCAGGCGATACGAACTGGCACCCGACGTGGCGTTGAGACCGGAGACTTTCGGCGCTCTGGCCTACAACTACGCAAACCGTCGCCTGACGTTCCTGCGGTCCGTCGCCCTGACGGAACTGGTCCGATCTTTGGACGGCTTCGACTCGGCCGGTGACGCAGTGAGAGCTTCGGTTCCCAATGACGAGCAGACTTCCTACCTGCGTGCGCTAGCCAGCTTGGCTCGAAGTGGGATGATCCGTGCCTGCTGAAACCCGGCGCCTGGTCGACCAGCTCGCCTTAGGTTTGGACTCCCCGATCTGC
>JAJZAM010000020.1 GCA_021799445.1 Actinomycetes bacterium
GAAGACGCCGCTTCGCAGCGGGAGGAGCACTTGCTTGCCAGGCGCGGCTATTAGCAGCAGGCTATGCAGCTCGTAGGACGGTCAGCGCTTGGAGAACAAGCACTAAGAGAGCACGACTACGCCTATGCTGCTGTGGGCGATGCCGGCGTCGATCTTGCGCCGGGGGCTGGCGCCGGTGCGCGGGTCGGAGTTGTCGTCCCAGACGTTGAGGCCCTTGCCCGCAGGGCGTGGGTGAGTGCTCGGACGACCGCCTCATTGTCCCCGGTGGCGTGGGAGATGAACACGTCGCAGTCCCTGCTGGCCTCGGCCGGTCCAAGGCCTGTCACCTCGGCTGGTTTTGGGCGATACCCCGCAGCATCGGACGGCTCTGTTGAATGGGTACAGGGTCTGAGAACGCTCCGCCTGACCGCTGGGATCCCAGCGCGAGTGTCGCCGCGCAGTCCCTGTGCGTCGACGGCGACGTGCCAGCTGGCGCTGCCGGGAATCCCCAGGCGACCCGGAGACTCGCGGGCTGTGCCTACGATGTAGCGATCCAGGCGGCCGGGCCGAGCATCACACCCCGCAGTCGGCGCTGTCGCTGGGATGGTCGGCTTGGCGCCTATTGTGGGGGGATGTCTTTGACGTTGAGTGTGCCCGACGGGCCGGCTGGCCGTCTTGTGGCGGCTGCCGAGGCGCGCCGTGTCAGCGTGGAGAGGGTGGCTGTGGAAGCGATCGAGGCCGGTCTGGCGGTGATGGGGCGGCGGTTGTGTTTCTCGGGGGTTGGCCGCTCCGTCGACGGCCGGGGCGGCGCGCAAGCCGACGAGCTGGTAGCCGGCCACTTCGCCGGGAAGACTGCCGCAGACGTTTAGGCCGCGGGCGGCGGAGTGATCGTCGTTGATACGGGGGTGATCCTGGCTGTCGCGGACAGGGGTTGACGCCGAGCGTGACCGCTGCGACGAACTCCTCGCCGGCCATCCCGGCCGGGACGTGCTGGTGGCGGCTACTGTGATCGTCGCGTCGTCGTGGCTGGTAGAGGACCGGCTGGGATCCGCCGCTGAAGCGGCGTTGCTTAGGCCTTTTCCCGCCGGCGAGCCCACCCGGGTCGATCTCGCCGGATCGGACTGAGAGCGGGCGGTCGAGCTGATCGAAACGTACGCCGACTTGGGGCTTGGGCTAGTCGACGCTAGCATCGTGGCCGTCGCAGAACGCTTCGGGATCACAACTTTGGCCACGTTGAACCGTCGGGACTTCACCGTGGTCCGCCCCCGACACGCAGACGCCTTCGAGCTGGTCCCCTGACCGGCCTCCACCTCTACAAGCGGGACAGCCTAAAGGAACTCGGTGGCCGTCCGGTCGGCTGCTGCCTGCCCGCAGTCGCTGGCGCGTCACGGGCCGACATACAAGCGGCGCGGTTAGCAGTGGCGGCCGGGTTTGCTTGGTTGCGAAATGCTTGTGACTGTCACCGGCCCTGCAAGCGTTCAAGGGACGAGCCCACCGAGCCTGAGATCGCACTTCGGATTCTGACAGGGGCTTTCTCTAAGCCGGGGTTTCGTCGTGTTGGCCTGCGTGGGGGCGGCGGTACTGCCGTGTCGAGCGCGACGCTCACGGGTTGCGGGCGGCTAAGCCTTCGGCCGGCTCAGGTCTCATCTGGCGGTGCCTACGAGCGAGGTCGCCCCGCACGGAGTGTATTGAGCCTATGAACGCCTCTAGGGGATCGGTCGAGACAGCCCTGCGTTGAGCAGTTCGGCGCATAGCTCCTCCGCGGTCATCGAGCGCTGTTCCGCCACGACGGCCAGGCGGCCGGCGAGGGGGTCGGGAACGCTGGCGGGCACGGGCGCGTGCCAAGTGTATGGTTCCGCTGGTCCCATTGCGGCCGCAAGGTGACCCCACTGTGACGCTTGGAGGACCGGGCGTGCCCGGTCCTCTAGGGGTGGTCCGGAGTGCGAATTTAGTGACCCTGATGATGTGCCCGGTTTGTGGCTTTAAGGACCAGTTTAGGAGCCAAAACTAGTGACACTGCTAGTGACAGAGATGGGTGGTAGGTGGAGCCACAGGTGGAGCCATCGTGTGTGGAAATGTATGGACACTAGTGGCGTCACAATACCTCTGACCTGGACTTTCTTGACTTTGGTAGACCCCCGTAGACCCCATTCTTAAAACTACGGATCAGAAGGTTGGGGGTTCGAGTCCCTCCGAGCGCACCAAGAAACCCCAGGTCAGGAGGGGTGTCTGAGGGTTTTGGGTGCCCTTGGGGTGGGGTGCCGGCCCATTTTGTAACGGTTTTTGTAACGGCCTGTCGCGGGATATGGCAGTCGCTGGTTGTGGAGGCCTCACGCGGGGGTTTCTGACTGGAATCAGATGGTCGTGTTGCTGTGGGTTCGCCCTGTCCGCCTGGACGTGAGTCGTTAGGCTCCCCCTGCAGGAGCTCGGTGCTCCACGGGCCTGTGGATGATGGGCACTTCACGGGGTGTTCGCAGGCATTCTGTTCACCTACGAGATAAATACCTGCCACTACCGGTGTCGGCCTCAGTGTCCACGTACGCTCCGATATTCGGGCGTTAGCGCATCCAAGGCCTCGCTGAGCGGCGGCAGGTTGAGCGGAACTGGGTCTAGGTGGGTGTTAGGCGCGCTCGGCGACGGCGAGAAGCGCCGCACTGGTGTGTTCGATGTGCTGGCGGAGGCGTTCGACTGCCAGGTCAGGGTCGCGGGCGAGGACGGCTTCGAGAAGGCCGTGATGTTCGGAGGCGAGATCGCGGTCGCGCCCTTGGCCGATCGAACCTGACCATGCCCGGTAGAGGGCTGCTGCGTCTCGTAGGGTCAGTGCAACGTGGCGCAGGCGCTCGTTGGCGCAACCTTCGAAGAGCTTTGCATGAAAGACCTCGTGGACGGCCATCCACTCGGGGTTGGTGCCGCCCGAGGCTAGGCGCACCGGCGTGCGTAGGAGTTGGTGGTGGGAGGCTACTACGGAGGCCTCCCATTGGATGTCACCACGCTGGATGGCGAGAGCTAGCACGGTTCCTTCTATGTAGGAGCGGGCTTCGGTCAGCTCGGTTAGGTCGCTGATCGTGAGTGCAGCTACGCGGAATCCTTGTTGCGGAGTTGAGGTCACGATCTTCTGTGCGGCCAGTCTGGTGAGGGCTTCACGGATAACGGTTTGGCTGACAGCGAAGCGCTCTGCAAGCTCGACTAGTCGCAGGCGAGCGCTCGGCATCAAGGCGCCTGCCAGTATCTCTGCCCTTAGGGCGGAGTAGACGTTCTCGGTACGGGTGCCATTGGAGGAGGGATCTGGTGTAGATGCCTCGTCACTCTGACTGAAAGACTTAGCGGGCACTGTCGTAGCGTATCATGACTCGACATCACTCATGAATATCGATATTCTGTTGCTATCTCGCCAAGATGTTGCTATAGTCGTGCCGGTAAGCGGAGGCGATTGGGGAGGACGGCGAAATGCGACTGGCAAATGTGGGTGGGCGTGTAACGGTGGTCGTTGGAGACGGCTACGTCGATGTGGAGAGGGCCAGTAGCGGCCGCTTCTCCCGTGACCCTCAGGCGGTCTTCGGTGACTGGCCCGGGTTTCGTTTGTGGGCTGACAGCGTCGTCGAGGGGTCTGCTGTCCAGGAGACTTCCTTGGGAGTCCTTGCTGCAGATCTCGACGCTCCTGTGCCGGCACCGCGTCAGGTCTTTGCGATCGCTCTCAACTATGCAGACCACGTTCGCGAGGCTGCGTACTCAGTACCGGAATCGCCAGGAGTGTTCACAAAGTTTCCGTCCTGTCTGGCTGGCCCTAACGCAGCCGTTGTCTTGCCGACCGGCACCGTCGACTGGGAGGCGGAATTGGTCGTTGTTATCGGCGAACGCTGCGAGAAGGTGTCCGAAGCTGCTGCGTGGTCTCGGGTGGCTGGCCTTATGGTGGGACAGGACCTGTCGGAGCGACGCCTTCAGATGGCCGGACCGGCGCCGCAGTTCTCGTTAGGAAAGTCGTTCCCCGGGTTTGGCCCGACAGGTCCGGTGCTGGTCACGCCCGATGAGTTCGACCATCCAAACGATTTAGAGATCGGGTGTCGGCTAGAGGCCGGCGAGATCCTTCAGAAGAGCCGCACTTCGAACCTAATTTTCTCGGTGCCGGAGCTCATAGCACGCCTGTCTGCGGTATGTCCCCTACTGCCGGGTGACTTGATCTTTACTGGGACGCCCGCTGGAGTTGGCGGCACGAGGGTCCCCCCGAAGTTCCTAACCGCCGGCGACGTCTTGGTCAGCTGGGTCGAAGGGATCGGAACGTTACGCAATCCAATGGTGGCAGTGGACAATCCCTTCTCCCGGGCAGGGGTGCAAGGTTGAGAGCGACGCCTTTCACGGCGAGCGGGCGAGGTATCCGAAGCGGTACTGCCGCAGAGAGTTCGGACGTCGCTGTCGCCCCGGCGCCTGCATTGGAGATCGCCGGTCTGTGCAAGTCCTTCGGGGGTGTAAGGGCTGTTAGCGACCTGAGCTTCAGCGTGGATGGCGGTGCCGCTCTCGGCATTATCGGCCCGAACGGTGCGGGCAAGAGCACGCTGCTGAAACTGATCGGAGGGCTGCTGCGGCCAGACAGCGGAACGATCAAGTCGGATGGGCATCTGATAAGCGGCCGTTCCACGCACCTCGTAGCGCGGTCGGGTGTCGTGCTCGCTCACCAGATCCCAAGGCCGTTTCAGTCTCTTTCCGTCCGCGACAACATCTCGGTGGGCTGGCGCAGGCACGGGGCGCGGTCGGCTGATTCGATTCTCGACCTTTGTGGGCTGTCTCCGCGGGCTGCCACGCCGGCGAGGTCACTCGGGTTGCTCGACTTGAAGCGCCTCGAGGTCGCCCGAGCTTTGGCTACCAACCCCTCGGTACTCCTGCTGGACGAAGTGGCGGCCGGTCTGAACGGGCGCGACTTGGACCATGCAATCGAACTTGTAGCAGACATCCACCGAAACGGCACCACAGTAGTCGTAGTCGAGCACATCGAACGCGTGATCCGCGAGCTAGTCGACCGGGTGCTTGTTCTTGATTGGGGCCAACTCATAGCCGACGGCACACCTGCCGAGATCGCAGCCCACCCCGAAGTCCGAAGAGTATACATCGGAGTCGCCGGGGCCGGACAGGGGCGCTCTGGAGGCGCTGCGCCGCGGAGCGCTCCCGTGGTCGAGTTACGGGGTGTGTCGGCGCGCTACGGGGACGTGCAAGCCCTCAAGGACGTAGACGTGACTGTCGGGGTTGGAGAGGTCGTGGCCGTGCTCGGGGCGAACGGCGCAGGGAAGTCCACTCTAGCGTCGGTGATGAGCGGACACATTAGGGCATCTGCTGGATCGATAAGCGCCTTCGGCGCTGACGTTACCGACTGGGAATCTCACCTTCGCGCTCGGCGAGGTATATCCCACTGCCCCGAGGGACGCCACGTCTTCTCGGACCTCACGGTCGCAGAGAACCTCGGCGTGTCGATCCCGCCCAGGACAACTTCCGGGGATACCCGCCAACGACTGAAAGCGGTCCACGACCTATTTCCCATTCTCGAGGAGCGTGCCAGCCAGCCGGCGGGGACACTGTCGGGGGGCGAACAGCAGATGCTGTCGATCGGCCGAGCCCTGATGGCCGACCCGAAGCTGCTGATCTGCGACGAGCTGTCACTCGGGCTCGCCCCTTTGGTGACGAAGTCTATATACGACGCGCTCAGGTTGATAGCCGAGCGAGGCGTCACGCTTGTGCTAATCGAGCAAGACGTCGGCCGCTGCCTCGACATCGCCGACTGGGTTTATGTGCTACTCCGTGGTCGAGTGTCCTACGCCGGTGCACCCGGAGCGCTCCACGACGAATCATTTCTCGACAACGTCTATTTCGGAAAGGACTCTATCTTATGAAAACACGAATGTTGCTGCCCGCAGCGACCCTTTCGGCTCTTGCGTTGCTCGGCGCAGCGTGCGGCAGTTCCTCCCCGAGCAGCGCAGGATCTTCTGCTACGAATAGCTCAGCGTCTTCTGCGTCAGGGTCGACCGCACCGGCGTCCGGCGCGCCGATCGTGATCGGCGTGAGCATCGAACTGACTGGATCGGAGGCGATCCCTCAGTTGCCCGTCGGCTATCAAGAAGCCGTCAACGAGGCTAACGCGGCCGGAGGCGTCACGATCGCGGGAGTGAAGCACCCGCTCAAGCTCATCATCCTCGACAACCGCTCGGACACCAGCCTATTGACGTCCCAAGTCCACACCTTGGTGCTCGCAGACCATGCGGTGGCTCTGGTAAGCGGCTGCTGCAACCTGAACGTCACCGAAGCACCATTGGCAAACGCGTTGCATGTCCCCCTGGTGGGGACTGCCATCCCGACCAACCTTGTGTCCAGTGTGAACGGGACCTACGGATGGGATGTCTTCGTAAGCCTGGCAAGTCCCACGAACTACTTTGCGAAGGTAGTGAACAGCCTCGGAGCGACCGACGACAAGGTAGCGCTGATTGCGAACAACAACCCGGAGGGGGAGGGACAGCAGGCGGTGTTCGAGGCGTACGCGAAGGCCGCTAACTTCCAAGTGACCGCCAAGGCGCTGGTACCTATAGGTACCACCGACTACTCATCGTTCATCGACCAGGCTAAGCAGACCGGCGCCGATAATCTTGTAGTCCAGATGGACAGCCCTGACTGCTTCGCTCTGTGGAAGCAGATGAAGGCGCTGGGTTACCAACCAAAGACGGCGCTCGCAAACCAGTGCGGAGCGATACCGACGTGGCGAGGGTTAGGGTCCTTGGGCAACGGGACACTTCTCGGCTTGGACTGGACCCCCCAGTCAGGCCTTCCTGAGGCCGCAAAGATGGCATCGGTGTTCAGCCGTACTTACCCCAACGACGTCGTCGACCAAGAAGTGGCAGTCAACGGTTACACCGCCATGGAAGTCCTCATCAGCGCCATCGAGCACGCGAACTCGGTCAGCCCGACGGCGATCAACACGGCGATCGGCGAGACGGACGGCCCCTTCCCGCTCGGTATCGTGAAGTTCGACTCCCAACACGACTGGGGCGGCAGCACAATTAATGCTCAGTGGCAGAACGGCAACGTGGTCCAGGTGTACCCGCCGGTTCCCGGCGTCAAAGCTGAGTTTCCCGTCACCGGCTTGGCCGGCTGACCCGGAGGAGAGAGGTGAGCTTGAGTATCTTGGTCAACGGGATCCTGATCGGCAGCCTCTTCGGTCTGGTCGGGATGGGCCTTTCCCTGCTGGCCGGGGTGGTGAAGCTGATCAACTTGGCTCAGGGTAACTTTCTAGTGGGCGGCGCGTACCTCGCTATAGCGTTTCACGAGCAGCTTCACTGGGATCCCCTACTGCTCATCCCGATGGTAGCTGTGGTGGCCTTCGCCTGCGCCTACTGCCTCCAACGCTACTTTTTGAGCAGCATTTTGAAAGCGAGCGCGTCTTCTTCGCTAGTAGTGACTTTCGGACTTTCGCTGGTCTTGCAGGCCGCCTATCAGGAGATTTTCGGAGCGAACTCCCGGTCGCTTCAAGCATCGTGGTGTGACACGGGTATCACGCTGCTGGGTGTTCGGCTCCAATCTGCATATGTCGTCTGTTTCGTCGTGGGTTTGGCCCTGACGGCCGGCGTATGGGCAGTGCTGAGGCACACACGCCAAGGAAGTGTGGTGCGTGCCGCTGCCAGCGACCCAGCGACGGCCCGCCTGCTAGGTATCGATGTCGACAAGGTGTTCGCCGTCACGTTCGCCATATCTGCTGTGCTCGCAGCGATCGCCGGGGTGCTCACAGCGGTAGCCCAAAGCGTTAGCCCATCTGGCGGTTTCTCGCTACTCCTTTTCAGCTTCGCTGTAATGGCTATCGCAGGCATAGGCAGCGTTCCTGGAGCGTTCGTAGCAGGGATGGGAGTGGGATTGCTGCAAGCGGTCAGCGTGTATTTCTTGGGAGGCGGCAGCCAGAACCTGGTCGTGTACATAGCGTTTTTTGCTATCCTCATTGCCCGCCCAACAGGTTTACTCGGTCGGCGACCGGTGGCCGTATGAGTCGTAGGAGCGTCGTGGTGTGTGCGGCGCTGCTCGTGGTTGGTCTGATGCTGGCGGGGGATGTTTCCACCTACGACCAGTACTTAGGGGTTACCCTATTGGCCTATGCAGTGTGTGCGCAAGCATGGAATGTGCTCAGCGGATACAGTGGGCAACTGTCCCTCGGTGTCGGCGCATTCGTCGGGGTGGGGGGATACACCAGCGGCCTCCTAATGCTCCATCAAGGAGTAGGGTGGTTAGCCGCGACCGTCATAGGCACTGTCTCAAGTGGGGTATTCGCGTTCGTGTTGGGATTCCCGCTCCTCCGCCTGCGGGGGTCGTACTTCGCCGTTGGCACTCTTGCAGCAACGCTTGCGCTCGGGACGGCAGGCCAGTTGTGGACGTTCGCTGGGGCGGAGTCGGGCTTTGTGCTGCCGTCGGGACCGCCGAGCTCCACCAACCTGCTTAGAGCAGCGGTGGTCGCCTTCTCCCTCGCTATCGGAGTAATCCTCGTGATCCACGACAGCGCATTTGGCACTCGGCTGATGGCTGTGCGCGACCACGAGCAGGCGGCCGCCGGGATCGGCGTCTCCACCTTCAGGTACCGGATGGCAGCGTTAGTTGTCAGCGGCTCGCTGACCGGACTCGCCGGAGCCATCATAGCTATGCAGACCATCACCGTCGACCCGATCTCGATGTTCAGTATCAACTGGACTATCAACGCAACGCTGATGGTGGTGGTCGGTGGGACCGCCACCGTGGTCGGCCCGCTGATAGGCGTAGTACTCGTCTACTATGTCCTGACCCAAGAGTTGCAGAGCCTCCAAGCCCTCAGCACGATCATCGAAGGGGGCCTCCTCATGGTGATAATGCGCTTCTCCCCAGGGGGGTTGTGGCCGATGATGTTGCGAGCAGTGAGGAGTCTTCGTCGTCGCACCAACCCGGTGGCCGGGACCGCCCGAGCGGTAACAACGCCCGCTGCGAGCGATCCTCCCATTTCTGTCCGCCAACCAACATCTTGATAACAGGGGGAATCCCGCAGTGTCTCTACATAGGCTAACCCAGATCGTGATCGGCGTTCCGAACGTCGATGAAACGGCCCAGTACTACGCGGAGTTCGGCCTCGCTCCTGTCGGCGACGGCAAAACATTTTCAACAGTCGACGGCGGCGAACAACTACGCATAGTTCACTCAAGTCGCCGACGCCTTGTGAGTTTAGGCGTCGGGGCTGACGATACTGACGACCTCAACCGGGTGACGGCGTCTCTGAGCAAGCTCGGCGTCAACGCAAAGACAAGCGATCAAAGCGTCGAAGCTGTCGATCCTGGTACGAAGGTATCGGTAGAGATACAGATCGCCGAGCGTTACACGCCCGCCCCTTTCGAACTCCCGGCCTATAATGGCCCAGGTGTCGATGCCAGGCTGGCACAGCGAGCGCCGGGGATCCTCCGAGAGACGCCAGTTCGGCCCCGCAAGCTCGGCCACGTAGTCCTCGGGTCGACCGACCAGGAGTTCTCGCAGCGGTTCTTCCAACAGGGACTCGGCTTCAAGATCAGCGACACTGTCCCCGGCCTCGCTGCCTTCATGCGCTGCTCGTCGGACCATCACAACGTCTTGGTCCAGCAGGCACCCTTGGCGTTCCTTCATCACACCTCCTGGCAGGTGGACGACGTCGACGAGATCGGTCGCGGTGCGTCCGCGATGCTCGCAGCCGACCCTTCCCGTCATGTGTGGGGGTTGGGACGTCACTATGTCGGCTCGAACTTCTTCTGGTATCTCAAGGACCCGGCAGGCAACTTCTCCGAGTATTACGCCGATCTGGACTGTATCGTCGACGACGCGCTGTGGGAACCCGGCGTTTGGGAGGGTGCCCGTGGGCTTTATGCGTGGGGAGCGCCGCCGCCGCCGTCGTTCCTCGCTCCCGAGGATCTGGGCGCGCTAATGGCCGGTGCTCACGAGGACCGCTGATGGACAACGCCGAGCTGAGCGATCCCGACTCGACCGCCGACGTGGTCGTGGTCGGAGCGGGACCGGTCGGTCTTGTTTGCGCTTTGCTGCTGGCCAGGTGCGGTCACCGGATCACGGTGTTGGAGCGCTGGGTTGCCCCGTACCCCCAGCCGCGCGCGGTCCACTTCGATGACGAGGTGGCCCGCCTCTTGGCGGACGCCGGGATCGGCGATCGTCTTCGCGATCTGAGCGAGCCGGCGAACCTCTACGAATGGCGCAACGGGGACGGCGAGACCCTGCTGCGCTTCGACTGGTCCGGCTTCGGACCCGCCGGGTGGCCTCGGGCGTCGATGTTTCACCAGCCGCATCTCGAGCAAGCGTTGGCGGAGGAAGCTTCACGCACCGACGGGTTGAAAGTGCTGCGCGGCTGCGAGGTGGTGGAGTTGACCGACGCAGGCGACCAGGTGACGGTCGTCACTCGAAACGTCAGCGGTGACCGCCGGGTGTTTACCGCGTCTTGGGTCGTCGGCTGCGACGGGGCCAACAGCGTGGTCCGCGCGTCGATGAAGACCTCTACAGTCGACCTGGGATTCTTCTACGACTGGCTGATCGTCGACGCCATACCGAACGAGCCGAGGATCTGGGATCCGCTTAACCTACAGATCTGCGATCCGGACCGTCCCACCACGGTCGTGTCGGGAGGGCCCGGCCGCCGACGCTGGGAGTTCATGCGCATGCCCGGCGAAACAATCGACGAGCTCAACAACGAGGAGGCCGCCTGGAAGCTGTTAGCCCCATGGGGCTTCACGCCGGACAACTGCAGCGTTGAACGCCACGCCATCTATACCTTTCAGGCACGCTGGGCCGAAACTTGGCGTAGAGGACGCATGCTTATCGCTGGCGACAGTGCCCAGCTGATGCCACCCTTCGCGGGACAAGGGATGTGCTCGGGGATTCGAGACGCCGCGAACCTGGCTTGGAAGCTCGACCTAGTACTCCGGGAGATCGCGCCGACACGTCTGCTCGACACCTACAGCTCCGAGAGACGAGCGCACGTCCAACACGCGATCGCCATGTCCGTCGAGCTCGGCAAGGTGATCTGCGTCACCGACCCCGACGAGGCCGCGAAGCGGGATGCGTTCATGACCGGACAAGGAGCCGACCCGGCGAAGATCCTTCCGCCCCTACCACCTCTGACACTGACCGATGGCGTGATCTACCGTAACCCGCAAGGCTCGCCCGCCCCGGGCGCTGGGACGTTGACGCCCCAGCCGCAGGTGACAGTCGCAGGTCGGGCTGGGCTGCTCGACGATGTCGTCGGCCCCGGCTTCGTCCTACTGTGTGCTGACGACCCGCAGTCTTACCTAGCGGACGAGGAAAACGAGTTCCTCGATGTGCTAGTAACCAACAGGGTCGTGGTAGACAGCCCCCGACAGTTGCTTCCACTCGGAATGGAGTGTGAGGCCGCACTGATCCGACCAGACCACTACCTCTTCGGGTCAGCGACCCGCATGGCGGATCTGCCGGCGATCGTTAACGATCTCCGCAAACAACTAGATTCGGTGACTACCCGCTCTGTGGGGAGCGCGCGGCAGTGAAACAGCCTATTTGGAGGCCGGACCGAGATGCGCTTGGCGCAGCAGCGATCAGTCGATTTGCCTGGCTGGTCAACGAGCGTCACGGGGTTGATGTCGAGGGATATCTCGACCTTTGGAGCTGGTCGGTCGAGAACTTGGAGGCTTTCTGGCGGCTAGTCTGGGATTTTTTCGACGTCCAATGCGACGGTGCCATCAGCGAAGTCCTTGCCGGGTCGTCCATGCCCGGCGCCCAATGGTTCCCCGGCGTCCGACTCAACTATGCCGAGCATGCTCTACGAGCAGGCGCTGACAGCGACTTAGCGGTAACCGAAGTAAGAGAAGATGGAACGGTCACCCGCACAACGTGGGGGGAGTTGCGCCGCACGGTCGCCGCCGTGGCTCAGTGGCTAAGCGACGAAGGCGTCGTACCCGGCGATCGGGTCGTCGGGTACCTGCCGAACACCACACACACCCTGGTTGCGTTCCTGGCGACAGCGTCTGTCGGTGCGATCTGGTCTGCTTGCGCGCAGGACTACTCGGCGTCGGGAGCGGCGTCGAGGTTCGCGCAACTCGAGCCTGTTGTGCTCTTCGCTGCCGACGGCTACCTCTGGAACGGACAGGTCCACGACCGTCGGGCTGAGGCCGACTCGTTGCGCAGGGCCCTTCCAAGCGTCCGGACCGCCGTGAACGTCCCAAACATCGGTCTACCCGTCGTCGAGACGCAACACGATGTGGTCCCGTGGGCCGACATTTGCGCGAGACCGTCCAACCCGCATTTCCTGCGGGTCAGTTTCGACACGCCGTTGTGGGTGCTCTTCTCGTCAGGGACTACCGGTCTACCCAAGGGCATTTGTCACGGTCACGGCGGGGTTCTGCTCGAACATCTCAAGCAGCTGGGACTGCAGTTCGAAGTCGGTCCGGGTCGACCGTTTTTCTGGTACACAAGCACCAATTGGATGATGTGGAACCTGACTGTGTCCGGCCTGCTTGTAGGAGCGCCGATTGTCCTATACGACGGAAGCCCAACACATCCGGGTCCAAGGCGGCTGTGGGAGATCGCGGCTGATAACCGGGTGGCGGTATTGGGTGTCAGCCCCGGATACCTCCTTGCTAGCGCCAAGGCGGGCCTACGCCCGGGAGTAGAGCTCGGGCTGTCCGCCCTGCGTGTGGTGGGCGCGACGGGAGCTCCGGTACCCGCTTCGTCGTATTGGTGGATAGCGGAAGCAGTCAGCCCTCGGGTGCAACTTGCATCGGTCAGTGGGGGCACCGATGTGGTGAGCGGATTCGCCGGGAGCGCACCGACTACAGAAGTGTGGCCAGGCGAGATCTCCGCGCCGGCGCTCGGGGTTGCTCTGGCATCTTGGGACGCTGGAGGTAAACCGTTAGTGGGAGCGGTCGGAGAGCTTGTGGTAACCAAGCCGATGCCGTCGATGCCGGTCTGCTTTTGGGCTGATCCCGACGGGACCCGCTACCGGGACGCCTACTTCTCGACGTACCCCGGAGTTTGGCGTCACGGGGACTGGATTGAAATCACAGACCGGGGGAGCGTGGTCATCTCCGGGCGTTCGGACTCGACGCTCAACCGCAACGGCGTCCGTCTCGGAAGTGCCGACATCTACTCGGTCGTTGACAGACTGCGCGAGATCCAAGACTCCCTTGTGATCGGAGCCGAGATGCCAGGTGGCGGCTACTGGCTCGTCCTATTCGTGGTCCTCGCAAATAGAGCTGCCCTAGACGAGGTGACAGTCCAATCATTGAAATCGGCTATCGCGACTAACGCCTCACCGCGTCACGTGCCCGACGACATCATCGCCGTCCCCGCTCTTCCCCACACGCGCACCGGCAAGAAGCTAGAAGTGCCAGTCAAACGACTCATCCAAGGACAACCGCTGGAGAAGGTTGCAAGCTGCGAGGCTGTGGACGACTACGACGCTCTCGCCTATTTCACGTCCTTCGCAGGAAGTTGGAGGGGCTGATGCAACACTCAAAGCTCCACGTCCGCGATGACGTCTACCGGCCGTCTCGCGTACGCGTCTCAGACGGCTGCCAGATCGGCACGATGTCACCTTCGTACTGCTCGGTTCGTTCATGGCGATCTCGACGGTCGCATACCCACCGCGACGAGTCGACTTGTTGCGGTGGGTATGCCTGCGCTGCTGGTCTGCCGTGACTATCCCTGCCCGCGAACAAGAAAGGACCGGCGACATGCCAGACAAACCATTTACAGTGATCGAGGGGTCAGAGCGCTCCGAGACCTTCGTATCCCATCGATTCCCGGAGAATCTCGTGGATCTCGGCGAGATTCGGATGAACTACGCCACGGTTGGCACTGCCGACCTGCCGGCGCTATTACTGATCCCGGGTCAAACGGAGTCGTGGTGGGGCTACGAGGAGGTTCTCGCGCTGCTCTCCGACAAGTTCCAGGCATATGCTGTCGATCTGCGAGGCCAAGGGCGTTCGACGTGGACACCGGGGCGCTACACCCTCGATAATATGGGCAACGACCTTGTCCGCTTCATAGACATTGTCATAGGACGCCCGACCATCGTTAGTGGTCTGTCGTCGGGCGGTGTTCTTGCTGCGTGGCTTTCGGCCTACGCAAAACCGGGTCAGGTACGGGGCGCACTCTGGGAAGACCCACCGCTTTTCTCCTCGGAGACCCAACCAGCTTACGGGCCTTCCATCCGCCAGAGTATCGGTGCCCTATGGGCGCTCTACAGCAAGTGGCTGGGCGACCAATGGTCGATCGGAGACTGGGAGGGTATGCAGACTGCCATGCCCAAGGAGGTGCCCCAATGGGTGCTAGCCGTGTTCAGCGCTACGCGTCAGGCCCGGGCTGGCGATCCCACCTCTGGTGGTGACCGAGGAGGACCGCCTCAGTACCTCAGGGAGTACGACCCCGAGTGGGCCAGGGCGTTTTGGACCGGCGCGGTCGCTGCTAGCTGTGATCATGGCCGAATGCTGGCCAGCGTGAAAGTTCCCGTTCTTTACACCCACCACTTCCGCCACGTCGACCAAGAGACGGGTGCGCTTATGGGCGCAGCCTCTGACATCCAAGTGGCTATGGCACGCGACCTGGTGTCCGGAGCCGGACAACGATTCGACTATCGGTCCTTCCCGGAGATGCCTCATCCCATGCACGCCGCCGACCCTGCCGTGTTCGCTCTGACTCTAACTGAATGGGCAGATACACTCCCCACGGCCCCCGGCACGCCTGGGGGGTTGCAGTGAGCGGCGAACCTGCGAGCAGGGCGGGTAGCTACCCTGGATTCGGTGGCAAGGTAGGCCGCACCGTCAGGGATTCGCAGTCGTGGTGGCCCGAGAAGCTACGTGCGCCTGTGGGAGCACCGAATATCGTCGTGGTTCTCCTAGATGACATGGGCTTTTCGGACATCGCCCCGTTCGGCTCCGAGATAGACACACCGGTCGTCGATGACCTCGCCTCAAAAGGGCTACGGTTCTCCAACTACCACACAACCCCGGTATGTTCCCCGGCGAGAGCTGCGCTGATGACGGGGCTTAACCCTCACCGGGCGGGAGTCGGCGCCGTCGCCAATCTCGACCCTGGTTTCCCGGGGTACACGATGCAACTAGGCGACCACATCCCAACTCTACCTGAGGCCCTGCGGGCCGCCGGGTACGCTACGTTCGCTGTCGGCAAGTGGCATCTGACTCTCGACGCACTGATGAACGACGCCGCGCCGCGGTCGTCGTGGCCCCTCCAGAAGGGTTTCGACCGCTACTACGGCTGCATGGAGGGCTTCACGAACCTGCACCATCCGCACAGGCTCGTCGTGGACAACAGTCCTTTGAACGTCGACCGCTACCCGGACGGCTACTACCTGACTGACGACATCACGGACCAGGCCATCGGCATGATCAAAGGGTTGCGCTCCCATGACGCTGACAAGCCGTTCTTCTTGTATGTCGCTCATAACGCTGTTCACGGGCCGCTTATGGCCAAACCCGTCGATATCGCAAAGTACAGAGGCGCCTACAGACACGGGTGGGACCGACTTCGTGAAGAGCGGTTCGCTCGCCAACTCGCGATCGGCCTGTTCCCGGAGGGAACCCGGATGGCGGACAGGAACAACGAGCCAGGACAAGACGTGCCCGCATGGGACGACTTGTCCGGCGACGATCAGGAGCTGTTCACCAGATATCAAGAGGTCTACGCAGCCATGGTCGACAGCGTAGACCAAAACCTCGGGCGTCTCCTACAGACAATCGAGACGCTCGGCGAGCTCGACAACACGATCGTCGTCTTCGTCTCTGACAATGGCGGCACCGCCGAAGGCGGACTTCGGGGGTCGCGCAGCTACCTCAAGCAGTTCGTTCACGATCGGCGGGCCGTGTCGGCGTGGGGCAACCTCGACGTACCCCGGGACCCACAGCTCATCGGTTCCCCGAGGGCGCTGACGCACTACCCGCGTGGTTGGGGCATGGCATCGAACACCCCGTTTCGCCTTTACAAGGCCAACACCCACGCCGGGGGAGTTCGAGTTCCGCTCGTTGTCAGCTGGCCTGCGGGGATCCCCTACGAGTTGTGGGGCGGTGTCAGGACCGAATACCAGTATGTGACCGACCTCTACCCGACCCTGCTCGACTTGGCAGCGGTTGCGCGCCCCGGGCATCGCGACGGCAAGCCCGCACCTGCACTCGACGGGGTGAGCTTCAAGGCGAACTTGTTCGACGCAGGCCGCAGCAGCTCTCACCTTGAGCAGTACGGCGAGTTCGCCGGCAACCGCTCGTACTTCCATGACGGCTGGAAACTAGTGAGCCTGCATCAGCGCGGGGCCGCCTACGACGACGCCGAATGGGAACTCTACGACATTCGCAGCGACCCGACAGAACGGAACAACCTTGCAGCAGACAACCCGGAGGTAGTGAAAAGGCTGTCTTGTCTGTGGGAGGAGTCGGCCTGGGACAATCAGGTGTTTCCACTTGACGACGGTACCGGTTATCTGATGGTGATCCGTAACCCCGACGAAGCGTCGTTCCGTCGCCAAGTCCGACTGCTGCCCGGCACCCCTACCCTAGAGCGCTACCGCTCGGCCAAGCTGATCACCTTCCGGTCGTTCGCCGTAGACGCTCGCTTCGCATACAAGCCGGGTGACCAAGGAATCCTCGTCGCCCACGGGGACCAAGGCGGCGGTTACGTGTTGTACGTCCAAGACGGCTGCGTGCGCTTCGCGTACAACGCGTACGGCGACCTTCACGTGATGGACGGAGGATCCCTCGACGAAGGAAACCTCACCGTCACGCTCGAAGCGACAGCATCCGTGGGCTTCACTTGGGATTTCGAGCTAGCAGTCGAGGTCCCCGATGGCAAGATCCGCTCCTGCGGCGCGTTAGGCGCCCAGCCGATGCTGATAGGCCACGCACCGCTTCAAGGTATTGACGTAGGCATAAATCGTCGCTCCCCGGTGTCGTGGGACCTTTACGAGCAGTACGGCCCTTTCCCTTACAGCGGCCGGCTTGACTCTGTCACTTACCGTCCAGGCAGCCCTGCACCGTACGAACCAGAGCTGCTCATCGCGTCGCTTCGCCAGGCTGCGGCAGCGTTCGAATGAGCCGATCAGCAACCTCGACATGAAAGCAGAAGTGCTCGTGGAATCGAATGGGTCGTTGCCCGAGAACGCGCCAGTTGTCGTGGCTGGGGGAGGGCCGGTCGGACTTGCCTTAGCTGTCGAGCTAGCATCTCACGGGGTTCGAAGTCTGGTCGTGGAGCGCCGCGACGAGGTATCACCTCTACGTCCGCGCGCCAAGACGACGTCAGCTCGCACCATGGAGCATTTCCGTCGGTGGGGTCTAGCCAACCGTCTAAGGGCCCGCGCTGGACTTCCGGTCTCATGGTCCGACGAAGCGGTCTTCTGCACAAACCTGCTGGGTAGGGAGATCACACGAATTGGCGGTTGCTTCGGACTCGACCTCGGCGGCTCGGAGCTCGTCGCCGAGCCAGGTCAACAGATCCCGCAGCCGACCTTGGAGCAGGTGCTGCGCGACGCCGTAGCCGAGTCGCTGTATGCGCGTCTCGTTACTGGAATGCAGGCGACAGCGGCAGGCCAGACCGCTGATGGAGCCTGGGTCGAGGTCGTTGATGGGGCCGGGGTGTCTCGCCGGGTTCGGGCTGACTGGGTCGTAGGATGCGAAGGAGCCCGAAGCGTGGTTCGCGACGCTATGGGTGCCCGCTACGAGGGCAGCGACGACAGCCGACCCAACTTCAACGTCGTGTTCAAAGCGCCCGGCCTGGCAGAGCGGGTCGGGCACGGCCCGGCAGTGCATTACTGGGTGCTCTCGCGGGCGCAGCCAGGAGTGCTCGGCCGCCTCGACCTGGGAGACCTGTGGTGGGCAGGGGCTAACGGCGTCGACGCAGCAGCCGGGGAGGCCGACCCGCTGCGGATTGTGACCAATCTCGTCGGCGCGGACGTAACCCTGGAGGTGCTGGCGACCGACGCCTGGCGAGCGCGGATGCTCCTCGCCGACCGCTACCGTACGGGACGGCTGTTCATAGCCGGAGACGCCGCTCACCAAAACCCTCCCTGGGGTGGTCACGGGTTCAACACGGGTATCGGAGACGCTGTCAACCTCGGCTGGAAGCTGGCCGCCGTGGTGAACGGTTGGGCGCCCCTCTCCCTGCTCGACAGCTACGAAGCTGAGCGTCGACCCATCGCCGCTGACACTATCGCCGAAGCGGTGCGGAACATGTCGACCCTCGCTCCCGAACTGGCCGCGCCCGGATTGGCCGGCGCCGGCGCCGAATTCGAGCGGGCGCGCCGGTTAGCAGCGGAAGCCATCCACAAGACGAAGGACAGCGAGTTTCACAGCCTCGGTCTTACCCTTGGCTACCGCTACGACACCTCGCCGATCATAGTCGCCGACGCTCGCCCCGGTTCTGAGGTCACCACATCTAACGACACGTATATCCCGACGGCCGCCCCGGGAGCCCGTCTTCCGCACTGGTGGGTGGCCGAAGGCGAGTCCATCTACGACCGGCTCGGACCGGACCATACCCTAATCGGCGACCTTGCCGCCCCCGCCGCCGGCAAGTTGGCCGCTGCTGCCGTGGCCCTCGGCGTCCCACTGCGGACTTTCGACACCGCCGGCCACGACAGCAGACGCCACCTTGAAGCCTCTGTCGCCCTGATCCGCCCAGACCAGCACGTCGCCTGGCGCGGCGACGATGTCGACAACCCACATGCCGTCTTGTGTCGAGTCACAGGGCAATCCTCTGAGATGCCCCGCACCCACCAAGGCGACGTAGCTTTTAGCGACCGTCACGAAAGGCTCCGGGAACAGTGATACCAATCCCCGTCTATCCCGAAGATCTTTTCACCGACGAGGCTCTTCTCGACCTGCACCCTCGCTACCGGGAACTCTGGGAGCTTGGACCAGCGGTGTGGCTTGAGTCGCACCAAATGTGCGCGCTGCCTTTCTAAGCGCCGGTCGAAGCACCATCATGATTGACGGAGCGCAGCACGACCAACAGCGATCTCTTCTCGGCAGTGGCCTCACCCCCAAGGCTCTCCGGCATATGAAGACCACCGTGGAGCGCCTGGCCACACTGTGCGTCGCAGACCTAGTTCAACGGGGCAGTTTCGACGCCGTAGCGGACCTCGCGCCCGCTCTTCCTCTTACCGTTGTCCCCGATCTCATCGGGTGGCCAGCCGGTGGACGCACGCACCTTTTGGAGTGGGCGGGTGCCACCTTTGATCTGCTCGGTCCTCTCAACGCTCGCGCCCGACAAGCGGCCCCGCTGGTGCAGGCCATGCACGAGTTCGCCGTCGTCATCGCTGCTGAGGGAAACCTACTGCCAGGGAGCATCGGAGCGGCGATGATCGAAGCCGCCCGGCGAGGCGAGCTTGAACCGGCCCAAATCCCTCCGCTGCTAGTCGGGTTTCTCGCTCCATCTCTCGACACCACGATCAGCGCTATCGGAAGCGCTGTCTGGCTGCTCGCTAGCCACCCTGAGCAATGGGAACGCTTGAAAGCGGATCCCTCTCTCATCCCCAAGGCTTTCAACGAGACGGTGCGACTCGAATCGCCGATCCGCGCGTTCAGCCGGGTTGCTTCGAGGGATACCAGCATCGGCAACCACGACATCGACGCCGGCAGCCGACTCATTGTCTTCTATGCAAGCGCCAACCGGGACGAACGACAATTCGACCGGCCTGACGAGTTCGACATCTGCCGATCCAACGCCGCCGAACAGCTTGGCTTCGGCTACGGAGCACACGGCTGCGCCGGACAGGGACTCGCCCGCTTGGAAGGGCACGCTGTGCTGCGTGCCCTTGTCGACCAGGTCGATACCTTGCAGCCCGCCGGTACCCCGACTCGGGGACTCAACAACCTCATTTCTAGCTGGGCGAACCTTCCTATGACCGTGCAGGCATCCGACCGGACCTCAAGCCCACCGAGCGCCCGATAGGGCCTCTCGAAGCCGGAGCCATTCAACCCGACAGGAGTTCCGAGTGATACGCGTCGAAGTAGACCAAGCGCGCTGTGAGGGCCACGGGGTCTGCCAAAGCACCGCTCCCGAAGTGTTCACCCTCAACGACGACGGCGTCGCCGAGGTCGCGATGGACCCGATTTCCGAGGAGATCACGAGTCGGGTGCTGGCAGCAGTGCGAGCCTGCCCGGTCGCTGCGATCACGAGCTATCCTGTCGAAGTGAGCCCGCCAGGTGCGGGACCGTCGCTGACGGCGGCATCCGCCGGCAGCCCGGCGCGGCCGGCCGGGACAGTCTCAACGACGGATCCGTCCCCCATCTCGTGGTCCGAGGAGCACGGAGGGTACTGGGTGGTCACCGGGTATGCCGAGTGCCGGGCCATTGCCGGCGCCCGGACGGGTTTCTCGTCGGTTCCGACCGTCCACATCCCCCCGAGCGGTCTGGCCGAACGGGGCGTGCGAATCTACGCCCTCGAATCCGACGAACCCGCCCACCGCCACGAGCGGGCAGTGCTTCGCGGCGCAGTCGGTCCCGCGTCGGTCGACGCACTTAGCGGCTGGATCCGCACCCGGGCCGTCGACCTACTCCACGTACTCGACTGGTCCGGTCCGGTCGACCTCGCCTCCGGCTTCGCTTACCGCCTGCCCCTAGACGTGGTCAGCAAGGTAGTCGGCGTTCCCGACGGGCTGGCAGGCGAGTTGCGTCTCCACACCGAAACGCTCCTCGCCCCGGCCACCCAAGAGCAGGCTGAGGCCGCTGCAGATCGAATCATCGAGATCGCCACAGCGACCATAACCGCCCGACGTGACCATCCCGTCGGCGACTGGCTCGACGAACTCATCGCCTCTGGCGGAGCGGACGGCGACGTCGAGGACGAAGCCGTACGGGCCGTGGTCGCGCTGATCACCGGCGGCCACCACTCGACCTCCCGGGCACTCGGGTCGCTCATCGCCCGCATCTTCAGCGAAGCGGGGCTACTCGACGCACTCCTCGAAGACACAAGCCACATTCCGGCCGTTGCCGAGGAGACGCTCCGGCTCCACACTCCGCTACCGTCTTTTAGCCGCTGCGCCACCGACGATCACGTCGTCGGCGCCACGACCATCCGAGCCGGGGAGCAGATACTGCTCCGCTACGCCGACGCGAACGTCGACAGCCGAACCTACGACCACGCCGAGCAGTTCGATGTCGACCGGGAACGCCACGAACATTTGGCTTTCGGATGGGGCGTTCACCGCTGCGTCGGCATGCACTTGGCGCGAGCCGAGCTCCGCATAGGCATTGAAGAACTGTTACGCCTCGCCCCCGACGTCCGCCTTGTCGCTCCGATCCACTGGAACGGCCCCGCCCTCCCCGCAACAGTAACGGTGCGCTCCGACATAGCGTTCACCGCGCAGCGAAAAATCTGCCGGCATCAACCATGATCTCGACCGCCGGTAAGTCGCCCGCACCCGTCGTCCTTTCTGGCCTGACCGTCGTCGACACGCGCACCGGCACCCTTCATGGCGAACGCGACGTGGTTCTTATAGGCGATTACATCTCGGCGGTCACACCTACCTCGACCGGTGACACGACGAGCGGGCAGCGCATCGACCTGAGCGGCAAGTACGTCGTTCCCGGCTTCGTGGAGTGCCACGCCCACGTGCTCGACGTCGAGGACCCTTCAGGAGCTTTCGACCTCATGCTCGTAAATGGCATAACCGCATTCCGGCAGATGTCCGGGACGACGGCGCTACTAGGCCGACGCCGCCGGGGTCGACTGAGCATGCCGGATCGGGCGCCTGCGCTGCTCGCCACTCCCGGGGCGGTCCTCACACCGATCAACGCCGGATCAGCCAACGCCGCTGTTACGTCGGTGCGAGAACAACATGCCGCCGGCGCAGACTTCATCAAGGTCGGCCTAGTCACCCCCGACGTGTTCTTCGCCGCCCAACAGGAGGCGAAGCGACTCGGCATCCCAATCCTAGGGCACTTACCCACAGGGATCGACGTCCGGCAGGCCTCGACCGGTGGCATGCGCTCGATCGAGCATCTCGGCCCCGGAGTCGGGGTGCTCGCCGCCTGCTCCACCGACGAAGCAGAAATCCGGGCCGCGTTCATGGCGCGGATGCCCATGAAGTCACTGCCGTTCCGCGTGCCGTTCGCCGACAAGCTGATAGGGCCCCTCCTCAAACGGATCATTACCAACCCGGTGCTCATCGGCCGCCAAGCCGACCGAGCCCTCCTCCGCCACGCAGTCGCGACATTCAACGAGGAGCGCGCCAGGGTGCTGGCGGCGCAGTTCGTCGCCGACGGAACATGGCATTGCCCCACGCTGATCCGCGAACGCGCCACCCAGTTCAGCGACGACCCCGCATACCACCACGACCCGAACCTCCGCTTCGTTCCACCCGCCATGCGCAAGGCGTGGGGCGCGGCGTCGCGGAAATTCGATGAACTCCCCTCGGCGGATAAGGCCGTCCACCGCGACGCCTACACGGTCCAACTTGCCCTCACACGGATCCTAGCCGAGGCGGGTGTGAAGCTCTTGGCCGGAAGCGACGCCGGTGGAGCGGTTTGGGAGGTGCCCGGCTTCGCCCTCCACCAGGAATTCGATCAACTCGCCGCGGCGGGGATCTCCGCTATACAGGTCCTGCAGTCAGCTACCCTCCACGCGGCAGAGTTCTTCGGCATGACAGACACCATGGGCACGGTCGAGGTAGGCAAGCAGGCGGACCTGGTGGTCCTTGACGCTAATCCGGTCGAGTCCGTCGTCAACCTTCACCGCATTGCAGGTGTCTTTCGCCGGGGTCGCTGGTATCCCAGGCCAGAACTTGACTCGATCGCCGAGCGGGTGGCCGAGCGTGGCCTGCCCATACCGGAGCGACCGACATGCTGCTGAATCGCTTCGGAAAGCTCAGACAGTGACGTCAGGCTTCGCCGAACCCGGCGATCTGGGAATGCGAGTGGTCTTCCTCGGGACGGCCGGCGGTCCGAACCCGACGCCGGGTCGACGCGGTATCGCTACTGCTCTTATCGTGGACGGAGACATCTTTCTGATCGACGCCGGCCGTGGAGTACTTGACCGATACCTGGAAGCAGGCCTCGGACTGGAGCACTTCAGAGCCATCCTCATCACCCACATGCACGGCGACCACATTTCAGACTTGTTCTCATTCTTGATGTACGGCGTCGGCACGGCCCACGGAGAGTTGCCGAGCGGCACGGCACCGCTAGACGTCATCGGCCCTGGCCCCGTACATGCCGCCGTGAACGGAAGCGACCCATTCCGAGGTCCACCCTATCCCGGTGTCGGAGGCTACCTCGACTATTCCTATGCTGGCTCAGCACTCACCCTCAACTCCTGGTCGATTGGCATGCCCGATCTCCGCGCGCTGGTACGCCTGCACGAGATCGAATTTCTGCCCGGGACGTCGCGGCCAACCGGCTCCTTCGAGGTCTTCAAAAACGACGGGGTGACGATCACAGCCACGATCGTCCCGCACCTAGAAGTATCTTTTGCTTACCGACTCGACGCCATTCACGGATCGGTCGTCTTCAGCGGGGACACCGGCCCATCCCCCGCCGTGGCCGACTTGGTCCGCGGAGCCGGCCTGTTGGTTCACGAGGTCATGGACCTCAAGGCTCTTCTCCGCGCCGGCTTCCCCGAGACACACGCACCGTTCTTTCGCCAGATCCATACAGACATAGACGACGTCGGTCCGATCGTCCGCCAAGCAGGTGTCACAACCCTGGCGGTGAACCATCTTCTACCGCCCAAGCCGACCACGCCGAAAGCAACCTGGATACAGCGAATCGGCGACACCTTCGCCGGAGAACCCATAATCGCCGAAGACCTAATGAGCGTTGCTATTGGCAAAACATAGAAGCTGGCCCATGGCCGCTGCGGGCGACCAAGGGTGTGATGACTCTCCCGCGACGCCCGAGGTCTGGCTGCGAAAGGTGTGGTAGGTACGTATCAGTTAGTAGACGGTCAAGCACTAACACCAGGCGGGCCACAACGTTGCGCTCGGTAAGGACGAGAATGTGCCCTGCCTGCCATGCCGGTTCTGATTACGGATTTGCATCGTAGGCGGATGGTGCTCTGGCCAGTGCCCCGCCTACCTTCTGATTTCTGGTTAGACGGCCAGGGGTGTTTGGGGGCGGTGCTTTCGTAACGGGTTTTGTAACGGGTGTTGCAAGACTGGCTGGGACGGGGGGAACCCGTAGGGACAAGCCTTAGAGGTATAACAGGGTGTTTCGGCGTGTATTGTTGTAGATGTCGGGTAGTGGGGGGACTGGTTGGGATTGGGGGATCCTCCTACGGATCAGAAGGTTGGGGGTTCGAGTCCCTCCGAGCGCACCAAGAAACCCCAGGTCAGGAGGGGTGTCCCGGGGGGTGAGGTGCCGCTGGGGTGGGTAGGTGGAGCCACAGGTGGAGCCACGTACCTTTCTTGTAGTTTTCCGGGCCTCGAAGGGCCGTTTTGGGGTGCTGTGAGGCTCGTGACCTGCCTTTCCGCCGGTTGCGCTCCGCGGGTAGGTCCGGGCCGGTTTGGGTGAGGCCGGGGGCGTCTAGCACCGGCCACCTAGGTGTGTGGGATGGGGGTGTGCGGGCTGGGAAGTACACTTGGCTATGCAGGGCGGCCTCGCCCCGGGCTTACACGTGAGGCCCTTCTCGGAGGCTCTGCTACCAAGCATGCTGCTAAGGGCTCTAGCCGGGCTAGGACTTTGCTGTGTCTGCTGGCGTTTTGGTATGACTCGGCTCGACCGCAGCCCCGTCTAATGCGGCTACGTTTTCGGTTCGTGGACGGTCTGCCTGGCGGAGCCTACGAAGAGCTGATCACTACTGGCTTGGACGCGCTCGTGCGCCGATCTGGCCTCCAGACCGTAGTAGAAGGGCTCGACTCCGCCGAGGCAACGGAGATTCTGGCCGCCCATCTGGAGAGGGTCGCCACCCGTGTTCTCGATTCCTTGCCGATTGAGAGACGCTTGTCGGTGGTCAACGGTGTCCTCAGCGGCCTGATAGCGGATACTGGCCGAGCGACGGAATCAGACCTCGTCGCCGATCCCCCGGCCATGTTGTACTCCGTCGGGGTGGCAACTGAACGCCCGCAAAACCCACTTCGCCGGGCCGACTTGTTGATCAACGCCCGGGGCGAGCCCGCCCTGCATGAGGAACTGGTCGCTGAGATCGCTTCTGCTGATCGGGTAGACCTCCTCTGCGCGTTCATCAAGTGGCAAGGCCTGCGGCTGATCGTAGACGCTATCGGCCGACACTGCAGCGCGGGAAAGCCTCTCCGGGTTATCACGACTACCTACGTTGGCGCCACTGAGCGACGGGCGATCGACGAACTCGTGGGGCGGGGCGCCGAGGTGAAGATCAGCTACGAAACCCGTAGCACTCGCCTTCACGCTAAGGCCTGGCTCTTCCGCCGGAATAGCGGCTGGGATACCGGTTACGTCGGCTCGTCCAACCTCTCCCGCTCCGCTCTCGTCGACGGGCTGGAGTGGAACGTTCGGCTGTCTCGAGGCGACACGCCCTTGCTGCTGCACAAGTTCGCAGCCACGTTCGACTCTTACTGGGCCGACCCGCGGTTCGAGACCTACGATCCCGACCGCGACGGCAGCCGTCTGGAGCAGGCCCTGCGAACAGCCAGCGGACCTCAGGCGACTATATCTTTAGCCTCCCTCGACGTGCGGCCCTATCCGTACCAGCAGGAGATGCTCGACCAGCTAGACGTTGAGCGCACGGTACACGACCGCTGGCGCAACCTTGTGGTGGCTGCGACCGGTACCGGCAAGACCGTCGTGGCCGCGCTCGACTTCCGCCGGCTGGTCGAGGAGTTCGGGGGGTTGTCGCTGCTCTTTGTGGCCCACCGGCGGGAGATCTTGGAACAGAGCCGGGCCATGTTCGCCGCGGTCATGACCGACGGCGCCTTCGGCGAGTTATGGGCGGGCGGGCGGCGTCCCACCGAGTGGCAGCACGTGTTCGCCTCGATCCAGAGCCTACACGCCGACGGCTTGGCCTCGGTCCGCCCCGAGCAGTTCGACGTGGTGATCGTGGACGAGTTCCACCACGCCGAGGCAGCCACCTACCGACGCCTCCTCGAGCACATCACTCCCAAGGTCCTTCTCGGACTCACCGCCACCCCTGAGCGAGCCGACGGGGGAGACGTCACAGAGTGGTTCGACGGTCACATTGCGACCGAACTCCGACTCTGGCACGCTCTCGAGCAGGACCTTCTGTGCCCTTTCCACTACTTTGGCATCGCCGACAATACCAACCTCCGTGGCATCGGCTGGCGCCGCGGAGCCTACGACGTGAGTGGACTGTCGAATCTCTATACCGGTAACGACGCACGAGCCGCCATCGTTATACGCAGCATGCAGGAGATCGTTACCGACGTTGGCGCTATGCGGGCCCTCGGTTTCTGCGTCTCGGTTGATCACGCTCATTACATGGCCCGGGTCTTCAACCAGGCCGGGATACCCGCCGCAGCCGTCGATGCCAGGACCCACCCCGATGACCGGGACGCCGCCCTCCGTGACCTGCGGGACCGCAAGGTCAACGTCGTGTTCGCGGTCGATCTCTTCAACGAGGGCGTCGACGTTCCCCAGGTCGACACCGTGCTGTTCCTGCGTCCCACCGAAAGCGCCACCGTGTTCTTGCAGCAGCTCGGCCGCGGCTTGCGCCGCACCGCGGGCAAGGCTTGTTTAACTGTTCTCGATTTCGTAGGAGTCCATGACCGTCGCTTCCGCTGGGACGTCCGCTACCGGGTGCTGACCGGCTGTTCGCGTTCAGAGCTGGTCCGCCAGATCGAGCACGGCTTCCCCTTCCTGCCGGCAGGCAGCTCCATTCGCCTCGACCGGGTGGCCCGGGACCTGGTGCTGGATAACGTCAAGGCGCAGGTGGCCATGCGCCGGCCGCAGCTCGTCGAGGACGTGCGCAGCTACGGGGACCTGCCCCTCACCGACTATCTGCGTGCGTCGGGCCGTGAGCCGGCCGCCATCTATCCTCGCCAGTCCTGGACCGCTCTTCGCCGGTCCGCCGACCTGCCGGTCCCTCCGCCGGGTCCCAACGAGGAGCGGCTCCTCAGGCGGGCTGTCCGCTTCCTGCATGTCGACGACCAGGAACGGTTGCGTGTGTGGCGAGAAGTGCTCGCAGCTGCTGAGCCTCCGGTGATGGAAGGACTTGGACAAAGGGAGGAGCGGCTCTTGTTGATGCTCTTCTTCTCCCTCTGGCCCGACGGCGGCGGATTCTCCGCGTATGCCACTGGATGGGTTCAACTGTGGGCGAATCCCTCGGTGAGAGAGGAAATATTGCAAGTACTGGAGGTGGCCGGTTCGCTCGTGAGCCACGTACCGGTCCGACTAGGTGGGACGGAGTCGGTGCCGCTGTGGGTCCACTGCCGGTACACGAGGGAGGAATTGTTGGCCGCGGTGGGACGGGCGCGTCTAGGCCGGCCGCCGGTTAACGACCGGGAGGGAGTGCGTTATTCAAAACAGGAGCGAGCGGACGTCTTCACCTTCACGCTTACCAAGAGTGAACGGGACTACTCGCCGACGACCATGTACCGCGATTATGCGATCAGCCCGGAGTTGATCCACTGGGAGTCACAGAGCACGACCAGCGAGTCATCACCCACGGGTCAGCGGTACATCAACCATGTCGACCAGGGGAGCCAGATTCTGCTGTTCTGTCGGGAGACTAACGACAGTGAGTTCGGGGTGCGGCCATATTTCTTCCTCGGGCCAGCGCGCTATATCAGCCATACCGGGAGCCGGCCGATGGCGATCACCTGGAAGCTAGATCGTCCCATGCCGGCGGACTTCTACGAAGCAGCGTCAGTGCTAGCCGTATGAGCCCGTCTCCCTTCGAGGAGCTACCAGCTGTTCGGTGGGTCGCGTCGAACGATCCGACCTTCGCCGTCCGCGACGCCTATATGGCTCGGCGCCCTCACGGACGCCCGCCTCCTCGATGAAGACTAAGTCGCCGCAGTGGGAGCCGACGGAGACTTCCTCACGGCGGTAGAGGAGGAGCCTCGCATGGCTTGGTGGTGCGCCGTGGCGGCGTGGGGCGGGCCGACGTGGTGATCCCCGAGGCTGAGGCGTGATTATTCGATTTGGCTGAAGTGCTTTCACATAGAATCGTCGCAGGGTGCGTCCTGAAAGCTGGACCAGACCTGCGGGTGTATGTCCCGTCTGGGTAATCGCCGGAGAGCCCGGTCGCAGGCCCCGGTCCGTCGTTGAGAGGCGTC
>JAJZAM010000123.1 GCA_021799445.1 Actinomycetes bacterium
GTTGGCCATCTCGTCGCGGCCGTCAACTGTCGCGACGCTTTGAGCCTGGATCGTGTCATACTCATGGTCGCGAACGAGCCCTGGCAGAAGGTCGGCTCAAGGTCGGTGAGCCCGGCCCTGGACCGCCTGGCGCTCGTGGAAGCCTGCGTTGAGGGAGTCGCAGGTCTCGAGGCGGGCCGGATGGAGATCGACCGGGGCGGGCCGTCCTACACGGTAGACACGCTCAAAGAGCTACGGGACGGTTTCCCGCCAACGGATTTGTACCTGATCGTCGGGTGGGACGTCGCTTCGTCGCTCGAGAGCTGGGACCGCTGGGAAGAGATCCGCGACCTTGCGTGCCTTGTGGTCGTCAACCGTCCCGGTGCAGTCTCGCCGAGAGGTCTCGAGGACTCCGGGTGGAGGGTCGAAACCGTCGAAGTTCCGAACCTTGAGATCTCGAGCACTGACCTCCGAGAACGCGCCCGAGATAGACGCCCGCTCGACTACTTGATACCAGCTAAAGGTGTGGAGCTGCTGCGAGGTAGGGGCATGTATTGTGGAGGAGAATGCTGACGGTCCGCCGTGATGTGCTATCGCCGGGATCGCCCGGTGGACCGCCGGTGGACGCCCTGGCCGGCGCACACGAAACGGTCGCGGCGTTCGAACCCGTCGAGGCGGCGACTGTCACAGGCCAAGCCGCTGTCGGTGTCCGCTCGGCGCGCCGGCGCCGCCGGCGCCGCCGTTTCAGGGAGATGCTGGCAGTCTTAGCGGTGCTCGTCGTCTTGTTTGCTGCGACGGTCGTGGTGCTCGGGCTGCAGTGGCTGGAAAGTCCTTCCGGGTCAGGAGAAACCCACCCGGCGCCGCGGACCTCGAACCAGTCCCTGACGCTGCACGTAGGGTCCGATGGGCCTACGGTAAAGAGGTGAGAACTTTGGGACATCCGACGGTCAGGCAGCTGTGCCTTGAAGCCGCAAAGGCATGCTACGACAAAGGCGGTGAATCAACCGTGGTTCTCGGCGTGGGCAAGTCGCTCGGCATAGTGGATGCGTTCGTCATAACCAGCGCTGCCAGTTCCCGGCAGGTGCGGACCATAGCAGAGGCTGTCGAGGAGAGGGTCAAAGCGATGGGAGGTGAGGGACCGATCAGCGTCGAAGGCCTATCCGATGCCCGATGGGTCCTCATGGATTTTGGTGCGTTCGTGGTGCATGCTATGTTGGAGGAGGCCCGTGATTTCTACCAGCTGGACGGCTTATGGTCCGACTCTGAGAACTGGGAGTGGTCTCCGGTAATTACCACTGCAGGAGGGTTGTGAGGCCCTTGAGCTCAAGGCGGGTCGCGTAAAAGCCGAAATACCTCGCAGCGGGTAGCTGCGCCCAGTTCAAGACCTGCACACGCCACGACAGAGGCCTGAGTGATTTCGGAGACAGCCAAGTGCTACAGCTAAGCGAGCCAAAGTCCCTAGAACCTACGGTCGAGCCTCACGGTTTCAAGCTCGTCGAAGAGGACGACGTCGCCTTTAGCCTCGGACTGTGCCGGGAGATCCAGCGGATCTATTCCTCGTATCACGAGGGCACCCTGACCCCGTCCGACGGCGTCCGGGACGGTTTGACGCTCAGTTTGGAGATGGTGACGCTGTTAACGGCGACTGTCACCGAAGGGATGCCGGCTCTACGACTCGAAGTAGCGTCAGCTCAGGCGCGAGAGATGGTGGCAGTGCTGTTCGGAATGTCAAGCGCAGATCGGAACCTGATCGCATCCCAGGCGCGACGGAAGCTGACCCGGATGGGGGCACCAGGGTGGGGTGATCCCGGCAACAACCCGGCCGGACTCGGGTCTGGCGGGGCGCCCAAGCCGCCGACCAAGAAGCCACGAGCCCGGGAATCAATTTTCGCCAGGTTGTCGTTCTACCGCCAGCGTCGCCTGGCTGCTTCCTCACACGCAGGCTGATCGGTCTCACACGGGCCGGGCGCGGCCGGGGTTGTGCTGACATGATTATCCCGCGTTAGGGGTAGCTTGGACCGCATGACGTCCAGGCCGGTAACACTCGGAGAGCTAAGGCAAAGTGGATGGCAGTCCGTCCCAGTCAAGGAGGAGATCCGCCGTAACGTTGCGGCTCGTCTGCACGCCGGCAAGCAGATCGTCGACGGTCTGGTCGGCTACGAGGACACCGTCCTGCCGCAGCTCGAGAACGCCCTTCTAGCGGGCCACGACGTGATCTTCCTCGGCGAGCGCGGCCAGGCGAAGACAAGGATGATCAGGTCTCTCACAGGCCTCCTCGACGAGTGGATCCCTATAGTTGCGGGCTCGGAAATTCTCGACGATCCCTACAATCCGGTGTCTAGGTACGCCAAGGACCTCGTCGCCGAGCGCGCAGACGACTGCCCGATCGCATGGGTCCACAGAGACGACCGTCTCGGCGAGAAGCTAGCCACGCCTGACACTTCGATAGCCGACCTGATCGGCGAGGTAGACCCGATCCGAGTTGCCGAGGGTCGTTACCTCGCCGACGAGCTCACTTTGCACTACGGGCTGGTTCCGAGGACCAACCGGGGGATATTCGCAGTCAACGAGCTTCCCGACCTGGCGGAGAGGATCCAAGTGGGCTTGCTCAACGTCTTAGAAGAACGCGACATTCAAGTTCGCGGGTACAAAATCAGGCTACCGCTGGACGTTCTTCTGGTAGCGTCGGCCAACCCGGAGGACTACACCAACCGCGGGCGGATCATAACCCCGCTCAAGGACCGTTTCGGCTCGCAGATCCGAACTCACTACCCACTAGACGTGGCGGCGGAGATGGCCGTCGTCGAACAAGAGGCGCACAAAGCGAACGTTCCGGGAGTCGCGTTGAAGATCCCCGAGTTCATGGCTGAGATCGTGGCGACGCTGACGCAACTAGCCCGCCAAAGCCCCCACATCAGTCAGCGTTCGGGCGTCTCGGTGAGGTTGAGCGTCGCCAACTACGAGATCATGGTGGCCAGCGCAATCCGCAGGGCGCTGCGCCTCGGCGAGCTAGACGCGTCGCCCCGCATCGCCGACCTCGAGTCCCTGGCGGCATCGACGCTCGGTAAAGTCGAGCTGGATTCCCTCGACGACAGCCGTGAGAGCAACGTGGTGGAAGCCCTGGTAGCACAGGCAGTTATCAGCGTCTTTCGTGCGTCGGTGCCAGCTGACCGGCTCAAAGCGGTGGCCGCCGACTTCGAAGGCGGGAGGGTGCTCCACAGCGGTGACGACGTGACCGCGTCGGATCTCGTGGAAGGCCTCGGAGATTTTCCTGGTCTCAGGGAAGCTGTCGCTGCGATAGGGTCGATCGAGGGAAGTGAGTTGCCTTCGGTCATTGCTTCGGGGGTGGAGTTCGTTTTGGAGGGTATGCACCTCACGAAGCGGCTCAACAAGGACCGGTCAGGATCCCGGTCTCTCTACAGGTCCCGGTAGCTGACCGTGCCCAGGTTCACATACTCCCGTTGGGATGGAACCCAGACCGGTTTCGACTTCGACGCGGACGACGTCTTTGCGCAGCTAACCGACGAGCTTCTCTTCCACGGCGACTTAAACCAGGCGCTTCACAGACTTCTTCAACGCGGCTTCACAGACCGTAATGGCCAGCGGGTCGAAGGGCTACGCGATATCCTCCAGAAGCTACGCGAGCGTAAAGCCGAGCTGCTAGACAATCATGACCTCGGAGAGCCTTTCGCCGAAGTTGCTGAGAGGCTCAACAAGATCGTGGATGCCGAGAGGAAAGCACTCGACGAAGCTCGCGAGCAGGCGGAAGGCTCCGGAGACCAGCGCAGGGCGGGCGTTAGCGAGGAAGCTATCGCAGAGCGGTCTATCGCCTTAGACTTACTTCCCCCTGACCTGGCGGGCCAGATTCGATCCTTGCAGGATTACGACTGGACGAGCTCCTCGGCTCAGCAGAGTTTTGAGGAGCTCGTCGAAGAGCTGCGATCCCAGGTTCTGCAAAGTCACTTTAACCAGATGTCCCAGGCGATGTCGGACATGTCGCCCGAGTCGCTGCAACGGATGCGGGAAATGTTCGACCAACTCAACCAGCTGATCGAAGCGCGATCGGCGGGTCGCGACACCACGGAAGCATTCGAGGATTTCATGGCCCGTTTCGGTGACATGTTCCCAGGCAACCCGGCGAACCTGGAAGAGCTTCTCGAAGCGATGGCACGCCAGATGGCAGCAATGTCGCAGCTGCTCAACTCGATGACACCGGAGCAAAGGGCCGAGCTGCAACGCCTGTCGGACGCACTGTTGGAAGACATAGACCTCAAGTGGCAAGTGGAAAGGCTGAGAGCAAACCTGCGCGGGGCTTTTCCTGGTGCGGGATGGGATAACTCCTACAGCTTCAGTGGGAGCGATCCACTCGACATGGCTGGGGCCGCGTCGGTTCTCAACACTCTCGGCGAACTTGACACGCTTGAGTCGATGCTAACCACAGCCTCCAACCCAGGAGCCCTAGCCGAGGTGGACATTGAAAAAGCGAGGGAACTCGTCGGCGACGACGCTGCACGATCCCTCGAACAGCTAGCTCGTATAGCGCGTCAGCTGACCGAGGCTGGCTTGATGGACACCAAGAGGGGACGTTTGGAGCTGACGCCGCGGGGATTGCGCAAGATCGGCAGCAACGCCCTGTCAGAGCTTTTCTCCAAGGTCGTGAAGGACCGCTCTGGGGGTCATCAGATAGAGAGACTGGGAGTGGGCCACGAGCGGACCTTTGAAACCAAGCCGTACGAGTGGGGCGACCCGTTCAACCTGTCAATCGAAAGGACTGTCCGCAATGCTCTGAGGCGTAGCGGCGCAGGGCTGCCGGTTCGTCTCGCTCCAGAGGATTTCGAGGTGGACCAGACGGAAACCTCGACATCTTCGTCCACTGTCTTGGCGATCGACCTTTCGCTTTCGATGCCGATGAGAGGGAATTTCCTCGCCGCTAAGAAGGTGGCAATGGCGCTGCAGTCCCTCATTAGCGGGCAGTACCCTCGGGACTTTCTTGGCATGGTCGGTTTCGGTGAGCTCGCAAGGGAGCTTAAGCCGAGCTCGCTGCCCGAAGTCTCCTGGGATTACACCTACGGAACCAACATGCAGCACGCGCTGGTCCTATCCAGGCGGATGCTGGTAGGAAAGCCAGGGTCCAAGCAGGTGATCATGATCACCGACGGGGAGCCAACGGCCCACATCCTCAGCAACGGTCAACCTTTCTTCGACTATCCGCCTACACCCGAGACTGTGAGGGTCACGCTCCAAGAGGTAGCGAGGTTGACGCGTGACGGGATCCGGCTGAACACGTTCATGCTGGATGCGACGGGCTATCTGCGAAGCTTCGTGGAGAAGATGACCCAGATCAACGGGGGTCGGGCGTTTTACACCACCCCTGAGAACCTCGGCAGCTATGTACTGGTCGACTTTTTGGAGCACAGGCGGGTCCAACGCCGCAACGCTTGAGGTGACGCCAACGTCGCGGTGTCCCCCCAGCGTGGCCGGGCTTTCGATGACGGCGAGTTCGCCGTGAGGTCGGATCTCGCTTAAGCTTGGCGAGTGCACGTCATCGTCGTCGGCTGCGGCCGGGTAGGAAGCGAGCTCGCTGGCAGGCTGCGCCGGGAAGAGCATACCGTGGCGGTCGTCGACAAGAACCCTGTGGCTTTTCGACGGCTCGCCCCCGAATGGGACTGCGAGCAGGTGGTTGGTTTCGGCTTTGACCAAGACGACCTCCGCAGGGCCGGCATTGAGCGCGCCGGAGCCGTCGCCGCTGTGACAAGCGGGGACAACACGAATATTCTCACTGCGCGTATCGCCCGGGAGTGCTTCGACGTGACCAACGTCGTAGCAAGGATCTACGATCCCCGCCGGGCTGCCATCTACCAGCGGCTTGGAATCTCGACCGTTGCAACAGTCAGCTGGACCGTCGATCAAGTGGCCAGGAGGCTCATACCGGGCGAGGTCACCTCGGAGTGGACCGATCCGACCGGGACCGTGAACCTGGTCGAAGTCCCCCTCCCCGATGCGCTGTGCGGCAAGCCTGTTGTCGAACTGGCGGCGGGGGAAAAGTGGAGGCCGGTCCTTGTGACCAGGGGGGTCCTGTCGCAACTGGTGAAGCCGGGGATAGTAGGCCAAGAAGGAGACATCGTGCATATGGCTGTTTGCACAGAGCACCTCAACGAGATGCGGGAACTGCTGATGTCCGACTTGGCGGCTAAGGGCGGGCGATGAAAGTCTCGATAGCAGGGGGAGGAGTCGTGGGCCGCTCGATAGCCCGTGACTTGGCGCGCAATGGCCATGAGGTCCTGATCGTCGAGGTCGACGACGCGGTCGTGAGCCGCCAGGCCAGCCAGACAGGATGGAGGTGGGTTCCGGGGGACGCATGCGAAGTCAGCGTGTTGTCCCAGGCCGAGTTCGACACAGCGGACGTCGTCGTGGCCTGCACCGGAGACGACGAAGACAACTTGGTCGTCTCCTTGCTTTCCAAACAGGAATTCGCTGTGCCGAGGGTGATCGCCAGGGTTAATCACCCCAAGAACATGTGGCTGTTCAACGAGACATGGGGCGTCGATGTGGCGGTTTCGACACCGCACCTGATGACAGCGCTCGTAGAAGAGGCTCTCTCGGTAGGAACGTTGGTGCCACTGATGAGCCTCGCAGACGGGCGTGCCGGCCTGGTAGAGGTGACCCTCGACGTGTCCTCCCCGGCTGTGGACCGTCCTATCGCCGATCTGGGGATGCCGAGGGAATCGAGTGTCGTCGCGGTGGTGCGGAGCCGCCGGGTGGTGGTGCCGCGTGGTGACATCGTCCTAGCAGCCGGAGACGAGGTGATCGTCCTGGTCGCCGAGGGCAGCGAGGATGCGGT
>JAJZAM010000124.1 GCA_021799445.1 Actinomycetes bacterium
ACCGGCCGGTGCCCCCCGGGCCCGACCGGCACGGTTTCGACGACCTGTTCTTGTCCAACAACTGTCACGTCAACTACGACCCTCAGAACTCCTACTTCTGGGACGGCGACCGCAAAGAGCTTTTCGGCAAGTGGGAGGCCGAAGGCCAGACCGATCAGGCTGTCGAGTACCTGCGAGGGGTTAACCCCGAAAACCCTTTCTCGCTGTTCGTCTCCTACCACCCTCCCCACAACCATTCGGGAGGTGACGCCGAGCGTTACTCCATGTTCGACGCTCCCGAGGAGTTCAAAAGCCTCTACGACCCGTCCGAGATCGACTTGAGGCCGACGATCCCCGACAACGAGCGCAAACGCCTCATGGTCCAGGGCTATCTGGCAATGTGCAGCGAAGTCGACTACCACGTCGGGCGGATCGTCGCAGCGTTGCGGGAGAAGGGACTCTACGACGACACGCTGATCGTCTATACCAGCGACCACGGTGAAACGTTTGGTGCCCTAAGCAACCACTGGCACAAAAGCAGCCCCGAAGACCTGTCGATTCGCATACCTTTGGTCGTCAAGCTGCCGAACAGTGTCAACGCAGGCACCCGCAGCGATCTTCTGGTCGGCTCCTTGGACATGATGCCGACCCTTCTCAGCCTTCTAGGCGCCACGCCCCCGAAGGAATGCCACGGCATCGACCTCGCAGCTGCGGTGTTAGCCCGACGCGACGACGCCGTCGAGTCGGTTCCGCTTTTCTTCTACTCCATCCCGTGGAGGGGTGTCTACACGCGGGAGTGGACCTACTCGGTGGAGAACATCGACCGCCGGCCGGGCGTGCTGGGACACCCGGCCTCCGACGTCGGTCGGACAGTGCTGCTACGACGGTTCGACACTCTCTACGACCACGAAGACGACCCCCACCAGTTGTTCAACCTTTACGGCTACAAGGGCCGCAAAGGAACTCTTCGCTACCAAGATTTGAGCGAGGAGATGCACCGGCTCACCGTGGGCTGGCTCGAAAAGTTCGATGACCCTTTCCCCGACCAGGTCGAAACCGCACGCGCCCTTGGAGCTCGCGAGGTGAGGCCGGTGGACGTGCTCAACCGCCGGCAGCGCCACGCTGAGGGACCCTGAGATGAAAGCGGCGGGATCAGTCCGAAAGCCGGGTGTCGAAAAGTGACGCCGAACGTGGTGTGGATCCAGTCGGACGAGCACCGACCTGACTCACTCGGCTGCTACGGGTCGAGCTGGGCGAAGACCCCGAATCTGGACGCTCTCGCGAAGCGAGGGACGCTTTTTACTACCGCCGTGTGCCAGTCGCCGGTTTGCGTGCCCAGCCGGGCGTCGCAGCTCACGGCACGCTACCCCCAGGAGATCAACACCCTCCACAACGACGTCTGCGAAGAGGCCATGAGGATCGCCGGCGACGTCGACTTTGACATCCTGCCGCCGGGGACGGTCACCTTCCCGGAGTGGCTGGCGTCGCGAGGAGGGTTCCAGACGGTGACGTTCGGCAAAAGTCACATACCTCCCTGGCGTCCCTGGCAGGCCGAGCGTCTCGTGGTCAACGACGAGCGTTACGCTGGCTACTACAGCCTCAACGAATCCTTCGACGAAGAAGAACACCATGTGGTCAAACGTCCAGGCGGTGCGTCGATCATCCTCGCAGGCACCTACCCGGGCGGATTGGACAACCCGAGTCGGGCTATAACCGACGAGGCCATCGACTGGCTCGCGCACGGACGCGACCGCCGCCGTCCGTTCCTGCTGCGGGTCAGTCACAACTGGCCGCATACACCCGTTCTGCCACCTGCTCCGTTCGACCAGCTCTACGACCCAGCGGACCTCCCCGTGCGAACTTTCGACGAGCAGGCTTACAAGACGAGGTCTTCGTGGGACCGCTACATGGCCGACGCACACCGCGTCTGGGAGCTAGACGACCGTCAGCTACGCCAGGTGTGGAAGGACTACATGGGCCTGTGCGCGTACGTCGACTACGAGGTAGGACGGCTCCTAGCAGCGTTGGAGGATCAGCGCCTCGATGACAGCACGGTCGTGTTGTTCTCCTCTGATCACGGCAAGGCACTGGGAGAGTGGGGCGCAACGGAAAAGGGATTCTTCGACTCCGAGGTCTGGCGGGTGCCGTTCATATGGTCCTGGCCAGGGGTTATCCCTCAAGGCGAGACGCGAAGCGAGCCTTGCGAGCTGATCGACACCGGCCGCACCGTGACGGGACTGCTCGGTTTGGATTCGCCGGCAAACTGGCGGGGCCGAGATCTTTTCGCGTCAGTCGGTGATAGGGGAGAGGCCTTCGGGCAGATCGGGTGGCCGTCCGCCGACGTACCTCGCGGTCCCCGCCGACGCGACGATCACTGGAACTGTCTTCGCGTCGCAATTCGAACCGAGCGCTACCGGATGGACGAGACCTGGATGGCCGCAGGCAGGCGCGTTCCGTTCGAACTAGGCGACGGCAATCTATTTGACCTCGTCGTGGATCCCCAGGAGAGGTGCAACTTGTGGGGCTCCCCTGACAAGGCGGCCGTGGTGGCTGAGCTCCGGGAGCGTATCGAGCGGTGGTGGTGCACCCTCGACCGTCCCGCCCGGACCTTCGGCGCCCAAAGGTGACTGCCGGGGCGAACCGAGGCTCTGAGTGCTAGTAGCCGGCACCGTTGGGCTGGTTGACACGCCCTGACCGTTCCCATATGCTGGAACGTGATTTAAAACGGTTCAGTTAGCTTTCCTGCTTCCTGAGCTTGGAGGACGTCTCCTACAGGGACCTCGCGTGGAGGTGGATGCAGGTGGCCGGGAGCGACCGCAGCGGGTCGGGCTTACCAATCGAGTTCGGGGAAAGAGAACGTGACATGACGACACCAGAGGAACAAGCCGAGGAGTTGGTGGCCCAAAAGCTCGAAGCCGACCGACAGGCCAACGCCTTGTCAGTGGAGCTGACCGGCCCGTCGTTCGGATGGCAGCCCCTGGGGCGAGGCCAGGACCACAACCAACAGTCCTACAGGATCGAGGTCATTTCAGCCTCAGGGGCGGCGAGCGGCCAGCTGGTCTGGGACAGCGGGTGGGTTGACGGAACGGAATGTGCCGACCTTGCCTACGGCGGTCCGCTCCTCGAGGCCGGCTCTGCGTACACGTGGAGGGTCAGGCTCCGCAACGACCGCTCCGTGGAGGGCCCTTGGAGCAACTGGTCGACTTTCGAAACGGGTTTGGGAGACACAGCATCCTGGGAGGCGCAGTGGATCACCGCGAGCGACGAACCGGTAGGTGGCCGGCTTCCTGACCTAGACGTAGTCCGGCGCGACGTTGGCCCTGGGAGAGTCCCCAGCTGGATATGGGGTGAGGACCAAAGTGGCGGTGCGGCACTGCGAACGACCTTCTGGGTGCGGCCGGGAGCGCGTTCGAGTCGTGCAGAGCTCGTTTGCCTAAGCCGGCGGCCGCTCAAATGTTGGGTTAACGGTCACGAGTGCGATCCGGTCGGACCGGTCACGGCACCTTTGTTCCCCGGGTTCAACGTGCTTGCCATCGCCGCCGAACCTGGCCCTGAGCCCGCAGGGGTCCTGGCATCGTTGGAGGTGTCCGCGGATCTTCTCCCGGGCACCGGCACCTGCACGGACGGCTCGTGGAAGGTCATGCCGACGCCAGGTGAAGCGTCCGGCGGCCAGAGCGTCGAACCTCACGAAGCCCCGCCTTGGTCCTGGTCCGGCTTCGACGACGCGGAATGGGCGCCGGCGACGGTGTTGGGTCTGCACGGAGACGCCCCGTGGGGGCGAGCAGAGTTGTCGTACCGGCCGGCCCTGGCCCTACGCCAGGCCTTCAACCTTGGGTTCAAGCCGGCCAGGGCACGACTCTACGCGGCGTCGCTAGGGGACCACCGCCTGTGGATCAACGGCCGCCCGGTCTCGGACAGAGTTATGGTTCCGGGCTGGCGCGATTTCCGCCACCACCTGCCCTACCAGGTCTACGACGTCACTGAAGCCGTCGAAGCCGGCGACAACGTGCTCGCAGGTGCGCTCGGCGACGGCTGGTGGGCGGGCACCATCGCATGGTTCGGCCGCAGCTTCTACGGGGCCGGGCGAGCTCTTCGCGCAACTTTGGTAGTCGAGGGAGCCGACGGGGAGACCTTGACAGTACACACAGACCCGTCCTGGCGGGCAGGCCGCTGCGGCATCCAGTACGCCGACCCTATCCACGGGGAGTGCTTCGACGCTTCTTGTGAACCACAAGGCTGGAAGGTTGACGCCACAGCTCCTCCACGCTTCACCCCTGCTGCCGTGGTCGGATACCCCACGCCGCCGCTTGTAAGAGAGGTCGCTCCGCCGGTCGTACCGGGGCAGACCCTCAAAGCGGTGGCCGTGCGACGTTGCGGAACCGCCGCTTGGATAGCGGACTTCGGCCAGGTCGTCTCGGGGAAGGTGCGGATGAAAGTTCGCGCCAGGCCCGGTTCCCGGGTGGTTGTGACCCACGCAGAAGCTGTCAGCGCGGACGGGGCGCTTTGGAGGGACGGGCTTCGAACGGCACGGGCCACCGACGAGTACATCTGCGCTGGAGAAGGCCGTTGGGAGCACGTAGAGCCGACGTTCAGCGTGCACGGGTTCCGGTACGCGCAGGTGAACCTGACCGACAGCGAAGGCGACCTCGACTCGGAGTCGCTCGAAGCCGTCGCGTACTGGGCTGACATGGAGCAAACCGGCAGCTTCTCGTGCAGCGACGAGCGGCTGAACCGTCTTCAGTCCAACATCGTCTGGTCCCTTCGGGACAACTTCCTTGCGATACCCACCGACTGTCCTCAGCGCGACGAGCGGCTCGGCTGGACAGCGGACATCCAGGTCTTCGCGCCGACCGCTGCGTTCAACTACGACGTCAGGAACTTCCTCGAGAGCTGGCTTGAAGACCTGCGCCTCGGACAGACGGCCGACGGGGCGATACCCCACTTTGCTCCGGTGGTCACGGACCCGGCGCATCTCGTCGCTGGACGCGACTCGTGGAAGCTGCGAGGGGAGGAACCGGGGGAGCGTTCCACAGACGAGGCCGGCGCCGCAGGGTGGGGCGACGCGATCGTCTTCGTGCCGCTCGCGTTGATCGAAGCTTACGGGGACCGCCGGGTCGGAGTTGAGTGCCTCGACGCTATCGACGCTTGGCTCGGGTATCTCGACACCGAACGAGGCGGGTGGAAACCCAGGGGCGGTTTCGGCGACTGGCTTGCAGCCGAGCCGACTCCAACACCGCTCGTAGTCCACGCCTACTGGGCGATCGCTGCCACAGCGTCCGCTGCCCTCGCCGCCGAGCTGGGAGATCAACATCGAGCAGTCAAGTTCCAGGGGATGGCCGAACGGGCGAGGAGGGTGTTCCGGGAACGGTGGCTTGACGACGCCGGCAACTTGAACCCAGCAACCCAGACAGCGTGCGTTCTCGCGCTGCGCACCGGCGCGCTCGACGCGGCGGAAGAGGCCCGCGCTCGGGCCGCTTTGGTGTCAGACGTCAGGTCGAAAGGCCACCTGACGACGGGATTTCTCGGGACACCCTGGTTGCTCGAGGAGCTGGCCCGCTCTGGGGCCACGAAAGAAGCGATGGACCTACTGCTTCGGGAGGAGTGGCCGTCGTGGCTTTACCCTGTTGTCAGCGGTGACGCCACGACCATGTGGGAGCGTTGGGATTCCTGGCACCACGAGCGCGGCTTCGGCGACCCGGGGATGACATCGTTTAACCATTACGCCTACGGTGCTGTCGGCGCGTTCCTCTATCAACGGGTCCTCGGTATAGCCCCCTCCCGTGCTGGCTACAGCGAAGTGACAGTCCAGCCGGTGCCGGCTGCCACGCTGTCATGGGCCAAAGGAGAGGTCGTCACCCCCCGCGGCCCGGTGAAACTGTCCTGGTCGATGGATGAAGCTCGGCGCAGCTTCGACGTGCACCTCGAACTACCACCCACGTGCCGCGCGACGGTCGTTCTCCCCCGGTCAGGTAACCTCACGCTCGAAGGGGAGGACGCCGGCAAGATAGGCGCTGGTGAAAGCCGCTCCGTCGGCTCCGGGCAACACCACATCGTGGTCGCCTGGTGAGCTGGTCAGGTGGCGACGAACCGACCCGGTGCCGGACGCCATTGACAGGAGGACGCCGTTGACACCAGACGACGGGTCCCAACCGAACGTACTTCTCATCGTCGCGGACCAGCACCGCTACGATTGCGTCGGGGCCGCCGGCGGCTACCCCGTCCAGACCCCGAACCTGGACGCTCTGGCCTCTGCCGGCACCTTCTACACCTCGGCTTTCACCCCGATCCCACTGTGCGTACCCGCCCGTCAAGCGCTTCTGACCGGAGCGCGCCCAGAGAGCTTCGGAGCGCTTTGGAACTACGACCTAGGCCCGCTCGTGACTGCGCTAGCTCCCGACGCTTACAGCTGGCCCCGCGAACTGCAGCGCAAAGGGTACCGCACCCACTACCTCGGAAAGTGGCATGTCAACCCCGACCACGGCCCGACCGACTTCGGCTACGACAGCTACGTCAGCCTTCAAGACTACGAAGACTGGAGACGCGCTAAGTACCCAGCGGAGCGAGTGCCGGACGGCTGGTTCGGGGCGGTCGACCCCATTCCCGTCGAGGCCAGCCGCACGCACTGGTTCGCCCGGCAGGCGTCGAGCTTCTTGGAGGAAGCCGGGCGCACCGGTCGTCCGTGGCATCTGCGAGTTGACTTCGTCGAACCTCATCTGCCGTGCACGCCTTGCGCCCAGTTCGCCGAGCGCTACCCACCGCAGCTGATACCACCATGGCCTTCAGTAGCCGACCCGCTCGCCGGGAA
>JAJZAM010000001.1 GCA_021799445.1 Actinomycetes bacterium
TCACGCCCGAGGAAGCCGTATCGATTGACGTCGTAGACTGCTGCGCCTCCGACCTGTATCACTCCCGTGGCGTGTCGTGCTATCAGACCTCGGCTGGCCCGGTCGAAATCGTCCCCACCCAAAATTGGATGCCGTTTTGAAGTTATCTCGATCGTATGGCGCGAAGCCGGCTTGGTCGACTTGTCCATTCCAAGACCCCCTTTAGGTTCGTTTTAGCTAGGCGTTAAGGCCAGGTGACATGTCAGTACGAGTTTCGACACGACCACGTTGGTCGAATACTGGAGCTTTCTTTAGTCAAGTCAGCCGAGATGACAGTTTAGCTGTTGCCCAGGCTAGAAGCCAGCGTAGTCATAACTTCGATTAGCGCCTCGATACCCTTGACGATGTAAGCGTCGCCGGCAGAGTCCCCGGTTTCGCCAGGCGAGGTACCGGCGACGGGCTGTGGTTGTAGTGCTGGTAGTGGCCTCTGCGAGGCTGCACACGTGGGATCGCCAGTTCCGGACTCGGCGACGACTATCCCGATCAGCATCTGTCCGGAGGACTCAAAGGGCGCCAACCACCAACGCCTGCCGGGTCCCATGACCGCTCGCGCTGCCAACCTAACTTCCCCGCCGGCCAACTCCACGACGAGTTGCGCAAGCTCGGCGGTCAAAAGGCGACGCTCCTCGTCTCCGAGCGCCGTAGTCCAGCGCGAACCTAGAGAGTCCTCGACGCCCAGCCCTGACCATTCGGCCCATCGGGCGTTCGCGGCTACCACCTGAGCTCGGCTGTCGGCAAGGAGCATCGCCACCGGCACCGCCTCGAAAGGAACCACCGACGGCACGCTGACCAACGACAGGTTCGCACCACCCGGCTCCGAGCCGGCGTGACCTTCAACTATCTCAGCGACTCGGCGTCCAAGCCCCCGACTCACGTGGCGTCCGGGTTCTACCTGCACTTACAATCTCTGTAAGAGTTGATCGATATTTTTAGTAAGATTTCTTTAGTGCAGGTGATCATTCCTGCGCACCTTTTGCAGAGGTGAAGGCGGCCCTGATGGCGCTGCCCCTCACCGACGACGCAAACCCGTCCAGGCGGGCAGCCTCAAAGTGAGCCACCCGGGCGACGTCAACTTCGACGTCTCGCAACACCGGAGCAAAGCGCCGGAACACCAAGGCTACGGCCGCCCCCACCACCGGGGCCGCCACGTAGAGCCAGTACGAGCGGAAGTCGAGCCCTACAACGTCAGGCCCCAAGCTGCGCGCTGGGTTGGTGCTAGTCCCTGAGAAACCCGCTTCGAGCCACACCATCACTGCATACATCGGCGGAAATATGAGCGGTGTGAAGCGGCGAACCTTAGACGACGACACGAAACTCAACAGCGAGATGATCAGCACGAACGTCGTGGCGACCTCCCCCAAGAAAGCCGCCGCTACACCGGCCGGCCCGGGATAGGTGGCACCGTAGGCGACGCTTGACCCCATCTGACCCCACGCCAGCAGCGGCAGAGAACCCAGCACTGCGCCCACCAGCTGGGAAGCGATGTAGGCGAAGGCCTCGAAGCTAGACATAGTTCTTTCTGCAAGAAACGCAAGGGTAACGACAGGGTTGATGTGAGCGCCGCTCCAACGGCCCAGAGGTGATATGGCGACGGTCATGCCGGTGGCGCCGAAGAGGAACCCAGTCAGGGCACGTCGCGCCGCGACGCCCTTAATGACCGAAGCTACGGGGCTGCCGTGGCCGAAGTCGAGTATCACGATGGATAACCCGACGGCTATGAGCAGCGCTGTGCCCGCCGCCTCGGCAAAACATCGGCGCATCAGGCTAGGAGAAGGAGGGTTCGCTTTCCGGTCGGACCGCTTCACGCCACCGGTTCCGCCGGTCAGCGGAGTCCGGCTGGGGTTCGCCACGGGGCGATCGCTAGGAGGCCCGCCGCTGGGCGATTCAGGCTCGACCACTGCCCCAGGCTACGTCGTCGTAGCGACGGGTCGGGCGCGTTCCTTCGCGCAAGGCCAACCGGTGCAGCCCGCCCGTTGTGCGCCTCTCGCGCCACGAGCCTCCCTTCGACGATATAGCGGTTCGAGGTTGGCGACGATACCGGCTCTGCGCCGACTAGCTCGACGCGCCTGCATCAGTTGACTCTGCCAAACCGCTAGTGTGTGGCGCGACATATCATCCGAACATTCGGCCGGGACTCGACTCGGGCCCCCGCTGCGGTTATGCCACCTCCGCCCCCGTAGCTCAGAGGATAGAGCGTCGGTTTCCTAAACCGTGCGTCGCAGGTTCGAGTCCTGCCGGGGGCACCAGCCTTTTAGGCTCTGAGCAGGGATAACCCTCAGCTCGACCACCTAAGGACTTTACCTTTGGGGACCCTAATTTCCCTCATTTAACCGTTGAAATTGGGAGGGGGTTGGGAGGGAGGCCAGGGTCGGTGGGTGCCCCACCACAACACCACGCCACGCCCGGGCACCCACCTCTTAGAGCGTCGGAGGAATCCGCTGAGGCCCGGGTTCCGCCGCCGACGCTCTACCTCTCTTATCGGCTGCTCAAAATTCGAGCAGCCGACAGGGTTGGCATGGACCCCAAGCACCCCCCATTCGTCCGACTTACACTTCCCACCACCCGCCAGGTCGACTCGATCGAAACGGGAGTGCTCGTTCAGGGTGACGCCCGTGCTGGGCTGGCTCTCCTGCCCAGCGAGTGCACTCAGACCGTCGTGACCAGCCCCCCTTACTGGTCACTGCGCGATTATTCCGAGGAAGGTCACTCGGCGGCGGCCTTCTCCCAGTCCGTTTTTTGGCGATGGTTGATGGTCAGCTCGGAGACGGCACGACCCGCAAGCCTCTCGGACAGCGACCTCATGATCCCTCCAGAATCGATTGGGGGAAGCTGCTTTGGGTCGCCGACCATCACCAGTTTCCCCCCACCCGCCACGACCTCGTCGACCAGCTGGGCACGTCACGCGAGCCTGTCATCCCGGCCTCGTCTAACGCGACTACAGTTTTGTGATCAAATTCGATCTCCCCTTTGTCGATCCGGGAGAGCAACTGGGCCACCGATGTCGACCGAATCCCAGCCCCCTCCTCGAGCCTTCTGGCGGCCTTACGCGCCGTTGCACACCCAATCACCTCAAACCCGCTGCTCTCCCAAGCCCGCCTCGAGGCACCCAGCGCCGTCGTCTTCCCGGTGCCGGCCCGGCCGATTACAACGTCGATCACGTTGCCGGACGAGCAGATGTGGCGGACCATCGCGTCCTGGTCGACGTCAAGCTGAAAGCCCACCGCCCGCACCGCAGCGTCGACGACCCTGCTGGGAACGCCGGCCGCCCCTCCCCCCAAACCCTGCTCTGCTGCGACAACAATCGACCCCTCCAAGGTCAGCATCTCAAGCGTCGCGTAACGTTCTTCCCCCGGCCCAGCGGGAACAATCTTCCCTCGCTTGGTCCGAATCACCTCCCCCGTGGCGAGCCCCGCTGACCGGTCGGCGGCTGTAGACGTGGTCAGGCGCCGCACCTTGGGTGACTCCAAAAACCGGTCGGCGGTCACGTCGACCTGAGAGATAGCAGCCCCGTCGATCGCACTCCCCGCAAGCGCAAACATCAGATCTCGACGCAAAAAAGTCGACGCCTGCCTCACCCGCCAAGCCGCCGGGAACTCCGTCGAAATCTTCTCCTCTGCTTTTCTGTCTCCGTTAGTGTCATTGACCAGCTGCTCGCAGATCCGCTCTAGGTCCCCCTCCGGGTCGTGCCGACCACGGTGCGACCCGACCACAGCCGTCACGTCCTCGACCCGCGCGGGACGCACGCGACGCCGCCGACCCTGCCCCTCAGACAGAGCCATACCCTCCAACTCGGCCGTGACCCGTCCGGCAAATACGTCCTCCCCTGCGGCCGCCAGCTCGCGGTCCTTGGCCTGCCGGGTCTGCCGTTGAGCCGTCTCCCGCCCAGCAGTGGAGGTCTGCACAGCCTCGGCTGCCGCTGCATCCAGCGCCGCCTTGCGCTTCGAAAACGCGACCAAAATCTGCTTTGGGACCCCCGCTATCTCCCCAGTACCGTTGCGGTCGACGGTCCAACTGACCCCCAGCTCAGCAGTCAGCTGGGAGCGCAACTCAGCCTGGTAGAGCGCTCCCGCCGCCTTGCTCCACGCGTAAAGTTGCCGGCCGTCGAGAGCGCTCCAACGGCCGTCATCTCCCTGGGACATGTTTGACACCAAGACGTGGGTGTGCAGGTGCGGGTCGCCGGATCGAGCGGTACGGTGCCAATAGGTGGCCGCGACGAACCCGCGGCCGGCTTGAAGCTCGCTTCCCGCGTGCCCCCGCCGGACGCCGCAAGCGTCGCGCTCCAGCAGCTCGATTGTCCGCTCGACGGCCCGGTCGTGGGCAAGCGACACCTTTCCCCGCACCTCTTCCCCACCAACACAGAACAAGAGCGACACCGATTTCGGAGCGCAAAACGTCAAGTCGTAACCGGGCAGCCGGGCCGGTTGGCGCTGGCTGAGCAGGTCCAACCCGGCCGCGTCACCGGCCGGGATCCGACCGTCCAACACCAAATTGATCTGGTCGGCCTCGACCTGGCCGGCGAGTCCGAGCGCCGCCGCGCCGGCACCCAACCACCGGCCGGACCGCTCCCCCGCCCCCTGGTAGTAGGCCGCAGTATCAGCAGCTACCAGACCCTGGTAGTAGCCGGCGGGTCGTCGTGATGAAGTTTCGCAATCGTCAACATGCCTCTCTTATCGGCATGTCGCACGAATCGCACCCCGGAGCCACCATTGGTGCAAGTGTGCCGACTGTCAAAGTACCTGGTTCAAGAGAAGATCTCGAAGCTCTCAAAGGTCTTGGACATCAGGTCATCTCATTTCTCCATTTCAAAATCAGCAGTCAACTTTGGCCTTCAACTTTTTAGAAAGGCGGCTAGAGAGCTTCCCTTCGGAGTGAGGCTGATCGTCTTTTGGGAATGTTGCGCGCGTTCGCCACCGGCGCGCCGCCCAACCCCTTTCAACCCTTCGTCGAAGCGATCAGGGCCAAGGGGAGAGTCCCCTCAGGACAAGAGAAGTTGAAGGAAGTCTTGCTCAGGAATGATCTCGATGGGAGCGCCCGACTCGCGGAGGTTGAGAGCCGTGTCAAGTTTGCTGCTCCGAAAGCCGGCAGAGAACTCGACGAAGGCCCCGTCACCGATCACGAGATAGTCAAGATGTGCGCTGACACTCGTCTTAACCTCGATCCACCGCGTAGCGACGGGCCGGGGAACGCCGGACGCTTCGAGTGACGATGGCGCAGAAGCAGCCGTGGGTTTGCGGTTCGAGCGCTTTCCAGGGCGCACGGGACTATGGCTCCTGGTCGTCATCTCGTTTGTGAGCGTGTGGGTGATCGTCTGCGGCCACGCCCGTCCGCCGGCACCCGCTCAGGTCGGGGCGAAGGCGACGGCGCGCAGGTCGGCGAGTGCTTGGTTGAAGCGCAGGGCCCAGGGCCAGCGCTCGGGCATGCGCAGGGTGGGACGGCCCGAGCGGTTGACGAGGCGGCCGGGGACGGCTAAGTAGCGGGTGCGCAGCGTGCGCGCGACCACCAGGGTCTGGTCCGCGTCCACCAGGTCACCGAGAGCCGCCGTCCAGCGCATCAGGTTGTGCGCGAGGACGGCGCAGCACAGCCAGGCCCCGTTGGCCGAGAAGTTGCCCGAGGGGCAGTGCTCCATGCCCGCGCCCTCTTTGAGGTCGTCGATGGCGAGCTCGACCACGGCGTGGTGACGGTGGAAGGCGTCGAGCTCGACGGCAGTTCCCTCGAGATCGGTCAAGAAGGCGAAGTGGCGCCAGTCGGGCCACAAGGCGGCCTGGGCCCCGACGAGGCGGGTCCGCCGGACGATGAGACGGCGCCCCTTGTAGGTGCACTCGGCCACCTCCGCCCGTCCGCCTTCGGGGTAGTCGATCTCGACCCAGGCGTCCTCGGCGATGCCGGCGATCTCCCTGGCCAGGGCCTTGGTCCCGGTGCGCACGGCCATCGTGTAGCGCACCCCGAGACGCCCCAAGACAGCGATGGTCTCCTTCGACCAGAACCCCGAGTCGACCCGTAGGACGATCTCCCCGGTCGCCCCGGCCCGACGCAACCGGGGGACGAGCTCTTCGATGAAGCGCTTGACGCCCCGCTGGGTGTTGGCCGATCCCTTGCGCATCCGGGCGTGGAGGATTTCGCCGGTCGAGGCTCTCGTCGCCAGGATCGGGTGGTAGCCGAGCTTCTTCGTGTAGCCGAAGGCGGCGCCGGCCTTCTTCTTGCCGTGCACCTCGTCGATGGTCGAGTCGATGTCGACGACGAGGCGCTCGGCGCCCGGTCCCGCACCTGCCGCCCAGGCGGCGGCGAGCGCCAGGCCGATGACCCGCTCGAACTGGCGCACGTGACCGAACGTGAACGACCGCAGGAACGTCCCGAGCGTCGACGGTGCCATCACCCGGTGGTCGAGGACCTCTGCGGTCGCTCCGGCTCGCAAGAGGTCGGCGTGGTCGATGTGGCTGGCGCCGGCCACCATGGCGTGCACCAGCGTCAGGATCTTCCTCCCCGGCCGGAACCCGCCGACCCGTCCCGACAGGTCGATGGTGGCGTCGCAGAGCCGCTCGAGCCCGAGCCGCTTGGCGAGGGTGGCGACGAGCACCAGGCCGGCGTTGGCCACCAGGTTCGGCTCGTCGAAGGTCACCGCCACCCGGTCGATCCCGCGCGATACTTGCCTCACAGAAAGTGCCTCCTCTGCTGGTGGGAAACGCTGCGTAGAACACAGCTATTCTCCCAGCTGAGGGGGCCTTTTTGGTGGATGCGCGACCCCGATCAGCCAGTGGCTACGCGGTGGATCGAGGTTTAATGGACCTGCCAACCCTGAGGTCCTGGGCGGTCGATCGCGTCGTTCTCGCCGGGGACGCAGCGCATGCCCCGCTACCCCATCAAGGCATGGGAGGAGGCATGGGGATCGAGGACGGCTACGCAATAGGGGCCCTTCTGGCGGCCCGCGGACCCGGAAACTACCAGACGGCGTTCTCGAGTTTCAAGAGGCTTCGCCGTGACCGTGTCGCCAAGGTTCAAGCCTGGTCGCGACTCGCAGGGTTGACTTACAAGCTCGCCGACCCAGAGCTCGTCGCGCGGCGGAACGCAACACTCTGGCAGCTGAGGACCAGCCTCGTGTGGATACACTCCTACGACGTCATGCGAGAGGTCGAAGAGTTGACCGGCGGCACCGTCCCCCTCGACGGGGACGCCATGGCGCCCGGAGAACCGAACCTGGCAGTGGGCGTCTGACGGCGCCAGCCCTTCCCGACAGAGTCGGGGATCGTGGCCGGTCTGGGGCTCGCGTCGCACTCCGGAGCCCGCCCGCCCACAACCTTGCAGTACTCGCGCGTCGTCCTCCGGTCTACGAAGTCGACGAGGTGCGTACGCTCGCCCCGGCTGGTAACGACAGGTCCGACGGGCCGCTCCAGGCCCGTTACGCCCGCGGCCCTTACCCCCGCGCTGGTATTGCAACGCCCCGGAGCACACCGCCAATACCCTACAAGCTGCCCGGCGTTTACCTCCCGTCGCAGCGGCCGCGAGACGATCCACCAACTGACACCGATGATGCTGGACGTACTAGAGGAGGGACGCTAAGGGATCTTTGCGCCACCTACTACCTCGTGGTCAGGTTCTTGGACAATGGTCATCTACCTGATGCCGGAGGGGGATCGACCGGAACGCGAGCAGCTGCGCAAGCACCCGCTATGGCACGGGTTCGGGTCGTTGAGCACCTCCACCTGGCTATCCCCGGGTGGCCGGAGGCCCGACGCCCATAGGATCAGCGCGAACCTTGCGAACACACGGGTCGAGGTGCTGCGCTGCTACACCGATGCGTAGTCCACGACGCCGAAACGGTAGCGTAGGTAGCGGAACGGTCCGAGGGTGACATCTTTAAAAAACGAATAACTAGATCGGCCGGTCAGGGTTGGTGGGACACCCCCGTTGATGAGGTCGATGATCACGGAGAGGTAGCAACGCGGCCCGGGAGTAGGCGTGCTCGATGGCCTGGATGACCCGGATGGCCGACTTGTCGGGGGCGGACCGGCTAATCGTCCAGCCGGCGCCGATGGTGGTCATAGTCAAGGTGAAGCAGAAGTCCCCAGAGGAGTTGCCCCCTTCGTGGCCCGCCAGGTCGATCTCGACGAAACCGAGGGTGGCGTCGTCGCACTCCGGCCAGGTGCGGATGAGGATCTGGGTCTTGAGCAGCGAGTCTGGTTTGATGTGGCTCCCCCCTCGATACCAGGCGAGCACCTTGGCCCTCGCCGGGTACCGGTCGATGGTGGCCGCACTCACGGCTATGAGGAGAGCGGCCTCCTCGTCGGTGAGGTCCACCTCGCCGTCGTGGTCGAGCAGGGGGACGAAGACTGGGAGCCCTTCTTGTGTTGGATTGCCAGTTTTTCTGTGCCAGCAGGTCGTGCACCCATCGAAAGTTCTATGGTTCTGGTGTAGTCGGAGCCGCTCTGCGTGAGCGGATTTCTACGTGAGGTAACGATGCCGTCTACCCGCGGGTTTAGATGAGTCAAAGGACGGGGTACGCCCGGTGTAGGCGTACCGGTTAGATTCCGGCCTGGTGCCGTCCTGCCGGCGGAACGGAAAATGTGTGCCGGGGGTCTTTCGGACAGGTTTGTCATTTACGTAGCATCTGGTTGTGGCGATCGTCGGGGCGCAGCCGGATAGGCAGGTATGGGTGTCGCCGCTGCGCCAGATCGAACTTTGCGCGCAGCAGCGTGCGAAAGAAGCGGACCTTGACATGGCCGATCCGGGGGCTAAGGAGGTTCTGCGAAGGTTCTTGGTGGAGGAGGTGGCGAGTTGGAGGGCGGATTACACGGAGGGTAAGCGGCCTTTCGATATCGTCGATCCTGAGGCTGCTGTTGAGAAAGCTTTGCGGAACCTCGTAGGGTACGGGCCGTTGGAGCCTCTGCTGGCCGAGGCCGACGTGTGGGAGATCATGGTTAACGGGCCGTCGTCGATCTTCGTGAAGCGGCGTTCGGGTCGGGGTGGGTTTCACGATGAGGTGTTCCACGACGACGAGCACGTCGCCCGGGTGATCACCAAGATCATGGAGGACTCGTCCGCGTCGCACCGCAAACTCGACCCGGCGGAAGGTCTCCAAGACGCTCAGCTCGAAGGCGGAGCCCGCATGCACATCGTCCACGCTGACATCGGCAGGGACGGCCACATGCTCGTCAACATCAGGAAATTCTCCGGGGTGGTCCGCCGTAGCCTGGACGAACTGGTGGGTCTCGGGATGCTCGACGCAAAGTCCGCAAGTTTCTTGTCGGCGTGCGTCAGGAGCGGGGCGTCGGTGCTGGTTTCGGGTGCCCCGGGGTCAGGTAAGACGACGCTACTCGGGTGCCTCGTAGCCCAAGTAGATCCGTCGCTACGCGTCGTAGTCGCCGAGGAAGTCTTCGAGACTGTCGTTGAGTTGCCCAACGTCGCTCACATGCAAACACGGCCCGCCCGGGCGGATCGAAAAGAAGTAGATTTGCGTAGGCTGGTGTCAGGATTTCTTCGGATGGCGCCGGACGTTGCAATAGTTGGTGAAGTCCGCGACCGAGAAGCGCTTCCGCTGCTGCTTGCTTTGTCCTCGGGGGTGCAGGGCTTCACGACTATCCACTCCGGCTCGGCACGCCAAGCGTTGTCCCGGCTCCGCTTCGTGTGCCAGCTGGCTGACATCGGGTCGGAGATGACGACCTCAGCGCTCTCAGCGTTGGTGAGCGACGCTGTGGACCTGGTCGTCCACTGCGTTCGGATGGGAGGCGAAGTCCGAGTCAGCGAGGTTCTAGCGGTCGAAGACCTGCAGGTCTCGGAAGGAACGGTTGCGTTCACAACGACGACTGTCTTCTCACGGGGTCGCTTCGGGGAAGAGCTCGGCTGGTCGGGGAACATACCGGTTCGACTAAACAGGGCGCTCGAATTGCATGACTTCGACATCATGGACCTACTAACCGGAGGGCTCCTGCGATGAAACCAGCCGACGTTGCCGCGCTAGCAGCGGTCCTCGCTGGTGTCGGCGCTTACCTGCTGCTGAGCTCTTACAGCGAAGGAGGCGTCCAGGGTACCGGCTCAGCCGTGCGGTGGAAAGATCGCCTCACGCAACGCTCGAAAGTCTGGCTCGTGCAGGCCGGCTTGGCGGAGACCACCCCCGGAGGGTTCATCGCTGCTTTGTGCGCGTCCGGCTTAGCCGGGGCGATCGGCGGGTATCTGATCTTCGACGCAGCGGCCCCCGCTATCGCGGCGGGTTTCCTCGCCGGCGGGTTTCCGCTGGCCAGCTACCGGAGACGCCGCGTTGAGAGGATGGACGTCGCCAGGCAGGCGTGGCCGGCCATGCTCGAGGAGATCAGGATGCGCGCCGGGTCGATGGGCCAGTCCATCCCGCAGGCTCTTTTTGAAGCCGGTCGGACGTCTCCTGACGGCTGGAGGCAAGCGTTCGCCCTCGCAGAGCGCGAGTGGCTGCTCACCACCGACTTCGCGGCCACGACGTCAGTTTTAAAACAAGGCCTTGCCGACCCCACCGCCGACGCTGTCTGCGAGACGCTCCTGGTGGCTCATGAGTTAGGCGGATCGGACGTGGATCGCCGGCTCGCGGACCTGATACAAGACCGAATCTCAGACCTTCAGGCGCGTAAAGAAGCTGCCTCTAAGCAGGCGGGAGTTCGCTTCGCCCGCAGGTTTGTCCTGCTCGTGCCGCTAGGGATGGCCTTGGCCGGGTTGTCTATAGGTTCGGGCAGAGCCGCCTATTCGAGCCCAGGAGGCCAGGTTGCGGTCATAGTCGCTTTGCTGGCCGTCGGTGTTTGCTGGGCATGGTCAGGGCGGCTGCTGAGAGTCGAAAGCCCCCCTCGGGTGTTTAGATGAGAAGCCTCGGAGGAGGTGACTGTTGGTCCGGTTGGAGATAGTATTCGGGTTGCTGCTTTGGGCGGGTTCGGCCTTGCTTTTATCGCAGCTTCGCCGGTTTGGCGGCGAGACGCTCGCCGAGCGCCTAGGCCCGTTCAACCCGGGGTCAGCCGTGCGGTCCACCGACCGGGGCGGGAGTGAGAGGTCACTTGTGGCTGTTCTCGTTCCGTTGGCTGGACAGTTAGGCGACCGTATCTCGACGTTCTTCGGCGTGGTGACCAGTGCCGAAGAACGCCTTCGCCGGATTCACTCTCCCGAGACGGCCAGGAGGTTTCGCGCCCGTCAGATGGGACTGAGCCTCCTCGCGCTCGTTGCAGCAGCGGTAGCTGCCGGCACTTTTGCGCCCAACCCGTCTACCGGGCTGCTGATAATCGTCGGCATGCCGCTTTTGGTGTTCTTGGTTATAGAGCAGGACTTGGACCGGCGAGCGAAGAGATGGGCTGCTAACACTGACCTTGAGCTACCGGTGGTCGAAGAGCAGATGGCTATGCTTCTGAACGCCGGCTTCTCGTCGACCTCGGTGCTTGCACGGATATCACAAAGAGGCGGTGGCTGCGTAGCGCAGGATCTGAAGCGGGTTCTCAACAGGGTCGCTCAGGGATCGTCCCAGGCTCAGGCTCTGGGGGAGTGGGCCGAGCTGTCAGGCTCCGAAGGCGTCAGACGACTCGCCCGGGTCATCAGCCTGCACTCTGACTCGGCGGACCTCGCACGGCTGGTGTCCGCAGAGGCCCGCCAGGTGCGACGCGACCTGCATACCCGCACCCTGGCTCGACTTGACCGTCGCTCGGAGCAGGTGTGGATACCGGTAACTGTCGCAGCTTTAGTGCCTGGGACGATCCTGCTCGCAGTACCGTTCCTTGACGCTCTGCGTATCTTCGCCAACGCCTGAGGAGACCCGCCGCCACTATCAAAGCCTTGCCTCGTGGGAGGCGGTGGGGGTGCGGCACTCCAACGGACCTATCCAGCCGCCAACAACGCAGCGACGTGATGGTCGAAGATGACGGGGATGAGTTTCAACAGACGTTCCCGCAGGCTTACTCGGCGCTCGTTCAGCTCGAAGAGCCGAACGCTGCCGAGGATCAGGTGGGGTTTGGTGGCTGCTGCGGTGGGGATTGCACTGGTCGTGGTAGTGGCGTTCGTCGCCGTGCAACTTGTTCGTTCTGCCCCGCCTGCGCAGGCAGCCGTCGTGTTGCCCAAGACTATCGCCATCAAAGGAAGCCCGCCGGCGTTCCCCTCGGTCAACGACATCTCGACCGATGTCTATACCCCTGGGGTCGGCACCCTCTACAGCGTCAACGCTGACGCGGAAGTGCCCTTGGCCAGTGTCGCGAAGCTCGTAGCGGCCCTGGTCGTATTGCATGACCACCCGCTTCAAGAAGGCCAGGAAGGACCTGAGATAACCGTTACGTCTGCCATAGCGTCGCAATATCCAGCGCAGGCCGCTAACAAAGACTCTGTCATTAAAGTCAAGGCGGGCGAGCAGCTGACCGAGCTCGAAGCCCTAGAAGCTATGCTGATTCCCTCCGCCGACAATGTTGCGCAACTCTTGGCGACGTGGAACAGTGGGTCTGTGAGCTCCTTCGTGAGCGCCATGAACTCGGAAGTGTCGACGTTGGGACTCCGACACACCCATCTAGCTGACGTTTCAGGCCTCGACCCGGCGAGTGTCGGTAGCGCAGCGGACATGGTCCGCCTCGCTCAGGATGTGATGTCGAACCCAGTCCTCTCCCAGATCGTAGCGATGCCCCAGGTGTCGCTGCCTTTAGCTGGTACGGTCTTCAACTACGACTACGCCCTGGGTCGCGACGGGATAGACGGGATCAAGACGGGATCGACTCCCCAGGTAGGAGGTAACTTCGTGTTCTCGGCCGTCCGCAGCGTCGACGGCCAGGCGGTCAAGCTCTACGGGGCGGTTCTAGGCGAGCGGGGCGCGAGTCCGTTGCAGTCTGCTCTGGATGCGGCTGAGAGCCTCGCTTCCAGCGCGTTCGCCAGCCTCTCCAGGGTGACGATCCTCCCTCGGGGCGCCGTAGTGCTGCGGGTGAACGCACCGTGGGGCGAAACTGCCAAAGGAGTCACTGCGCTTGGGGTCAAAGCTCTTGTCTGTTCGGGCGAGAAAGTCAGCGCGCGCGTATCGTTGACCGGGGTGGGCGCCAACGGTCAGGTACGCGCCCTGAGTAATGGACAGCAGCTGGGAGTTGTGTCCCTTCACCTTCCGGACAAGACGGTCAAAGTTCCCGTCGATGCGAGCGGTTCGATCGGCGCTCCTTCGATGTCTTGGAAGCTGGGTCGTCTCTAAGGCGGGCCTCGTCTAAAGCGGACCCCGTCTGGGGCGGGCCTCTTCTGGGGCGTCCGGCAGACCCGCTGAGGCGGGCGACGAATCAGAGCCTCAACGGACGATATACCCCCAGCGGGTATAATGAGGATGAGGTCTGAGAGCTGAACAGAGGTGCAAGATGCTTGAAAAGCTGCTGTATCGGGTACCAGGGATGACCTGTGAGCACTGCACCCGGGCCGTGTCGGGCGAGGTGTCGGCTGTCCAGGGGGTAAGGGAGGTCAGCGTCGATCTCGCCGCCAAGCTCGTGACCGTCACAGGAGAGGACCTAGACGACCAAGCGCTTCGAGGCGCGATCGAAGAAGCAGGCTACGAGGTTGCCTGATGGTGCCCGACACCCGTGACGGCGCCGAGCCCGCCGCCCGTGCTACCAACCCGCCGGCCGGTCTTCCCGCCGGCCGGGCCGGCAAGCTCCCCGACGCCAAGAGCAACTACGTAGAGCTCGCCATTTCGGGCATGACCTGCTCGTCGTGCGCGGCGAGGATAGAGAAAAAGCTCAACAAGCTCGCCGGCGTCTCAGCCGAGGTCAACTTCGCAAGTGAACACGCTGCGGTCAGCTACGATCCGACCAGCGTAGACGTCGAAAAGCTGATCTCAGCCGTCGAAGCCGCTGGATACCGGGCGGCCCTGGAGGAGCCAGCGGGCGACGGGGACGCCCGCTACTACCTGGTCCGCTTGGCCGCTGCGATCGCTTTGAGCATCCCGATGCTGATATTTGCGTGGTCGCCGAGCAGCCGGCCAGAGGGTTGGAAGTGGATCTCCTTGGCCTTGGCCACCGTGGTCGTTTCATATTCGGGGTGGCCTTTCCACAGGGCTGCTGCGGCCAACGCCCGCCACGGCGTCGCGACGATGGACACGCTCGTGTCGTTAGGCACGCTGTCTGCGTGGACCTGGTCGACGGTGGTTGTAGCCGGGGGGATTCGAAGCGCCGTCTACTTCGACACGGCCGGGGCTATCACGGCTTTGATCCTAACGGGCCGTTACCTAGAAGCCCTGGCCAAGCGACGATCGGGGGACGCCATCCGAAGCCTCGCCGAGCTCGGAGCTAAGGAAGCGACGGTCCTGCGGGCCGGGACCGAGATCACAATCCCGGCCGGCGAGCTCGTAGTAGGGGACCGTTTCGTGGTACGTCCCGGCGAGAAGGTCGCCACCGACGGGGTAGTGGTGGAAGGCTTCTCGGCGGTCGACCGGTCGATGCTCACCGGCGAGTCGACCCCCGTCGACGTAGCACCCGGTGACAAGGTCGCCGGCGCCACTTTGAACACGTCGGGGAGGATTGTCGTCGAGGCAACCCGAGTCGGTTCTGCTACCGCCCTCGGACGGATCACTAGGCTGGTAGCCGAAGCGCAGGCCGGCAAAGCCCCGGTTCAACGCCTCGCTGACCGGGTTTCGTCGGTGTTCGTACCGGTCGTGATCGGGGTGTCGGCGCTCACCCTCGGCGGTTGGCTGCTGTTCGCGGACGTAAGCGTTACGACCGCGTTCGCTATAGCAGTGGCCGTTATCGTCATCGCCTGCCCGTGCGCTTTGGGGCTGGCAACCCCGACCGCTTTGATGGTCGGGACGGGACGTGGAGCTCAGCTCGGGGTCGTCATAAGGGGCCAGGAAGTTTTGGAGCAGACCAGACGGCTGACGGCGGTCGTCTTAGACAAGACAGGCACGCTAACCCAAGCCAGGATGAGCGTGGTGGGTGTTATCCCAGCGCCGGGAGCGGACGAGGACGAGCTGCTCGCACTTGCGGGCGCCGCCGAGGATCCTAGCGAGCATCCAATCGCGCGGGCCGTAACGGCCTACGCCCGGGAACGTCTCGGTGCCCTCGCGCCAGCCGGGTCTTTTCTCGCGCGACCCGGGCTGGGAGTGCAAGCCGTCGTCGACGGTCATGCGGTGGTAGTGGGCCGGCCGAACCTTTTGGCGGATTGGGGGATCGAGGTCACCGACAGTCAGTGGGTCGAGGTGACCAGGTTGGAGGAGGTGGGATCGACGGTGATCGCTGCCGCGGCGGACGGCACGATGCTGGGGCTGATCGCCGTCGCAGACCTGATCAAACCGACCAGCCGCCAGGCAGTAGGCGACCTTCGGGCTCTAGGCCTCAAGACGATCCTGCTGAGCGGGGACAACGAGCGGACCGCCAGGGCTGTCGCAGCGCAGGTTGGTATCGACACGGTCATCGCCGGGGTGCTTCCCGAGGAGAAGGCGGCAGTGATAGCCAGCCTGCAAGCGGACGGCGAAGTCGTAGCGATGGTAGGAGACGGCGTCAACGACGCTCCCGCCCTGGCCCAAGCCGACCTGGGAATGTCGATGGGAGCCGGCTCGGACGTAGCCATCGAGGCTTCTGATGTGACTCTCGTCGCAGGGGACCTGCGGTCGGTCGGTGTGGCCATACGCCTGGCGAGACGCACCCTTAGGACGATCAAAGCGAACCTGGTGTGGGCTTTCGGCTACAACGTCGTGGCCATACCCCTCGCCGTGGCAGGAGTCGTGAACCCTATCGTCGCAGCTGCGACCATGGCCTTTTCGAGCGTGTTCGTGGTGTCCAACTCCCTTCGGCTCCGCCGGTTCGAACCCGCCCGGCGGCCCCGCCGGCTGTCACGAACCGGCACCACCCAAGCGCAGTCGCTGCCGGCGCCGGGCTCGTCGCAGATCGGCGGAGCGTGACACGCCACGACGACCCCGATCCCGCCAAGCCGGGGGTCTCCAACGATGAAGGCCCTCCCTACGGGTACGTCAAGGACAAAGATGCGCTACTCAAGCGCATGCGCCGAATCCAAGGTCAGGCTAGAGGCATAGAAAAGATGATCTCCGAAGACCGCTACTGCATAGACATCCTTACCCAGGTAGCGGCGGTGTCTACAGCGCTAGAAGCCGTTGCCGGGCTGATCCTCGAAGACCACGTCAACCACTGCGTCCGCAACGCGCTGGCCTCCGGGGACGAGGCGGTCGCAAATGACAAGACCAAGGAGCTCCTCGAAGCAGTCCACCGTTTCACCCGTACCCGTACCCGCTGAGCGGACCGGTGTCGACCAGAACCCAAATTCTTAGCTTATGTTATTCTTAATCACCTATTGATAACATCCATGTAGTTCAAGTATGATCGGAATTGAAGGGTAGGAACGCTGGTCGGCCCGGGTCGGGTGTTGGTCGGCGGGGTGGTGCTTTGTTAGAGATAGGGAGGCTCAATGAACGGGCGCGCTCGAAATGGCGGGCGATTTTGCCGTCGCCGAGACGAAAGAGGCGAGGGCGTCATCTCCGCGGCGATCGCCGTGTTGATAATGGCGTTCTTGGGAGTTGCGATGTGGATAGCTTTCAGCGCCACATTCCAAAACGCCGCAGCGCATGTCAATACGCAAGTCAACTGCATCGGCCAGACGACGACAGGGTGCTGAACTAGCCCGCAGCGAGGCCGGCGTCGGCATATTTGGGACGGTCTTCGGCTTCTTGATCTTCATGGTGCTGCTGCTGTTCGCAGTGCAGGTCATAATTCGTCTCTACGCTACGTCGACTCTAACCGATGTCGCTATCAGGGCAGCCCAGACGGTTGCCCAGTCGCCGCTGCTTGGTGGTGATGTGGCACAAGCAGAGGCGGCCGCGCGTCAGTCGCTTGGATCGTTCGGGGCCGCTCACGTCGCGTTCGTGTGGAAGCAGGTCGACAGTCACGACGTCGTGTTGAGCGTGAACGCGACGAGCCCAGAGTTTCTTCCGGGTCTTGCAGGCTGGAGCCGCATCTCTCGCACTGTAACAGTACGAACCGAGCAGTTCCGTTGAAGCTGCCGCGCACTGCCAAGCGGGGGGACGAAGGCTTTGTCGCAGGTTTCGAAGGCTTTCTCTTCGGGATGCTCCTCTTCGTGGCGGGCGCGCTTCTCGTGTCCTACGCGTGGGCGGTTGTTGACACATCCTCGGCGGTAGCCCAGGCCGCCCGGGAGGCTGTCCGGACCTACGTCGAGGGAACCAACCCCCAACAGGCCGCAGCGCAGGCTCAAAGCGCAGCGGTCTCAACTTTGGCTGGATGGGGCAGGAACCCGCAGCTCGCTAAGGTCACCCTGAGCGGGGGAGGTCTCCAACGCTGCTCACGGGTGACCGTCACAGTTTCATACCCCTCTCCGCTGTTCGTGCTGCCTTTCGTGGGTGACGTAGGAAGCGCCATCACCATTACCGCAACCCAGTCGCAACTCGTGGACCCCTACCGTAGCGGGCTGCCAGGCCAGGCGGACTGCCCGTGAAGCTCTTGTCGTCACCCTCCACCAGGTCAAGCGAGGGTGTCGCGTCGAGGCGGAGCAGGGTCGAGGTCGGCAGCGTGCTCGCATTGGTGCCAGCCGGCTTCTTGATCCTGATCGTTCTTGCAGCGCTGGCGATCAACACTGCAGTCGCGTACAGGGCGCGCCAGCAACTCCACGACGTGCTTCTCGCCGCTGCCAACGACGGGGCTTCAGCCGGACTTAGCGGAACGTCCTTCTACGCAAACGGCGTGCTCGAACTGGCACCCGGACTCGTCGACAAGCAAGTATGCGCGTCTGTCTCAGCTCAAGGGGCCCCCGGGCTCGTCGTGCAGGCCTTGTCGGTATCGGTCGCAGGTCTGTGGGTTGAAGTTACCGGCCGGGCCGTGGCGCACGGGATCTTCGCGCAAGGGGTTCCCGGGCTGGGCCGGATAGAGGTGTCGTCCACAGCCGTAGCCGTTGTGGCCGAGGGGCCAGTTTCCAGCACCGGACCTGCAGTGTTCGGCCCGGCGCAGGCGCTGGCATGCTGAGAGCTCAAAGCCCCGCCCGGTGCCCTGACGCCGTGTGCTTACAAGGCGCGATAGCGGGTTCAGCGCTCGGCTGAGATCTCCTGGCCGAGGGCGACGAGATCGTCAGCGGCGAAGGACAAGTCAGCGAGCTTTGTTCGCTCCGCCGACGCGGGGACGCTCAGAGCAGCCTGGGCTTCGTGCAACGCCGACGTCCAAAGCCGTCCCCACGAGGCGACCGGGGACCTGCCCACCTCACGCCCTGCGTTAAGTTCGGATCTGAGGTCCTCGGATGCGGACAGCGTCGAGGCTACCGGCGCGCCAGATCCGAGGGGCGCGTCGAGATACCCCACGTCCAGGGCTACCGCGTCCAGGTACGGTGTGACTTTGGCGGCCCAGGCTCGTTGAGGGCTCGCTGCGTGAGGCGAACTGTGGGTCACGGCCGCGACGCCGACCAGCGCAACCGCTAGCGCCGCTACCGGGGCGCCCCGCCTGGTGGCACGGGCAACAAGCCTGCGAGCCTCCTCGGCGACGGGATCTGATCGTCCCGCAGTGGATCCCCGAAGATCGACCTCAGGGGCGGGCGGGGGGCAAGTCGCCCACCCTATGGTGCCTCGGGCGGGCCTTGAAGGCTCGGGTCGCAACGGCCGGCCCCAAGCTCCGGGTGGGACGGCGCTAGCCAAGCGGGGGGTGCTCGCCACAGGTTCGGCGAACACAGAGTACGCCGGGTCGCCGGTAGGCGGACGGTCGACAGTAGCGGCAGGAGCCATCACAATATCTATCGGCAAGAAAGCCGCCGGACAACAGTCAAATGCGAGATCCACACGAACGTAAACTTCCCGGGTCGGCTTCCTGCGCCGCCGCCAACGTCAGTCGGCCTCCGGGCGGTCACGGTCGCGCCACCCCGACAGCGCTCAACGTTCCGCCGTCCCGATCGTGCCCGATGTTCCCCAGACCGGTCGGGAGGGATCGGACAGAATGGTTCCTATGCGCCTAGTGATAGCCACTTGCAGCGTCGACTACGCCGGCAGGCTGTCAGCGCACCTACCAGAGGCAACCAGGCTCATAATGCTCAAAGCTGACGGATCGGTCTCGGTGCACTCAGACGACCGGGCCTACAAACCCCTCAACTGGATGACCCCTCCGTGCACAAGGGCCGAAACTGCAAGCTCCTGGGTGTTCTCCAACCAGAAGAACGAGACCCTGACCATAAACTTCGGCGCCGTGCATCTAGACGTGAGCGAGGATCTCGGACTCGAACCGGGCCTGCTCAAAGACGGGGTTGAGGCGCATCTGCAGGAGCTGCTCGCTGCTCGCCCGGCTGCGCTGGGCGAAAATTTGCGCTTGGTTAAGCGGGAATACCCGACCGACATCGGGCCCGTCGACTTGCTGTGCCGGGACGACGACGGGCGTGCGGTAGCTGTGGAGATAAAAAGGCGCGGTGAAATCGACGGGGTCGAACAGCTCTGCCGCTACCTCGAACGCCTCGACCTCGACGGTCGTCTCCGCCCGGTCAGAGGAATTCTCGCCGCTCAGCAGATCCGCCCCCAGGCGCGTGTCCTCGCGGGAGCTAGAGGCATTCGCTGCGTCGAGGTCGACTACGACGAACTGCGGGGTCTCAAGAGCGACGAACTGAAGCTGTTCTAGCGGCGCCAGCTGGCGGCACGGCTGCCTAGTCGGTCGATCGGGTCATTAGCCTTCGGCGAGAGTTCCGAGCGAGCCAGGTTCGATGCGCTGCGGAGCCGTCGGCTGGGGTGCCGAGTCGGCTAGGCGGCCGACCAGGGACTCGACCGCGTGGGACAGCGGCCTGGTGATCGCCTCGGGGAAAGACGTCCCGTAGCGGAACACCTCCTCCACGTTGCGCTCGGGCAGTGTGACAGGAGCCGCGAAGGTGAGCTCAACGCCTGCCGCTGCGAGTAGTTCCGCGAGGGCGCGTGCTGAACTGGCGCGCGCCGCTGGATGGCGGGGCGAACGGTTGAGGACGGCGAGGATACGCTGTTGGTCCACCCCCGAACGCACGAGCCTTCGCACGAGGCCGGCCAGCGAGTGAACCCCTTTGAGGCCGGCCGTGCCGACCGCTATCGTCACGGTGGCCTGCCGGGTAGCAGACCGTGCGAGATGGTTCCGGTCCTCGACGTCAGCTGAACCGCATTCCTTCTCGCCTTCCACGTCGCCGGTGACGTCAGAGACGACCACCTGGAAGCTTCTGCGCAGGCCGGCGATGGCGGCGTCGGTGGCTCTGGGTCGCAGCGCCACCCACCCTTCGGGCTGGCGCAGCCCGAGTAAAAGCCGGTAGCCCCTCCGCGGGTAGTCGAACGTGAGCGCCCGCACTTCGTCCGGGTCGGGCCGTCCGAGGCGGTGACATTCGACAAGCTCCTGCAAGCCGGGACCGAGCTGGGAGCTGTCGTGGAGCATGGCCTGCTCGGCTCTTAGAGCGAAGTCGGCCAGTAAAACCTGTCCGCCGTAGCGTGCGTCGGTGCCCAAAGCCTGCGCTGTGGCCGCGGCAACGGTAGAAACTCCTGTCCCTCCGGGGCCGCAGACAGCTATCAGCTGCCCGAACCACAGCGACTGCGTCCAGTCGTCGGCTACCGGCGGGAGGCCGTCGGCACGTCCGACCGTCCGGCAGTGAGCCTCCAGGGCGTCGAGCAGCTCGGACGGACTGAAATCGGATCTCAGCTCGGCCGCAACTCCGAGGTCCTCCGAAGACGCAAGCCCGAGACGGCCGTTAGCGACAACGAGCACCGCCACGTGAGACCGTGCGGCGATGTCGACTAGGTCACGGTCGAAACCGGCTGCCAACGCATCCACCACGACGGCTGAATGAGCTCGCCCCGACGCTAAGCGAGCCCGGACCTCCTCAGCCGATATGCACTTGACGAACTCGGCTGGGATCGTCGCTGACATGGCCCACTGTGCCACGGCGTCGAACCACTGCGAGCGGGCCGGCGCCAGCCCCAACAGCACGTAGCGTTCACCCCCCGACGATGACATCCCTAACCGCCAGCGCCGTGGCTGGTAACCCCCGCCGTGCCCGGCCCGGGGCCAGTCCCGTCGGAAGGTTCCGCCAGGACCAACTCGACGGTGGAAGTCTGCGACGCTGCCACCAGAATTTCGACGTCGGCCAGGTTAGCCACTCCCAACGTAACGTCGGTGAGACTCCCGCCAGCTCCGGCCAGACCCGATGACGAGCGCGACACCGAGACGAGCAGCGCTCCTCGCATCACTACCGTCGAAGCGCCTGCCGCGAGGGACGACCCCGGTAGGGTCCCGACCGACTGTGCAGAACCGGAGGTGCTTGCAGGCGAAGTCGCCCCAGAGCTAGCCCCCGCAGCGGACGGCGTTGGGGCCGATAGCACGTCCACCTTGTCCCCGGGGAGCAACCCGAGAAGCGAGTCAGGGTTGACTGGGATGCTCACAGGCCGGGTGGGCGGTGCCGGCGGGTCGAGCATGGACGACTCGATCAGCTCGCCGGGTTGCACCGGGATAGCAAGCATCCTTCCTGCCAGGGAACCTTCGGTGCTGAAGGCGTGCCCGGAGATGCCCGCAGGCAAGGAGATTGCAGCGCTTGAAAGCTCCGAAGCTTCGAGCACGCTTCCGGCTGGGATAGCGCGATCGGCTATCAGGTACTGCCTGGTAGCAGGCTTCTCCCCCGAAAGGACCGAAGCGAACGCCACGACCCCGGCAGCGCACACCAACAGGCCGCCTAACACGGCTCTAGCGTTGAGACGCCGCTGGCGTCCAGGGGAGATGACGCCAGCCGCTCGATCGTTTAGCAACGCCCCGGATGGTGGGCTGGGCGAACGTCGACCGGGACGCTCAAGTAAGCGTCCCGGTCGACGCCGTCGAACGGCAGAATCAGCGGGCAACCACCGCACTGGATATGAAATCTATCGAGAAGCCACCTTTTTGTCCAGTTCTGAGATAACATTGGAACATGAGCGAAGCAATCGAGTGGCTCGGAACGCGCGAAGCGTGCGACAGACTGGGTGTGACCCTGCGTACCCTGTACCGCTTCATAGACGAGGGACAGTTGCCCGCGTACAAGATGGGCAGGGTGATAAGAGTTCAGGCGTCAGACATCACAGACTTCATCTCAAGGATGAAGATCGAGCCCGGCACGCTGGAGCACCTCTATCCCGAACCCAAGCCCCGGGCTGCCCGCGACGACTCTTACAGCCAGGACGCGTCCATTACCGCGGAGGTCGACTGAGAGCCCCTCGCTCGTAGTAGGTGTCGGCTTCAGAAGATCTCGCAGCTGATGATCGCAGACGAGCGTACGTAGGTTGGGAGTTCCCGACCCGCCGTTCGAAGGCTTACCAGGTCCTCTCCGGCGGCGACGATGACACCCTTGGTGGACGACGACCGGGTCCGTATCGTGACCGGCGCCGACTCGTCCCACAAAAGGTCGAAGACGGCTGCCATGGTGGTTTCTAGGGGGGCTGCTCTCGCCCCGGCCGGCCGTCTCCTCCTGTCGAAGTTTCCGTCCGAGGTCGGGCTGATCGACACCAGAGCGTCAATCCGTATAAGTGTCGGCCTGCCGGAGGTCGCCTGGAGCGTTACGAAGTCTTTTGCGACGCCGACGAGCTTCCCAGACACCCGGTACCCGCAGGCGTCCGCGACGACGGCGCTAGACGTCTCGGCAAGGTCTACCAGTAGGCCGGTCCAGGTGCCGGTGCTCGCCGCTCGCTCCAGCATCTCGCGGGAGCGGGCGCGCTCTGCCGCCGCCTCCGTGACACGCTCGGAGGCTCGCCAGGCTCCGAGGCGTCCAAGCAGCTCGTCGAAGGCGCCCGAGTCGGGCGTATGCGGATCTTCTGCGGGCGCCATCGACACGAGGGTAGTGTGAGCTTCGTGGACGACTGCATATTCTGCCGGATTGTCGCAGGCGACCTGCCCTCCCGTCAGGTTGTCTCCACTGATCACACGTATGCTTTCTTCGATCTCAACCCGGTGGCCCCGGTGCATTTTCTTGTCATTCCGAAGGTGCACATAGACAACGCTGCCTCCGTGGAACCAGGGCACGCCGAGATCCTCGCTGAGATGTTCGTCACAGCGCGCAGCGGGGCGGAATCGCTTGGGATCGCGTCCGACGGCTACCGGCTCGTGTTCAACGTGGGGGAGCACTCGCTAAACAGCGTCAACCATCTCCACATGCACGTGATCGGAGGCCAGCAGATGGGTTGGCCACCCGGAGTTGAGCCGATACGTTGATACTCCGAGCGTGGTGAGATCCACTGTGTGCGTCTCGTCTGGTTTGTGCGTGTCTTGTGGCTGTTCGGTTTGGGAATCCGCCGTTGCCCACTCCGAGTTTGGCTAGAATGTCAAGAAAACCAAAGTGTCCACTACCGTAACAGTAACCGTCCCGAACCACCTGATGCCGCGTCTGGTGGGCCCTTTGAACGAGAACCTGCGCCTAGTCGAAGAGGCCTTCACCGGGACGTCCATTCACACTCGGGGTAACGAGTTCACGATCGCCGGCGACGACGCAGAGACGGCGGGACGTCTCTTTGACGAGCTGAGGCTGATCTTGGAGCAAGGCCATCCGGTCGACCCTCAGATGATCCACCGTACGATCGACATGGTCAGGGCCAACGAGAAGCCGTCGGAGGTGCTCACCTCGGAGCTGCTCCGATCCCCGAAGGGACGCCCGGTGCGCCCCAAGACCAGCGGGCAGAAGCGGTACGCCGACGCGATCAGAGACAACATAGTCACGTTCGGGATTGGGCCCGCCGGCACCGGGAAGAGCTACCTTGCGGTGGCGTTGGCCGTGCAGTCCCTCCAGGCCAAGCAGGTCGACCGGATCATTCTCACCCGCCCGGCTGTGGAGGCTGGGGAAAGGCTCGGTTTCTTACCCGGGGACCTGATGGCCAAGGTGGACCCCTACCTCCGCCCGCTCTACGATGCCCTCTACGACATGCTCGGAACCGAGACCTCCAGGCGGCTGATGGAAGCGGGAACCGTGGAGGTGGCCCCCCTCGCCTACATGAGGGGCCGCACGCTCAACAACAGTTTCATCATCTTGGACGAGGCGCAGAACGCGACCCCTGAGCAGATGAAGATGTTCCTCACCCGCATCGGGTTCGGCTCCAAAGTCGTAGTCACCGGGGACGACACGCAGGTGGACCTGCCGGGCGGACGGTCGGGTCTGAGCGGGCTGGAGAAGATACTGTCGGGCATCGAAGGTCTCGAGTGGGTGAGGCTCACCCGGCGCGACGTGGTGCGTCACAAGATCGTCGCTGACATTGTCGGCGCTTATGACGCAGCCGAACACCAAGTGGTACCGGTCGAAGCCACGTCCGGTATGTCTCAGAAGTAGAACACAGGAGAGAGATCGAAGTTGCCAGCATCTGTGTTCGTTGCCGACGAGCAATCGGACTTTCCCGTGGAGACACTGAGGTGGGTCGGTCTCGCCGAGGCGGTGCTAGCAGACGAAGGGGTGCGAAGCGATACCGAAGTTTCGGTGCTGTTCGTGGACGAGGCTACTATCGCCGATCTCAACGCCCGGTTCCTGGCCCGCCAGGGACCGACGGATGTCCTGGCTTTCCCAATCGACGACGAACCCGCGGAAGGCGGTCGTTCACCGGACTCGGGTGGTAGCGGCCCTGGTTTTGCGTCGTCGCTCGACGACATTCCGTCACTTCTCGGTGACGTGGTGATATGCCCGGCGGTGGCTAACCGCAACGCCCCCGATCACGCCGGTACTTACGACGACGAGATAGCCCTCCTGTTGGTTCACGGCTTGCTCCACCTCCTCGGCCACGACCACGAGGATCCCGAGGAGGCAGAGGCGATGGAAGCCAGGGAGAGGGCGCTCCTCGAACGTCACCACGCCAAGTCCGGCCTTGCCGGGGAGGGTCGGCCGGCAGCCGGCCCTGCACAGGAGCCACCGGGCGTCGGGGGTGCGCCGTGAAACCCCCAGGACTTGTCGCCTCGGCGCGCTTCGGCGGGTCGGACGTAGCTTTGCTCGCCGTTGTCGTGGTGCTCATAGCCATAACGGGCTTCCTGGCTATGGCCGAGACGTCTCTCACGAGGGTCTCGAAGGTGAAGGCCGTTTCTTTGGTCGAGGAGGGTCGCCGGGGGGCGCAGACTCTCCTGCGGCTGGTGGAGAACATCGACAGGGTCCTTCCGGTCGTGCTCTTCAGCTTGGAGTTATGCACCCTCGTGGCCGCCACGCTCGTCGGGGTGGTCTCCGAGCACTACCTTGGCGCTCTCGGGGTCGTGGCAGCGACCGCATTCGAAGTGATAGTCGTTTTCGTCGTAGCGGAGCTCGCACCCAAGACGTGGGCTGTCGAACACCCCGAGCGAGCTGCTCTGCGAGCCGCTCCAGCCATCCGCCTGCTCGTGGCTTTCGCTCCCATAGGCTGGACAGCCAGGGCTCTGATAGCTATAACCAACGGCCTCCTCCCAGGCAGGGGGATCAAAGCGGGACCTTACACGTCCGACGAGATGCTCCGCGCTATAGCCGACGAGGCGGCGCAGGAAGACGTCATCGAGCACGAAGAGGCGACGCTGATCCACTCGATAATCGATTTCGGGGACACCGTCGTTCGGGAGGTGATGGTGCCACGCCCTGACATGGTCGCCGTCGAGTCATACGCTCGGATAACCGACGTCATCGACGTCGTGATCCCGGCTGGCTTTTCCCGGATACCTGTCTTTTCTCAAGGCATAGACGACGTGGTCGGTGTCGTGCACGTCAAAGACCTCATGAGAGCCGAGCGGGAAGGTAACGGAGAAGCCGAAGTGGCTAGCGTCATGCGAACCGCCAATTTCACACCTGAGAGCAAGCGCGTCTCCGAGCTCATGCGCGAAATGCAGGCCGGCAAGTTCCACATAGCTATCGTCGTCGACGAGTACGGGGGGACCGCCGGGCTGGTAACCTTGGAGGACCTTCTCGAAGAGCTCGTAGGTGAGATAACCGACGAGTACGACACCGAGTCGGTCCTCCCAGAAACCCTCGCCGACGGCACTTTAGTGGTCGAAGCGAGAACCCCAATCGACGAGGTCAACGAGCTGCTCGAATCCCTCGGACAGCCGCTGCTACCGGAAAGCGACGACTGGGACACGCTGGGCGGGCTCGTCTACTCGGCGCTCGGCCACGTACCCCAAGACGGGGAGGCGGCTTTCGTCGACGGTTACACCCTTACCGCCGAGGAGGTCGTCGGCCGCCGGATTGGTTTCGTGCGCGTCGAGGCGCTCGCACCTAAAGCCGAACCGGGTTCAGCTCCGGACGCGGGTGCCAGGCGTTGAGATCTGGCTTTGCCACCCTGGTAGGCAGGCCGAACGTCGGAAAATCTACCCTCCTAAACCAGATCCTGGGCAGGAAAGTGTCGATCACCTCGCCGGTGGCGCAAACGACTCGTAGCCCGGTAAGGGGTGTTCTAAGCAGGCAGGACGCTCAGATCGTTTTCGTGGACACGCCGGGGATACACAAGCCGCGGACGTTGCTCGGAGCTCGTCTCAATGACACCGCCCGAGACAGCATGGGCGGCGTGGACCTGACCGTGCTGGTACTGGATGCGTCTTCACCGGTGGGCACAGGCGACCAGTTCGTTGCGAAATTGACACCTGCTAGGACGATATGTGTCGTCAACAAGCTGGACCGGGTTTCCCGCAGGGATGTGCTCGAAAGTCTGCGATCCGCGGAGCAGCTCGGGGACTTCGAGGAGATCTACCCGGTGTCGGCCAGGACCGGGGCCGGGGTGGGAGCCCTCGTAGACGAGATCGCCTCCCGAATGCCAGAAGGCCCGCTGCTATACCCGCCAGACATGGTGACCGACGTTCCCGACGCCGTTTGGGTGGCGGACCTGGTGCGCGAGCAACTCCTGCTGGTCACCAGGCAGGAGGTGCCGCATTCGATCGCTTGCAAAGTGACCGAATGGGATTGGCCTCACATCCGCTGCGAGATCCTCGTCGAGCGCGACTCGCAGAAGCCGATCGTCATCGGCACCGGAGGAAAGAACTTAAAGCGGGTCGGCAGCCGAGTGAGATCTCAGTTGGCGCCGGGGGCGTACATAGAGCTAGTCGTAAAAGTCGACCCGAACTGGCAGAGCCGCCCCAAATCCCTCGAACGCTTAGGCTACTGAGCGGGGGCGGACTTCGCTTCAGCTGCGTTGCGGGTGCCGGCGAGGAAAGCCTCGACCTCGGCTAAATACTTGGTGCGTCTCATTGGTGGCAACGCGCCGATGAGCGCCCAGCGGTACCGGGCTCGGCCGAGGCGGGTGTCCAACACGGCGACGACACCACGGTCAGAACGCGACCGTATGAGCCGTCCGGTGCCCTGAGCGAGCATCGCCGCCGCCTTGGGGAGGTCTATCAGCTCGAAAGCTCTGGGCCCTGCCTTAGCCCGCCGTGCCAGCAGAAGCGGGTCGTCGGGACGGGAGAAAGGTATACGGTCGATCGTCACGAGCGACAACGACGAGCCGGGCACGTCGACACCCTGCCAGAAACCCATCGTGGCGAACAGGCATGACGTCTCCCGGGCGGCGAAGCGCGCCACGAGCGCTGGTTTGGGAAGGTCCGATTGTGTCAGCACCTCCCACTCGACGCGTCGGGCTACCTCGGCGGCGGCTAGGCGCATAGCCCTCCACGAGGTGAACAGCGCCAGCGTACGGCCGCGCGCCGCCTCTATCAGAGCGACCAGCTCGTCATGCATGGCCCCTTCGAAGGCCGGGTCCCTCGGGTCGGGCAGGTGAAGAGGGCAGTAAAGCAGCGCCTGCTCGTCGTAGGCGAAAGGACTGCCCACGTCGCGCTGGTCGAAAGTACCCTCCCCCAGGCCGACGCGTTCCGCCATCCTAGGCGGAACGGTCGCGCTGGTCAGGATCGCCGTCGGCGCATTTGGTTTCGACCACAAAAGCTCGTTCAGTCGCGCGCCGACGTCGAGGGGAGCGACCCGGGCGAGGGGACCGTAGGGGGTGTCTTCCACCCAAGCCACGTCGTCGCTTGAGGCGCCGAGCAGTGTTTCGAAGTCGCCTTGGAGATGGCCGAGCGCCTGCTCTGCTCTCGAGAAACGAGCGCTCGAAGCGCCGTGCGGGCTTCCCGAAGCCGGCTGGTCGCCTGCGCCGCCGGAAGCCGGCTCTACGTTCGCCGAGCGTGCACCTCGGCGCAGCTCGGCGCCGAGGTGCGCTAAGCGTTCGCGGATCATCGTCATACGGTCCGCTGCGCCAGCTTCGAGAGGTCTCGGGATCGCCCGCCCCGACCAGTCTCCGGCGACGTCAGCGAAGATCCCGGCGCAGTCCTCGACCGCCAGCGCCGCAGCGGGATCGTCGAGGAGGGCTCTGCACATGCGACCGACGCTCGCGAAGCGGCCACCGCTTAACTCAACTCCAAACGACGCTGTCGCTATATCCTCAAGTTCGTGGGCCTCGTCGAAGACGACCACGTCGTGGTCTGAGAGCAAGTCGCCTTCGGACACGAGCGACGTCACGTAGAGGTGGGTGTTGACGACGACCACGTCGGCTAGCGAGGCCGCCTCCCGCGCTTTTTCCGCGAAGCAGTCACCGCCGGACGGGCAGCGCCCAGCGCCAGGGCAGTCGCGGTAGGTGACGCTCACCTGCGACCAGGCCAGATCCGACGGTTCGAACTCCAGCTCGGCTCTGTCGCCCGAGGTGGCGGTGTCCTCAGCCCACGCCGCCAGGCGTTTCACCTCCCGCCCTAGAGCTCCGAGGCCCGCGTCGGACCAGGCAGAGCCGGCAGCATGGGCGGCCGGGGTTGCGGCACCGGCGGGCGCGGCGGCACCGGAGTCGAACAGGGCTGGCTCCAGGCTGAGCTGGTCCCCGCCGCCGCGCAGCTCCCTTACCCGCTGGCGGCACACGTAGTTGGAGCGCCCCTTGAGCACGGCGAACTCGAACGGCACGCCGAGGGACTCGACGAGCGCCGGCAGGTCGCGGGTGGCAAGCTGATCCTGGAGGGCTTTCGTAGCAGTGGACACGACGACTCTGACTCCCAATGCGAGCGCCGGCACCATGTAAGCCAGGCTTTTGCCGGTGCCGGTCCCGGCCTGGACTATGAGATGGCGCCGCCCGGTGATCGCCGCTGCTACCGCTTCGGCCATCTCACGCTGGCTTGGCCGGTCCTCGGCGTCGCTCAGCGCCCCCGTCGCTTTGCGAAGCGCTGCTGTCACGGCATCGGTCATCGCAAGAGTCTGACGCAAAACCCCCCGGCAAGCTACCGTGACAGGCGTGCGACCAGACGGGATCGACTACCGGCGTATACCGCGCCACGTAGCCTGCGTCATGGACGGCAACGGCCGTTGGGCTACGAACAGGGGTCTTGCGCGCACCGAGGGGCACCGGGCGGGAGAAGAAGCCCTCTTCGACGCCGCTTGCGGGGCATTGGAACTGGGAATCTCCTATTTCACCGTGTACGCCTTCTCCACGGAGAACTGGCGCCGCCCGCACGAGGAGGTCCGTTTCCTCCTCGACGTCATCGCCGACCAGCTCCTCACCCGCCGGCGCGACGACCTGCACCGCATGGGCGTTCGCATCCAGTTCATCGGCCGGAGGGACTGGCGCGTGCCCCGCTGGGTGGTCAGACGGATGGACGAGGCGGCCGCGCTGACCGCCCCCAACCGGGAGATGACCCTCACAGTGGCGTTCAACTATGGGGGCAGAGCCGAGATCGTCGACGCCGTGAAGGCGATAGTCGAAGAGGGGATACCAGCCAGGCGTATCGACGACAGGACGGTTCGCCGGCACCTCTACCAGCCGGAGCTACCCGACCCGGACCTGGTGATACGCACGTCGGGCGAGTTCCGGGTGTCGAACTTCTTGCTGTGGGAGCTCGCCTACAGCGAGCTGGTCTTCACCGACGTGCTCTGGCCGGATTTCCGCCGGAGCCACCTCGCTGATGCGGTGCGCGAATACCAGTCACGCGACCGCCGATACGGCAACGCCGGCAGCCGGCGCGACGCAATCCCGTGAGAACCACCGACGATCAGGGGGCCTAGAAGGTGGGCTTATACCGCGACGAGGCGGTCGTGCTGCGCACCTACAAGCTCGGCGAGGCTGATCGCATAATCGTGTTGCTGACCGCCACGCGGGGCAAGGTCCGGGCCGTGGCTAAAGGCGTGAGACGCACCAAGAGCCGTTTCGGGGGCCGCCTGGAGCCGCCGGGCCGTGTAAGCCTCCTCGGCTACGAGGGCCGCAACCTTGACGGTATCAACCAGGTGGAGACCGTCGACGCGTACGCTCCGCTTCGACGCGACCTTGAGCGGATGGCCGACGCCGGCGCCCTGGTCGAAGCGGCCGAGCAGGTGGGCAGGGAAGGCGAACCCGACCCGGGTCTGTTCAAGATGCTCACCGGGGCGTTGCGCACCCTCGCCTACTCTCCCCAAAGGCCGGCGATGCTGGTCGGCGCGTTCTACTGGAAGCTGCTCGCAGCGGAGGGTGTCGTTCCCGTCGTCGAGCACTGCGTGGCGTGCGGGGAGCCTGAAGTCGTCAGCTTCGACGTCGCCGCGGGAGGGACGCTGTGCCGGGCGCACCGCCAGGGTTCCCCCGTGGACGCCGCCACCTTGGCGGTCGTGCGCCAAGTGTTGGGCGGCCGGCTGGCGGACGCTCTGGCGCTTCCGGCCAGCCCAGAGGTGTTCGCTGCGGCGGGCATGGCCACGGCGGCCCTCGAAGCTCACCTCGAGCGACGGCTCAAAGCGGTTCACCTGTTGGGAGGAGCCAGCTAGCCTTGCCGGCTATGCCGGTCGAGATGGACGAGATAGTCAGGCTGTGCAAGCAGCGCGGGTTCGTTTTCCCCTCAGCGGAGATATACGGGGGGTTCCGGTCCACCTACGACTACGGGCCGCTTGGGGTTCTGATGCTAAGGAACGTGAAGAACGCGTGGTGGCGTTCCATGGTGCAGTTACGCCACGACGTCGTGGGGCTTGACGCTGCGATCCTTTCTGCCCCTAGGATCTGGGAGGCTTCGGGGCACCTCGCGAACTTCACGGACCCGCTCGTGGACTGCCGGAGTTGCAAGGAGCGCTGGAGGGCCGACCATTTGGAGGTCGACCCCGCCGACGGGAAGGTCCACTGCCCCAAGTGCGGGAGCACGGACCTGACCGAGGCGAGAGCGTTCAACTTGATGTTCAAGACTCACGCCGGCCCGGTCGAGGACGAAGGCAGCGTCGCCTACTTGCGTCCCGAGACGGCGCAAGGGCATTTCGTGAACTTCTTGAACGTGCTTCAGACGTCGCGTAAGCGCCCGCCGTTCGGCATCGCGCAGATCGGCAAGTCTTTCCGTAACGAGATCACCCCGGGTAACTTCGTGTTCCGCACCAGGGAGTTCGAGCAGATGGAGCTCGAGTTCTTCGTGCCGCCCGAGGAAGGCCCGAAATGGTTCGAGCATTGGTGCGCCGAGCGTCTCGCCTGGTACGTCGAGCTCGGAATACCCTCCGGCATGCTGAGGCTGAGGGCGCACGAACCCGAGGAGCTGTCGCACTACTCGGCGGGCACATCCGACGTCGAGTTCGCCTTCCCGTGGGGCTGGGGTGAGCTGGAGGGCATAGCCAACAGGACCGACTTCGACCTCAAAGCGCACTCCGCGGCGAGCGGCGTGAAACTAGAGTACTTCGACCAGGCGACCAACACCCGTTACGTCCCCCACGTGATCGAACCGGCAGCCGGGGCGACGCGCACGATGATGGCCTTCCTCCTCGCAGCCTACGACAAAGACCAGGTCGGCGGCGAGGAGCGCACCGTGCTGCGCCTACACCCGCGGATCGCCCCCTACCAGATTGCGGTCCTTCCACTTTCGAAGAAGGAGACACTCTCGGCTGTCGCAACCGAGGTGCTCGACCTTTTGTCCCCGCAGTACATGTGCGACTTCGACGAGACCCAGTCGATAGGACGCCGTTACCGCCGCCAGGATGAGATCGGCACGCCTCTGGCGGTGACGGTCGACTTCGACACCCTCGAGGACCGGGCGGTCACCATCCGCGACCGTGACAGCACCGCGCAGGTGCGCGTGCCGATCGCCGGGCTTTTGGAGGAGGTCCGCTCCCGCCTGGGCATGTGACCTCCCGGGCGGACTTAGACTGTGGTCATGCCGTTCGTCTACGCCTTCGACCACAAGCACCGCAAGCCTCCGATGGAGATGAAGGACCTTCTCGGGGGTAAAGGCGCCAACCTCGCCGAGATGACCTCGGTGCTGGGCCTGCCGGTGCCACCCGGCTTTACGATCACCACAGACGCGTGTCGCGCGTACATGAGCGGAGGCTGGCCCGAAAGCCTCGACGCTGAGGTCGCCAAGCACGTAGCGCGACTCGAGAAGGCGATGCACAAGAAGCTGGGAGACGCCGCCGATCCTTTGCTGGTCAGCGTGCGCTCCGGTGCCAAGTTCTCGATGCCGGGGATGATGGACACCGTGTTGAACCTCGGTCTAAACGACGCGTCGGTCAAAGGACTCGCGGAGCAGACCTCAGACGAGCGTTTCGCCTACGACTCGTACCGGCGGTTCATCTCCATGTACGCCAGGATCGTCCTCGGCCTCGAAGGGGCGCTGTTCGACGGACCCTTCGAAGAGGCCAAGCGTGACGCCGGCGTGGCCAGCGACGCCGAGCTACCCGCCGGCGCCCTAGCCGGGCTGTGCGAGACTTTCAAGGCTGTAGTGGAGGCCCAGACCGCAGAGCCGTTCCCCCAAGAACCCGCAGCCCAGCTTCGCGGGGCGATCGAAGCCGTGTTCCGCTCCTGGAACGGACCCCGGGCGGTCGCATACCGGGTCCGTGAGCGCATACCCCACGACCTTGGCACCGCGGTCAACGTGCAGACGATGGTCTTCGGAAACCGGGACAACACTTCGGGCACCGGTGTCGGTTTCACGAGGGACCCGGCCAGCGGAGCCCCCGGCGAGTACGGCGACTTTTTGGTGAACGCTCAAGGCGAGGACGTGGTAGCGGGCATCCGCAACACGCTGCCCCTCGCCGAGCTCGGCCGGATCTTCCCGGACATCTTCAAGGAGCTGAAAGACATCTTCGCCCGTCTCGAAGCCCACTACCGGGACATGTGCGACACCGAGTTCACGATCGAGCAGGGCAAGCTTTGGATGCTACAAACCAGGGTCGGTAAGCGCACAGGCCGGGCTGCGCTTCGTATGGCCGTGGACATGACCCGTCAGAAGGGCTGGAAGATCACCCGTGAGGAGGCGGTCAGCCGTGTGAGCGCCGACCACCTCGACCAGGTGCTGCACCCGCAGTTCGCCGAGGAACCTTCGGTCGTGCTCGGCAAAGGCCTAGCCGCGTCGCCGGGTGCTGCAGTGGGAAGCGTCGTGTTCGAAGCCGACGAGGCCGCAGCCGCCGCGGCTCGGGGTGAGAGGGTGATCCTCGTGCGTAACGAGACCTCCCCCGAGGACGTGCACGGCATGATCGCAGCCCAGGGTGTCCTAACCACCAGGGGTGGGCTGGTCAGCCACGCAGCGGTCGTCGCCCGGGGTTGGGGCAAGCCGGCGGTGGTAGGGGCCGAAGCCGTTCGCATCACCGGCGAGGCTTTCACCATCGGGTCGCACACGATCCGAGCCGGAGACTTCATCTCCATAGACGGCAGCAGCGGGCTCATCGCCCTCGGAGAGGTTCCTCTCAAAGACGCAAGCCCCCCCGAGGAGTTCGACACGATCCTGTCCTGGGCCGATCAGATACGCAAAGGCCACCTCGCCGTCCGGGCGAACGCGGACAACGGTCCCGACGCTGCCAAGGCGCGTGAGTTCGGCGCGCAGGGTATCGGGCTGTGTCGCACCGAGCACATGTTCCTCGCCGAGGACCGCCTTCCGATAGTACGGCGGATGATCCTCGCAGCAGACCCTGAGGAGGAAGCGGCCGCCCTGGAGCAGCTCAGGGTGGCTCAGAAGCAGGACTTCGTCGCCATCCTCGAAGCCATGGACGGCCTGCCGGTGACGGTGCGCCTTTTGGACCCGCCTCTACACGAGTTCCTCCCCTCGACGTCGGAGCTTGAGATCAAAGAGGCCACGGTCGGCTTGGACGCCGAGGAGCGCCGGATGCTTCAAGCTGCGCGCGAATGGCACGAAGCGAACCCGATGCTCGGAACGAGAGGTGTCCGCCTGGGCGTGGTAAAGCCAGGTTTGTACGCAATGCAGGTACGTGCGCTGCTAGAAGCCGCCGCCGAGCGGACGGCTGCGGGAGGCAAGCCGAAAGTCGAGGTGATGATCCCTCTCACCGTCACCCGCCAGGAGCTGGGCCTCGCACGCTCGTGGGTGGAGGAGGCGATAGCCGAGGCGTCCAAAGGTTTGCGAAAGAAACTTGACGTTGCGATCGGCACCATGGTGGAGACGCCCAGGGCCGCGGTGAGAGCCGACGAGATGGCGGAGGAAGCCGACTTCTTCAGCTTCGGAACCAACGACCTGACCCAGATGACTTTCGGTTTCTCCCGCGACGATGTCGAAGGCCGGATGATGGCCACCTACCTGGCCGAAGGCCTGCTAGCCAGGAACCCGTTCGAGACCATAGACCAGACCGGCGTAGGCCAACTGGTACGCGACGCCGTGCAGCGGGGCCGGGCCACCCGCCCAGACATCAAGCTCGGCGTGTGCGGGGAGCACGGAGGCGACCCCGAGTCGATCGACTTCTTCTACCGTGTCGGGCTGGACTACGTGTCGTGCTCGCCGTTTAGGGTGCCCATAGCGCGGCTGGCCGCGGCTCAAGCGGTCGTAGCGAACCGCTGAGGGTACTTCAGGGTCGTAGGCTCTGGCTGTGGGGATAGTCGACGAGGACATCGCCAAGGTCAGAGCGGCCACCGACTTCGTCGCCGTGGTGAGCGAGCACCTGGCTTTGCGCCGGGTCGGTACCCGCTGGGTTGGGCTCTGCCCTTTCCACACAGAAAAGTCCCCGTCGTTCTCCGTGAACGCAGAGATGGGCTTGTACTACTGCTTCGGCTGCGGGGCGAAAGGCGACGCCATCTCTTTCGTGCGTGAGATGGAACACCTCGACTTCGTAGACGCCGTCGAGAAGCTCGCCGGACGCGCCGGTATAACGTTGCGCTACGACGACGCTTCGGGCGGCCGGGACCGCAGCAGGCGCAGCCGGATCCACGAGACCCTCGAAGCGGCGATCGCCTGGTACCACGAACGGCTGTTGTCGTCGCCCGATGCCGCCGCCGCACGGGCGTACCTGCGACGCGAACGCGGTTACGACGCCGACGTGGTCCGCCGGTACCGTCTCGGCTGGGCGCCCCAAGGCCGCAACGAGCTTATAAAGGCGTTGCCCGTTCCCGCGGCTGCCCTGGTCGACGCCGGGTTGGCGACACTCGACGAGGCCGGAAGCTACGTCGACTTTTTCCGGGGGAGGATACTGTTCCCTATCTTCGAGCCGGGCGGTAAACCGGTCGGCGCCGGCGGGCGTCTCCTGCCGGGCGGGCGAGGACCGAAGTACAAGAACACGTCCAACACCGCCGTCTACGACAAGAGCCGCACGCTTTACGGTCTCAACTGGGCCAAGGAGGCGATAGTCGCCCGCGGGAGGGTGGTCGTATGCGAGGGTTACACCGACGTCATAGGTCTGCAGCGTGCCGGGGTGGAGGAGGCGGTCGCGACGTGCGGGACCGCTCTTGCTGAGGGTCACATCAAAGCCCTCACCAACTTCGCCCGGCGCGTGGTCCTAGCCTACGACGCTGACGCAGCCGGGCAGACGGCGGCTGAGAAGTTCTACGGCTGGGAGTCGCGCTTCGAAGTTCACATAGGCGTCGTCGACATGCCTCCGGGTTCGGATCCGGCGGACATGGCAAGGCAGCACCCTGAGCGGCTCCTAGCCGGCGTCGACGCTGCCACCCCTTACCTTGGGTTCCGCCTAGAACGCCTCTTCGCGTCGAGCGACCTGACGCACCCCGAGGGACGGGCCAGGGCGGCCGGGGTGGCGATGTCCATGATCGCGCAGCATCCCGACCCGCTGGTGAAAGACCAGTACATCATGGTCGTCGCCGACCGTTGCGGGGTTGCACCGGAGCGTCTGCGGACTATGAGCGCACCGCGCGAGGACCGGCCGGTGGCGGTCGTGCGCTCACGGGCTGTCGCGGTCGCGGGCCCGGAGATGGAAGCTCTGCGCCTGCTCGTGCAGAAACCCGCCGAGATAGCCGGCCTGCTCGACGCTTCCATGTTCTCCCCGGGCGTGGCGTTGGAAGCCTACAGAGCCCTGACAGCTTCGCCCGACGTCTACGCGGCGATAGAAGCGTCGGTGCCTCAAGTTGCGGAGCTCCTGCAGCGGGCGGCAGTGGACGAGTCCGACGCGGAACCCCTCGACGTGGTCAAGCTGTTGTTGGAGCGGGCGGTGGACAGGGAGCTGGGCGCCCTCAAAGCCGAGATGCGCCGGGCGGCGCCGGGGGATCAGGCGGCGTACCCGGCGACGATCGCATGGCTCAAGCTGGCCTTGGAGACTTTGCGCGCCGACACTTCCAGGGACGCGTCCGCTGCGCTGGACGCGGCGGACGCTCTCGTCGGTTGGCTCGTCGCGCGGCGGGAGGCGTCGAGCTCTCAGGACCGGACGAACCTTCCTGATCAGCCACCCTCCGAGAACCCGACGGTTTCCGAGGACCAGGTGCTGTCCGGCGGGCCCCGGCAGGAGCTGGTGCCGTGAGCGCGCCGAACGCCGGGACTGAAGGAGCCGGGCGGGAAGGTCCGGGGTCGTCTCCCCGTCCGGGGATGTTCCCCGAAAGCGAGTTCGTGGCTTTGCTGCTCGTCGGCCGGGAGCGAGGCTACCTCGACGCCGACGACGTCATCGGCGTCCTCGAAGGCGTAGAGCTCACGCCGGAAGTCATCTCGACGGTCATCGCCAGGGTCCGTGCGGCCGGTATCGACTACCGGGGTGAGGACGCGCCCGCACCTGACGACGGGGACGTGACCGAGATGCCCGGAGCCGAGATGCCCGGAGCCGAGCTGCCCACAGCCAGGGAGGCAAGTCCGGGGACCTTTCCCGCTAGGGGGACACGACCCGACAGCCACGCAGGACAGCCGGCGCGAAAGCGGCCCGCACGAAGCCGAAACGTCGGGTTCGACGCCGCGTTCGAATCCCCCGGAGGCGAGGATCCTGTCAGGCTCTACCTCAAGGAGATCGGCAAAGTTCCGCTCCTCAGCGCCTCCGACGAGGTGTTCCTCGCCCGGCGTGTCCAGGCCGGCCTGGCAGCCTCAGAGCGTCTCAGCACCCGCGTCGGGGAACCTGAACCCGACGCTCACGCTGCGAGGCTCGAAGACGAAAGGATCCGCCTCGAAGGTCTCGCCGCGAAGCGCCTTCTGATCGAGGCGAACTTGCGCCTCGTGGTGTCCATAGCTAAGCGCTACCGCAACAGGGGTATGGCCTTCTTGGACCTGATACAAGAGGGCAACGTGGGCCTGATGAGAGCAGTCGACAAGTTCGACTACTCGAAAGGCTTCAAGTTCTCGACCTACGCCACTTGGTGGATACGCCAGGCCATAAGCAGGGCGATAGCTGACCAGGCCCGCACGATCCGCATACCGATCCACATGATCGACACGATCAACTCGGTGATAAGAGCTCAGCGGCAACTGCTGCAGGACCTCGGTCGCGACCCGAGCGTAGAAGAGGTAGCGGGGCGAGTGGGTATGACGCCCGGCAAGGTACGCGACATCCTCCTCGCCAGCCAGGAGACCATCTCTTTGGAGCAGCCGATGGGCGACGACGACTTCAGCTTGTTCGACCTGATCGAAGACCCCGCAGCTGTAGCTCCCGTTGAGGCCGCAACCCAGGCGATGCTCAACCAGGCCCTCAACGAGGCGTTGGAGGACCTACCCGAGCGGGAGCGCAGGGTGCTCCAGCTTCGTTTCGGTCTCGTAGACGGGCGGATGCACACCCTCGACGAGGTGGGTCGAGAGATAGGAGTCACCCGGGAGCGGATACGCCAGATCGAGATCAAGACCCTCGCCCGGCTGCGCAACCCGGTGCACTCGGGGCACCTGCGAAGCTACCTAGAGCTCGAATAGGCGGGGTCGCTTGTGGGGGCCGGGAGTTTTCCTGATATCGTTGGGCGTCCTTTCCGGGGTAGCTCAATCGGCAGAGCGGGTGGCTGTTAACCACTAGGTTGGGGGTTCGAGTCCCTCCCCCGGAGCGCCTTCGGCTAGCTCAGGGCGTCGCTTCCTCTCTCAGCAGTGCGGATTCGCAGAAGGTCCTCGACGTGGGTTACCCAGATCTTGCCGTCACCGATCCTTCCTGTGCGCGCGGCTTCGACCACGACCTGCGTCACGCGCTCGGCGTCTGCGTCGTCGACGACTACCTCGACGCGTATTTTCGGCACGAAGTCGATCTGGTACTCAGCGCCCCTGTAGACCTCGGTGTGGCCGCCTTGGCGCCCGAAGCCTTGAGCCTCGCTCACGGTCATGCCGGATATGCCAGCCTCCTGCAGGGCGTTCTTGACGTCCTCCAGCTTGAAAGGTTTGATCACAGCGGTCACGAGTTTCAACTACCGCTCCCGTCGCTCGGTTTGATGGGATAAGCCGGCTGATCGCGTGCCGGCCGACGCGTCGAAGTCGTAGGCGCTCTCCTCGAAGAGACTGAGGTCCAGACCCGCCTGCTCGTCGGGCTCGGAGACCCTGAGACCGACCGTCTTTTTGATCACCCAGGCGATCGCCGCCGTCACGACGAGCGAGTAGCCGCCGACGGTCACGACCGCCAGCGCCTGATGGCCGAGCAGTGTCAGGCCTCCGCCGTAGAACAAGCCGTTCGCCCCCAAGGCGGCGGAAGTTCCGAGCAGGCCGACCGCCAGGGTCCCTATGAGCCCGCCGACACCGTGGACGGCGAGCACGTCGAGGGAGTCGTCCAAGCCGAGGCGGAACTTGAGGCTTACAGCCAGAGCGCACAGCCCCCCGGCGGCCACTCCGATCAGCGTGGCGCCGAGCGTGTCGACGTAGCCGCAGGCCGGGGTGATCGCGACAGCCCCGGCGACGGCACCGCTGACAGCCCCGAGGGTCGTCGGCTTGCCGGTGCGGAGCTTCTCGACTGCGATCCACGACAGCAGAGCGGCTGCGGTGGCGGTGTTGGTGTTGACGAACGCGACTCCAGCCCCGACCGAGCTCAAAGCCGAGCCGGCGTTGAAACCGAACCAACCGAACCACAAGATCCCCCCGCCCAGCACTGTGAGGGGGATGTTGTGCGGCCGCATCAGCGATCTCGGCCAGCCGCGACGGCGGCCCACCACAAGCGCCAGGGCGGCTCCCGCCAGGCCGGCGTTGAGCTCTACCACGGTGCCGCCGGCGAAGTCCTCGGTGCCCATCTTCGCCAGCCAACCTTGGGGGGAGAACACCCAGTGGGCGATAGGAGCGTACACGAGCACCGACCAGGCCACGATGAAAGCGAGGAAAGCCCCGAACTTCATCCTGTCCGCCCCTGAACCGGTGAGCAAAGCCGGGGTGATGATAGCGAACATCATCTGGAATGCGATGAACGCCACCGGCGGGATGTGCTGGGCGTGCGTGCCGGTGAAGCCCGGCACCGGCTGGTTCAGATGGCCAAGACCAGCGAAGTGCAAGGTGCCGATCAGCCCGACGCCGCCGGCGTCAGGGCCGAAAGCGAGGCTGTAGGTGACCCACACCCACACCAGGCTCACCACCGCCATCACCGCGAAGTTCTGGATGAGCATGCCCAGGACGTTCTTACGTCTGACCATCCCCCCGTAGAACAGCGCGAGACCCGGTGTCATGAAAAGCACCAGGGCGGCGCTCACGAGGACCCAAGCCGTGTCCCCAGAGTTGTAGTGCACGTGCAAAGGAGTCTCCGTCGAGGTTCACGTCGACGCGGCGGCGCAGGTCGAACTGCGACAAGATAGCGCCTCGGGATCTCGGCTACGATATCAAGGGTGCACAACGTTGAGTTTTACTTCGACGTGATGTGCCCTTGGGCTTACCAGTCCTCCAAGTGGATCCGCGAGGCCCGAGCCGTGCGTCCGATAGAGGTCACCTGGCGTTTCTTCTCCTTGGAGGAGGTCAACCGGGAGGAAACCAAGAAGCACCCTTGGGAACGCCCGTGGTCCTACGGTTGGTCGATGCTGCGGGTCGCGGCGCTGCTGCGGCGGGGTGATCACGGCAACGAACTGGTCGACCGCTTCTACGGGGTTGCCGGGCGGGTCCTGCACGAGGAGGGAGTCAAAGTGCACACCCCCGACGGCCTCGCCGGCGTCTTGGAGGAGATCGGCCAGGATCCGGGTCTTGTCGAAGCCGCAGTGGCGGACGCCACCACGAACGCTGACGTCCTCGCAGACCACGAAAGTCTCGTGGCCCAAGGGGGTTATGGGGTGCCGACGCTGGTGATAGACGGCTCCTGCGTGGTCTTCGGCCCGGTCATCACCCCAGCCCCGACCGGTGCTGCCGCCGGGCGGCTTTGGGACGCCGTCGCGGCATGGGCGGAGTTCCCCCACCTGTACGAGATGCGCCGCCCCAAGACGGACCACGACTGGCGGCACATCGAGAGCTCCTTCGCCCCATACCTGAACGCGCGCGACTGGCGTAGCGTGCAGAACCCGGTGCCGTGAGCGTGCCCACGCCCACCCCGGGCATCCTGGCCGACAACTCGGCCGGCGGGCTTCGCCGCCAGCTTGAGGAGGTGTGGACGAGCCTCTCCGGCCTAGGCGAGAGCATCAGCGACGCCGAGTGGAACCTGCCTACGACCTGCCCGGGCTGGGATGTCGCCGCTCAGTTCGCCCACATGATCGGCACTGAAAGCTCGCTTCTCGGACGGCCGGTCCCCGAGGCTCCGGCCCAGGTCCCGTCGCACGTCCGCAACCAGATCGGCGGTCTCAACGAAGCTTGGGTGCTCAGCCTCGCCCCGGCAAGCCGGACAGAGGTCCTCGAACGCTTCGGTGAGGTGACCGCCGCTCGCCTCGAAGCTCTCAATGCCATGAGCGAGGAGGACTTCTCCCGGCCGTCGTGGACGCCCGTCGGGCAGGCCGACTACCGGCGTTTCATGCAGATCAGGGTCTTCGACTGCTGGGTGCACGAGCAGGACATCCGCGACGCCGCAGGCCGCCCAGGGCACGGGACCGGCCCGGCCGTGGAGCAGTCCCTCGACGAGATCGTCCGCGCCGCCGGCTACGTCGTCGGCAAGCTCGGCAAGGCTCCGACGGGCTCTACGGTGCTCTTCGAGCTGACGGGCCCGGCTCGCCGTGCGGTCAAAGTGTCGGTCGCTGACGGCCGGGCCCGGGTCGTGGCCGACCTCCAAGCACCTCCTACTACTACGCTGCGGCTCAGTTCCGACGCGTACGCCCGTCTTTCCTGCGGGCGGGTGGACCCTTCGGCGGTACTAGAAGGAGGGGCTCTCGGCGGGGTGGAGGTCGCCGGCGACGTCGAGCTCGGCCGGCGAATAGTCGCGCACCTGGCGTTCACTATCTGACTAACCCCGCGGGGCTGACTAACCTCCTTGGATATGACAGATGTCACACCTTCTTTCCCGGTGACGACCGCCGGCGCAGGCGGCGCCTCAGGGGATCAGCCACTCAGCACCGCTGACATCCTCCGCCGCTGGGCGACGCTCAGGCCTGGGCATCCCGCTCTGCGCTGGGAGAAGGGGGAGCTGTCCTACTCAGAGCTCGACGAGCGGGCTAACAGGGTCGCCCAGGCGCTCGCAGCGGACGGGATCGGCCCCGGCGACAGGGTTGCTTTCTTGGACAAGAACAGCCCAGAGCAGGTCGAGTTGTTCTTCGGCGCGTCCAAGCTGGGGGCGGTGCCCTGCCCAGTCAACTACCGTCTCGCAGCGCCTGAGGTGGCTTTTATAGTCGGCGACGCTAAAGCCAAAGTGTTCGTCGTTGGCGAAGAGTTCGCAGCCCTCGCGGACAAGATCGCAGGGGACCTCCAAGGTGTTCACATCCTCACGACCGGGGCCTCCTACGATCGCTGGCGGGACCGACAAGAAAACCAAGACCCCGCCGTCGAGCTTGCGCCCGGCGACGTCGCCTACCAGCTCTACTCGTCGGGCACTACAGGCAGGCCCAAAGGCGTGCAGCTCACCCACGCCAACCTGACCGCTGGCATTGGCCTGTACCCGGCGGTCATGGGCCTGGGGCCGGAGTCGGTGAGCGTCGTGCCGATGCCGCTGTACCACATAGGAGGTGGCGGTTGGGCGCTCGCGGGGATCTCCCAGGGGGCTACCAACGTGCTCGTACGTGAAATAGTCCCGGACCGTTTCGTCGACACCCTCGTCGACGAGCGAGTCACCCACGGGTTTCTTGTGCCCGCGGTCCTCGGGTTCATGCTGGCCGTGCCCGACGTCGAAAAGAAGGACTTCTCTGCACTTCAAGCCTTCCTCTACGGGGCGTCGCCGATATCGGAGAAAGTCCTCGCCGCGTCCGTGCGAACATTCGGCTGCAAGTTCGTGCAGGCCTACGGCCTGACCGAGTCGACCGGGACGATCATCTACCTTCCAGCCGAAGACCACGACCCCGACGGCCCCAACCGGCACCGTCTGCGAGCGGTGGGCGTCCCCACCCCCGGCTCCCAAGCCAAGATCGTCGACGCAGCGACCGGCGAGGAGCTCGCCGTAGGGGAGGTAGGGGAGATCTGGGTGAAAGGCCCGACCGTCATGGCGGGCTACTGGAACCTCGACGACCAGACAGCCGAGGTGATAACCCCCGACGGCTGGTTGCGAACCGGCGACGCCGGTTACGTCGACGCCGACGGGTATTTCTACGTCCACGACCGGGTGAAAGACATGATCGTCTCGGGCGGCGAGAACGTCTACCCGGCGGAGTTGGAGAACGCTTTGATGGCGCACCCAGGCGTAGCCGACGTTGCGGTAATAGGCGTCCCGAGCGAACGCTGGGGTGAGACGCCGCTGGCAATGGTCGTGCGGGCGCCGGGCTCGGAGGTGACCGAAGCCGAGCTCATCGCTTTCTGCCGGGAGCGCCTCGCCGGCTTCAAGGTTCCAAGCGGCGTCGTGTGGCTGGACTCGCTTCCCCGCAACCCGAGCGGCAAGGTCCTAAAAAAAGACCTGAGGGAACCCTACTGGCACGGACGTTCCCGGATGGTCGGTTAGCCGCCAGGCCCTCCCACAGATCCGGGCTTTCGACGCTCCGAACCGGCTCGACCCGGCGCCCCCCTACGTGTTGCGCAGGGCGAGCCTGTGGATGGGGCCGCACTTTGGTGGATACAGGTGCAACAGTTCGTGCTCGTAGGGCGTCTGTATTGATGTGAGAGACCTGGCGACACAGGACGCGGTTCTGTACCGGGCCTATTACAGCGAGTTGTTGAAGACGGCTTTCTGCTTGACCGGGTCGAGGGAGACGGCCGAGGACATGGTTCAAGACGTCTTCGTGCGCTGCTCGGGGCGTCTGGAGGGGATGGAAGACCCCGCCTTTTATCTAAGGCGAGCGGTGGTGAACGCTACCCGCTCTCTGTTCCGTCGCCGCTTGGTCGCGCAGAGGTGGGCTACTACGGTGTCCGCGTGGGACGAGATGCCGGACGAGCTCGTCGAACTACGGGATGTGCTCATGCGGCTGCCAGTCCGTCAGCGCAGCGTGGTCGTGTTGCGCTACGTCGTCGGCCTAGACGACGACGAGATCGCCGCGACGCTTGAATGCTCCCGCTCGACCGTGCGCAGTTCGGCCCGCAGGGGCCTTGGACGTCTAAGAAAGGAGCTGACACCTTGATATCGGAAGAAGAGGTAGCCAAGCGTATGGTCAGATTGGCCGAACACGCGCTGGTCGAACACGCGCTGGCCGGGCCAACTGCAGGGGGCCGCCTCGTCGAGAGCCGGCCTAGACGTCGCCCGGGGAGGGTCCTGGTGCCACTGGCGGCAGTCGCCGCCTTGGCGTTAGTGCTCGCAGTAGCAGCAGCACACATATACCGGCCGGGGGGATCAACGAGTGTCAGCATGTCTTCCAGGCTTCAGCAAGGCGTGTTCAGCGCCCTGCCCGGCGCGCCGATACCGCCGTTAGGCTACTCGGCTTCGGCTTGGACGGGATCCGAGTGGCTGATATGGGGCGGTGTCGACGGTCCAGTCGGTCCAAAGGAAACCACTCCCGACGTGGGTGCCGCCTACCGACCCTCCACTTCGACTTGGACTTCGCTGCCCCCGGCCCCCATATCAGGGCGTCACAGCGCCGTGTCGGTGTGGACTGGCTCGGAGTGGATCATCGCCGGCGGCGCCGGCTCAAACGGGGCCGCGCTTACTAGCGCCGCCAGTTTTGACCCTAGCCTAGACCGATGGTCGGTGCTGCCCCCAATGCCAGACGCTCCGGGGCCAAATGCCGCCGCAGTTTGGACCGGCAAAGAGATGATCGTCGTGACCGGCTACTCGCCGGGGCCAGGTGTTCCCACCGGCGGGAGCGGTGCAGCGGAAGCGTACAATCCCGCTACACGACGCTGGACGCTGCTGCCTACACCGCCCGGCAACCTCATCTTTGGACAAGTGCACCTGGCCTGGTCGGGATCGAAGCTGTACGTTCTGCGCTCCCCGGCGGGCGTGTACCTGTCAGTGTCATTTGCGGCGAACCCCCCGGGTAAAACAATTGGCTCACTGCCGATGGGACCGATACCCAACCCGGTGGTAGCGGTCTTCGATCCATCTACCGACACGTGGGCGACGCTGACTATACCCACAACCATCCGAGGTTATCCTGTCTTGGCGGCCTACGACGGCAGACTGCTCGTCGTCGCCGGCCCGGGAGGGGGAAGTCTTCTGCAGGTGAACGACAGACAGGTGCTCATATCGGCTCCGAAGCCGTACCGGCAAACAGAGAGCTACTCCTATGACCCCGCCAGCGGGGCTTGGGAGCCGCTGGCAGGGTCGGTCCTAACCGGAACCGATTTGAAACCCGGCGAAGCTTACGACTACGGCGGCGGACAGGCGGTGTCGACCGGGACTGTCTTATACTTCTGGTCGGGTGCCGGATATGGTTCCGCTTTTGACGCCGCAACTGACAGCTGGACCGTCCTACCAGCCGGATTGGACAATCAGCCCGACGAGTCGGTGATCGGCAGCGTCGTGGCCTGGACGGGCAAGGACCTCTTGGCGTGGGGCGGCCAAAAGCTAGACCCATCGCCTTCGGGGGAGAATCCTGTCGTGAACGGGACTCCCTTCGGCGGAGCCTCCTATCGCCCCGAAAACTGACAGCAGGAGACGGGTCGCTGTAGTGGTTGCCGATATCGAAGAAACGTTGTTCGTCGACTACGAAGTTTAGGGCTTGTCAGAGCTCCACTTTTCCGGCGAGCCACACTTGCGCAAAAGGGGCTACAGGTGGAGTCCGCATTCGGTCTTCTCGCTGTCTGCCCACCGGCCCGCCCTTGGATCCTCGCCGGGTTGCACCGGGCGGGTGGTGGGTGCGCAGCCGATGGAAAGATAACCCTTGGCGCTGAGAGGGTGTAGGGGTAGGTCGTTCGCGGCGACGTAGGAGGCTATGTCTTCGTCGGTCCAAGTGGCGAGCGGGTTGACTTTGACCATATTTCGGTTGGCGTCCCAAGATACGACCGGAGTGTCACGGCGTGTGGAGGCGTCGACGCGCTTCAGCCCTGTAATCCAGGCGCTGCGACCTGCCAGTGCCCGCTCTAGTGGTTCTACCTTGCGGAAATCGCAGCATCTAGCGGTTCCGCACGGCCACGCCAGCGCGGGCGGGCCGGGTTCGACCACGCGCAGGTTGAGTTCGTAGCGCCGGCGTATGTCCTCGACGTAGCGGAGCGTCTCGGGAAAGTGCGCGCCGGTGTCTAAGAAGATGACCTCGACGCCGGGGTCTGCCTTGACTGCAAGGTCGACCAGGACGGGGTCCTGGAACGAGCAGGCGACCGACACCGAGCCCTCGAAGCGCTCCACCGCCCACGCCAAAACTTCGGACGCACCGGCCGTCTCAAGGTCAGCCGATCTGAGGGCGAGCTCTTCTTGCAGGAGCGGTGGCGCAGCGAGGCCGGTAGGTGAGGCGGGGGATTCCATCGGTTCATCCTTGTCGTGTCGGAGGTGGAAGGAGGGCAGGGACTTGCGCGAGCCTTGGCCTGCGGAACTCAATATATGACTAAGTAGATCATAATAGTGATATATTTGGCGCATGGAAACAGGATTCCGTGTAGCCCCCGCCCGGCGTCTCGGGCATCTCGACGTGCTGGAGTCCCACGCTGTGTTCGTCATAAGAGAGGTTGCCGCCGAGTGCGAACGTCCCGTGCTTCTATTCAGCGCTGGTAAGGATTCGGCTGTGCTAGCGCACCTCGCGTACAAGGCTTTCAGCCCCTCGCCCATTCCTTTCCCCCTGCTGCACGTCGACACCGGTGACAACTTCGACGAGGTGATCGACTTTCGTGACCGTCGGGTGTCCCAGCTCGGAGCGGACCTCGTGATTGCCTCTGTGCAGCAGTCGATCGACGCCGGCCGTGTAGCCGATCCCGGCGCGGGCGCTTCGAGGAACCGGCTTCAAAGTGTGACTCTCCTAGACGCTATCGCCCTGCACGGCTTCGACGCTTGCCTTGGCGGGGCTCGCCGCGACGAGGACAAGGCGAGAGCCAAGGAGCGAGTCCTTTCGTTCCGTGACACTTTCGGCCAGTGGGACCCGCGCAGGCAACGCCCTGAGCTGTGGCAGCTCTACCACGGCAAGGTCAACCAAGGCGAGCACCTGCGGGCCTTCCCTCTGTCGGATTGGACCGAGTTGGACATCTGGTCCTACATCCAGCGGGAGTCTATTGAATTGCCCTCCATCTACTTCGCGCACCGCCGGCGGGTCGTCGAGCGGGACGGGATGCTCCTCGCAGTGTCGCCGTCGGTGTCGCCGAGACCAGGCGAGCCAGTAGAAGACGCTCTAGTGCGTTTCCGGACGGTCGGGGATGCGACGTGCACTGGAGCAGTCCGTTCCCAGGCGAGAAACGTGGCTGAGGTCATCGCCGAGGTTCGCAGCACGCGGGTCAGCGAACGCGGTGCCACTCGCGCCGACGACAAGGTGTCGGAATCCTCCATGGAGGACCGCAAGAGGGAGGGCTACTTCTAATGTCCCAGCTCCTCAAAGGCGCCGACCGGTGTGAAGCCTACACCGGGCGGCTGGCGCCAGATCCCCTGCCGGCGCCGGAGCGGGGGCACTCCCCGGAGTCGGAGTTGCTCCGCTTCGCAGCGGTTGGATCAGTCGACGACGGCAAATCCACGCTCATCGGCCGGCTCTTGTACGACACCAAACAGCTATTCGACGACCACATCGAGGCGCTGTCCTCGGTGAGCCGACGCCGCGGTGCAGGCGAGATGGACCTGTCCCTGCTCACCGACGGGCTCAGAGCCGAACGTGAACAGGGCATCACGATCGACGTCGCCTACCGCTACGCAGCCACGCCTAGGCGCAAATTCATCATCGCCGACTGCCCTGGGCACTTGCAGTACACGCGCAACATGGCCACCGGCGCATCCAACGCCGACCTGGCCTTGGTCGTGGTGGACGCATCCGTCGGGGTGCGAGACCAGACCCGCCGCCACCTGTGCATCGCTGCCATCCTCGGAGTGCGCCACGTGTTGGTAGCGGTGAACAAGATGGACCTCGTCGGCTGGGATCCCTCGGCCTACCAGGTCATCGCTGAGGACCTGGCGAACCTCTCGTCGCTGCTGGGCGTCAAGTCTCTGCAAGCCGTCCCGGTATCGGCGCTCGACGGCGACAACGTCGCCGAGCGCTCGCAGAACTGCCCCTGGTATAGCGGACCGACGGTTCTGGATGCGCTCCACCAGGCGGACGCCGGGGTGTGGTCCCATGAGGAGGACGGCTCGGGCGGGGCTCGTCTCCCCGTCCAGATCGTAGCCAGACGTCCCGGTGGCGGGAGATGCTACAGCGGGTTGCTGAGCGGTGACCGGCTCGCTGTGGGCGACGAGGTGGTCGTGCTGTCGAGCGGACTTCGCAGCCGGATTGCCGAGATATGGGGGCTCGACGGACCGAAAGAGCGAGCTGTGCCGGCTGAGTCGGTTTCAGTGACACTCGCAGACGACCTGGATGTGTCGCGAGGTGACCTGATCGCCGCCAGAGATGGCGCACCTCATCCAGTGCGAGACGTCGAAGCTACCGTCTGCTGGTTCGGTCAGGACCCGCTTCGAACCGGAGGGCGCTACCGGATCAAACACACGACTCTTCTAACCCGGGCCGAGGTCATAGCTGTCGACGGGCGACTCGATGTCAGTGACCTTCGCCTCGTCGCCAGCGACCAGCTGGCCGACAACGAGATCGGCGTTGTCCGCTTCCTGACAGCCGCGCCGCTAGCCGTTGACCCTTACCGTCGCAACCGGGTTACGGGCAGCTTCATAGTCGTCGACGAGGTAACGAACGTTACCGTCGGCGCAGCCCTGGTCGGACTCCCGTATGTCGCCGGGTGATCTCAGCGGCCAGCCAGCCTTTAGTGCAGCGGGATGGTCCTTGGCGCAGCTGTGAGTTTCAGGGCCGGCGGCCCGCCTGGGCTTGGGAGATCATCTTGGAGGTGGAGCCGGCTATGCGTGCCTGGAGGTGGGCTGCGAGGCCGGGTGCCAGCCCGCCGAGGGCGGCGCCGAGGCGCAGGCCTACAGGGGCGACGTCGATCTCCGCCCGGTTCGTGCGGATCGCCCGGATCACAGCGCCGGCCACCTGCTCGGGGCTGACCGTGCCGACACCGGCCGGTAGCGCAACGCCGGTATCGGCGAACATGCCGGCGTCGCGCACGAAACCCGGCGAGATCACAGAGCAGCCGACGCCGCTTCCGTGAAGGTCGCAGCGCAGCCCTGAGGCGAAACCCCTGAGCCCGAACTTTGTGGCCGAGTAGAGGGCTCCGCCAGGGGACCCGACCTTTCCTGCCAGCGAGGACACGTAGACGAGATGCCCGCGGCGGGCTTCGAGCATGCCCGGAAGCAAGGCCCGCGTCGCTGCGATGGGACCGGCGAGGTTGATCTCGAGCGCCCGGTCTATCTGGCCCTGCTCCCAGGCGCAAAGGTCCCCCGATGCGGGAACCGCTGCGTTGAACACGGCGATGTCGAGCTCGCCGGCTTCCTCTAATAGCTTCTCCAGCTCACGCCTGTCGGAAAGGTCAGCAGCGACGGTCCTCGCCCCGGTTGTCGAAGCGAGACGCTCTAACACGCCACGATCCCGCCCGGTGAGCACCAGGTCGCATCCGCTAGACGACAAGGCGGAGGCGATAGCACCGCCCAAGCCGCCTGTAGCACCGGTCAGCAGCACCCTAGCCCCGCGAAGTTCGGTCATGGGACCAACATAATGGTCTAGCCTCACAACGGTGCCTAGAACATGAACGGAGCCCAAGCCCTGCTGCGGACGCTGGTCGCTTCGGGCGTCGACACGTGCTTCATGAACCCGGGGACCTCCGAGATGCACTTCGTGGCCGCGTTGGACACAGTGGCGGAAATGCGGCCGGTCCTGGCGCTCTTCGAAGGCGTCGCGTCCGGGGCCGCTGACGGTTACGCGAGGATGTCCGGCCGTCCCGCTAGCGTACTTTTGCATCTCGGCCCTGGTCTCGCCAACGCCGGTGCGAACTTGCACAACGCCAGGAGAGCCGCGAGCCCCGTCGTGGCCGTCGTCGGGGACCATGCGACCTACCACGAACGCTTCGACGCCCCCCTGCAGTCCGATATCCGCTCGCTAGCGTCCAACTTTTCCGGCTGGTACGCGAGGCCGGCGAGCGTCGACGAGCTGTCCGCGTCGGCGTCGGCCGCGGTCGCCGCCGCTTACGGGCCGCCCGGCAGGGTAGCGACGCTCGTCCTGCCGGCGGACGTGTCTTGGTCGGACGGCGCCCTAGTGTCACCCCCCGCCCAGCGTGAGCGGCCAGCGAAGATAGACGACGCCACCGTCGAACGGGCGGCTGCGGCCCTGCGAAGCGGCAGGCCAACGGCTTTCCTTGTCGGCGGGCCGGCCTGCCGGGCCGATCTTCTCGGCCGGGTAGCCTCCGTTGCGGCGCTCGCCGGCGCTCGGGTGATCTGCGAGACCCTCCCCGCCCGCTTGGAGCGCGGCGGGGGGCGCTTCGAACCGGAACGCCTCGCGTACCTGGCTGAGATCGCGATGACGCAACTGGAGGGCTTGGAGCACCTGATACTGGTCGGGGCAGCGCCTCCGGTGTCTTTCTTCGCCTACCCGTCCAAGCCGAGCTGGCTTGTTCCGCCGGGCTGCGAGGTCCACCACTTCGCCAGCAGCTCCGAGGACTGCTCGGCGGGGGTGGACGCGCTGGCCTGCCTGGTCGGTGACGGCAACACCCGGGGCGCGACGCGGCGGGTTGGCGTCGAGCCGCGGCCGCAAGCGCCCGAGAGCGGTCCCCTGGACAGTCGGACGCTCGGCCAGGCGGTCGCGGCTCTCCTCCCCGACGATGCGATCGTCTCGGACGAGTCGATAAGCTCCGGCCTCGCGGCGTTCGTCGGGTCGGCATCCGCCGGTCCCCACGACTGGCTGACCTTGAGCGGCGGGGCTATAGGCCAGGGCTTGCCGCTCGCCCTCGGCGCGGCTGTCGCCTGTCCTGGGCGCAGGGTGCTCGCATTGCAGGCCGACGGGTCGGCGATGTACACCCCGCAAGCGTTGTGGAGCATGGCACGCGAAGGGGCAGACGTGACCGTGGTCATCCTCTCCAACCGCAGCTACGCCATCTTGAACATGGAACTTGGCCGCGTGGAGGCCTCGGCTGGAGGTGACCGGGCGCGCCGGATGCTCGACATAGGCGATCCCGACATCGACTTCGTGGCTCTAGCAGCGGGTTTGGGAGTACCGGCCCGCCGCGCTAGCGACGCCGGGGAGCTGTCGGCGGCGCTGGCGGAGTCGTTCGCTACCCCAGGCCCTTCGCTGATCGAGGCTGACCTGCGACGCCGCTAATCCTTGACGGTTACTCTAATCCTGGGCGGTAACTCTAGGAGCCAAGGTGACCTTCGGCCCTAGAAAAAAGCCCTACGGTGCCGTATCTTCGGTTAGCGATGGCAGCAGCGGCAACGGAGCCTCGACGCAGCGCAGTGTTCCTATTCGAGTCGGTCGACGTCGACCGGCCCGCGGGTTCGATCTCGGAGCGGATCTGCGGAGACGGGCTGTGGTTGGCGCCCCTGGCGACGAGGGCGACCGAGGATGGCACAGCGTTGATATTGAGGATCGGCCCGACGCCGTCCACGTCGGCTGTCGGCCCGAAGGTGCGGATACTCCTAGGCGGTTGCCGCACACGTGGATCGTCGACGGCTGTGGCCATACGCTGGGAAGCGACCGAATTGCGGTCTGTCTTCCCGGTACTCGACGGTGACCTCGTGGTCGCGGCTGTGGACGCCGCCAAGAGCAGGGTTACCTTGCAGGCTTCGTACCGGCCGCCGCTCGGACGGCTCGGCGAGAGGTTCGACCAGGCGCTGATGCACCGTCTGGCCCAGGCGACGGTGCGGTCTTTCCTAGCCCGGGTCGCCGAAAGACTCGAAAGTCAGCCAAACTAGCGGTGTGGGTGCCGGCCAGCTCGAGCTCGAAGCCTCGACCATGGCCTCCGACGGAAGGGCGGTAGCCCGGGCGCTCGACGGCAAGGTCACGTTCATCGAAGGAGCCCTGCCAGGGGAGGTGGTCAGCGTCGAGGTCGTCGACGAGCGCTCTTCGTACCGGTCGGCGGTGCTGCGACGGGTGCTCGAAGCGTCCCCTGACAGGGTTGAGCCCTCCTGCCCGGCTGTGGCTATGGGATGCGGAGGTTGCCGCTGGCAGCACGTGTCTGTCCAAGCTCAGCGGCGCCTCAAAGAGCTCATGGTCGGGGAGTCACTAAGACGCATCGCCAGGATCCCCGGACCCACCCCGGCGCTGGTGAAGCCGACTGTCGAGTTGACGCCGTGGCGGTACCGGACCACGGTCCGGGCGGGAGTCGCCGGCGGCCGGCCGGGTCTTCGTCGAGCGGGCTCGCACGACCTTGTGGCGGTCGCGGACTGCCCGGTGGCTGACGTACCGGTCGCCCGGATGCTCGCCACTTTGGAGTTCCCCGGGGCGAGGGAGGTCGTGCTTAGAAGCGGCGCCCGGACCGCCGAGCGGATGGCAGCGCCGACACCGAAAGCCGGCTTTTCGTCTCTTCCCCCTGGCGTCTCCACCACCCACATACACGAGCGGGCAGGCGGAAGGTTGTGGCGGGTGTCCGCCGGCTCTTTCTTCCAGACCAGACCAGACGGCGTGGACGCTCTCGCTTCGATGGTGACCGAACTGGCAGGGGAGCTTCCCACGCCGGGACGCGCAGCAGACCTCTACAGCGGCGTCGGGGTGTTCGCCGGGGTTCTCGCCCAAGCGGGCTGGCAGGTCGCTGCGGTGGAGTGGTCACGGTCGTCTGTCCGTGACGCCCAGCGCAACCTTTCGGGGTTGACAGCCCGAGTCGTACGTTCCAAGGTGGCCGATTGGACACCGTCGGCGGCGGACTTCGTCGTAGCCGACCCTAGCCGCCAGGGCCTCGGGGTCGGGGGCGCGAGGACCGTCGTCGCAACCGGGGCGCCGCTGGTCGCCCTGGTCAGCTGCGACGTGGCGAGCCTCGGACGTGACGCCAAGCTCCTCGTCGACGCCGGGTACCAGCTGAGGTCGGCCACCCCGGTCGACATGTTCCCCCACACAGCTCACGTGGAGGTTCTGAGCGTGTTCCAAAAGCCGGCTTGACCGGGCTTTCGCTCAGGTCCGCTCCAAATCAGATCCTCTCCAAAGCAACACCGTCGAAGAGCGGCGCGACGTTCAGGCTCTCCAAGTCGGCTTGCATCTCCGCTTGCGAGGGGACCGGCCAAGGGTTAGAAGCTGCCTGCAGAGTCATTTCGAGCAGGCCCATGTCGCTGGACGAGTTCAAGAACACCTGAGGGTTGCCGAGCACGAAGCGTACAGCTCGGGTCAGTTCCTCCCCGGGGGGCAGCGGCTGGTACCAGCTGTGGCGGACACCGTCGTGATCGGCCGGCCAGCGCCGCCGGGCCAGCGACTTGATCGTCTGGACAGCGACGTTACGCTCGGCGCAGACCTCCAGCAGCGCTTCGGCGTCGCGGCGGTAGTCGGCGTTGGAGAGCAGTGCGAAGTTGTAGGGCAACAGCACCGAGTCGAAGTCGTATCGTTGCAGGCTGCGCAGATGCATGCCGGGTATGCGCAGACCGTGCCCGGTGACCCCGACGAAGCGGGTGAGCCCCTCCCGCTTGGCGGCGAGAAGCCCTTCAAGAGCCCCGCCGGGGGAGAGGGCCAGCTCCCACTCGTCGTCCTCGACGAGGTTGTGAAGTTGTATCAAGTCGACCGAGTCCACACCGAGACGCTCAAGCGACCGCTCCAGGCTTCTGCGCGCTCCGTCAGCGTCGCGCTGTCCAGTCTTGGTCGCCAGGAAAACCTCGTGGCGGTGCGTAGCTAGCCAAGGAGCCAGGCGAAGCTCCGACTCGCCGTAGTCGGCAGCAGTGTCGATGTGGTTCACACCGTAGGAGGCGATTAGCTCCAGGTAGCGGTCCGTGGTCTCTTGGCTGGCTCTGCCCAGGCCCGCAGCTCCGAAAATGACCCTCGTGCTTAGATGCCCGGTCCTGCCGAAAGGGACCTTTGCGATCCCCGACGCGGTTTCGCCGACCTGGCCGGCGTTCGGTTCGCTTCGTTGGGGTCCACTGGTCCGCGTTGAGTCGGTCATGCCCCCACCATAGAGCCCGATGGGGGTGCCGCGCTCCTCAAAGCACGCCAGATGCGCTCCTCGCTGACCGGTACGGCGGTGCCGAGCGGCTGGGCCCACAGCGAAACCCTCAACTCCTCGATCATCCAGCGTGCCTCGGCAAGCGCCGCCGAAGCGTGGGAGTCCAGGAGCTTCTCGTAAAAGTCCGTAAGCCGGTCCGTCACCGCCTGGCGGGCCTGATCCCGTCGCAGGTCCCCCGGCAGCAGCTCAAGGCGTCTCGACGCGGCGTCGAGGTAGCGGGGAAGGTGCTCGACGCGCTGGGTTCCGGTCACCGTTATAAAACCGGGGAACACGAGGCCCCTCAACTGGCGTCGGACGTCGGAGAGGCTCGGCGTCAGCCGACCGGAGTGCTCAGAGGACTCGAGCGCTGTCAAAGCCGCCTCAACGGCGACCGCTTTGCGGTAGACGGACGCAGCCAGCCTTACGAGCGCTTCGAGCCGGGTGGTGTAAGCCTCGCTCACCTGGGCTGCGAGAAGCTCGAAGCTGGCTCGACGGAAGGTGGGTCCCCCGTTGGCGATGAGGGCGTCGTCGACTAGCGCTGAAGCGGCGTCGTGGATGACCTCTTTCGGGGAGGTTCCGGCTCGGCGAATACAACCAACCGCGTCTTTGGGCAGTCGCCGCTCGATGTGATCGACGGGCGGGGGGGTTGTTAGTTGCAGCAGGCGCCGGGTGCCTTGCCACATGTTGAGCGCTTGATCCCGCCGCGAAGCGAAAAGGCGAACCCCGACCGTCAGCCCTTCGTCGACGAGCCCCGGGAAGACCCGGAGGGTGTCGCGTTCTAAGATGTCTGGCAGGTCGTCTAGCTCCCAGGACACGAGACCGGAGCTTTCGACGCCCGGAAGCTGCGCTCTCGCCGCGGCCAGGAAAGATTCGGTCAGGTCCTGCTGGGCCGCTGCGAGATCTTTGGTGTAGCACAGCGTCGACCCGTCCACTCCGATCACCTCGAAGCCGACCCTGAGATGACCCGGAAGGCGATCGAGGTCGAACATGTCAAGCGTGACAGCTTCGCCGCTGATGCGCGAAAGACCTTCGGCTATCGCCGCCAGGAAGCCCCGGCCGTTCCTTGCGCTGACATCCCCGGTGGTCTCGGCGGCTTCGATGAGCATGTCCGCCGTGTCGTCGGTGCCGGCGATGCTGCGCCGGACGGACTTGGGCGCGAGGTGTATCAAGGCGCGCACCAGTTCGCGGCGCAACCCGGGGATGTGACCTTCGAACGCTGCTGCGTCGAGGCGGTTCAACGCCACCAGAGGCGTCTGGACTGTCACCCCGTCGTCGGCTTCGCCTGGGGCGTACCGGTAACGAAGTCGAAGTCTGAGCCCGTCGGTCTCCCACCAGTCCGGGTAGTCCGAAAGTCGCAGCGGAAGGACCTCGGGATCGACTATCACCGACAGAGGCGGTCGCAAAGGGTCGAAGTCGGCGGTCTTGGTGTGCCTCCACCACCGCTCGAGACGGCGGGTGCCTGTGACGTCGGCCGGTAGGATCGTATCGTAGAAGGCTTGGAGGGCGTCGTCGCCGGCGTACACGTCCCGGCGGCGTAGCCGATCTGCCAGGCGGCCGAGTGCCGCGATCCGCTTGCGGGTGTCTTCTAGCACCGAGAGACGCAGAGGCGATTCTCCCTCGATTAGGGCGTGGTATATCAGCAGCCTTCGGGCTTCGGCGGGGTCGACGCGAGCCAGAGCGGCTCTGCGCCCGTCGACTACTACAAGCCCGAGAATGGTGACGCGTTCGGTGGTGAAGGCCTCGCCGCGCGACGCGTCCCAAAGGGCGTCCCCGTAGGAGCGCTGCGCAAGGTGAGAGCCGGCCGCTTCCACCCAGGAGGGCTGCACGGCCGCTGCGCTGTGAGCCCAGATGCCCTCGGTCTCTACCAGCGAGCCGGCGAGCACCCATGGGGCGGAGCGTTTCGCCAGGCAAGAGGCTCTGCTAATCCTCCACCTCGTGTTGCGAGTCCCCTGATAGTCCCTGCGAAGGCGGTCGCGCCTGCCGACGTTCGACAAAAGACCGGGGAGCATCGCCCGGTGGATGCTGTCGGACGGCGCCGGAGCCGAGTTCGCGTGAAGGCCCTCGGCGCGGTAGGCCTGGCGTATCTGGCTGACAAGATCCTGCCATTCGCGAACCCGCAGGACGTTCAGGAACTCCGCCCGGCAGCGCCGCCGGAACGCGTTGCCTGACATGCCCGTCCCCACTTCCGAGAGGTACTCCCACAGTCGCAGCAGCCCGAGGAAATCGGAGTCGCCAGCGTCGAAGCGGCTGTGCATCTGCTGGGCCTTGTCTCGCTCGTCGGCGGGAACCTCGCGGGGATCTTGTATCGACAAAGCAGCGGCTATCACCGTCACTTCTCTAAGGCAGCCCAGGCGGTCGCCTTCTACGACCATCCGAGCGAGCCGCGGGTCCAACGGCAGCCGTGCCATGCGCCGGCCGACCGGCGTGACCCGCCATTCGCCGCCGTGGTGTTCTATCGCCCCTAACTCTTGGAGCACGCCTCTAGCGTCGGAGATCGAACGCCTATCCGGGGGCGTCATGAAGGGGAAGTCCTCGACGGCCCCGAGTCCCGTGGTGATCATGGTCAAAAGCACTGACGCCAGGTTCGTTCGAAGGATCTCAGGGTCGGTGTACTCAGCCCTGGACAGGTAGTCTTCGCGTGAGTAGAGCCTGACGCAGATTCCCGGGGCGACCCGGCCGCAGCGACCGGCCCGCTGGTCGGCAGAGGCGCGGGAGATCGCCTCGATCGGCAGACGCTGAACTTTGCTTCGATGACTGAACCGCGAGATCCTCGCAAGCCCGGTGTCCACTACGAAGCGGATGCCCGGCACCGTGAGAGACGTCTCAGCGACGTTGGTGGCGACAACCACCCGCCGCTTGTCGTGAGGTCGGAACACTTTGTGGGACTCCGCCGTCGACAGCCGAGAATAAAGGGGCAGTATTTCCAGTTCGCCTGCGCTGCGGGATCGCAATGCCTCTGTGGCGTCGCGAATGTCGCGCTCGCCGGGTACGAAAACGAGCACGTCTCCCGGTCCCGTAGCGCACAGCTCGCCTACCGCATCGCAGATCGCCTCGTTGATGTCGGCGTTTTTGTCGAAGCTGCCGTGCGCACCGCCGGCGGTGCGAGCTCGGCTCGTCTCCGCCTCAAAAGTGCCGGAGCCCGACGGGAGATCAGAGTCCTCTAAGGGGCCACCGGGCGGTCGGTAGCGGATCTGTATCGGATAGCTGCGGCCGGAAACCTCGATGACGGGAGCATCGAAGTGGCTGGCGAAGCGGTAGGTGTCGATGGTCGCCGAGGTGACGATCAGCTTCAAGTCGGGCCTGCGGGGCAGGATCCGGGTCAGGTAACCGACAAGGAAGTCGACGTTGAGGCTTCGCTCGTGTGCTTCGTCGACGATGATCGTGTCGTAAGCCCGCAGAAGTCGGTCCCGGCGGACCTCGGCGAGCAGCACGCCGTCGGTCATCACCTTCACCATCGTGGCCGGACTGACGCGGTCGTCGAATCGGACGGCGTACCCTACTGCGCCGCCGAGCGGCACTTTGAGCTCCTCTGCGAGGCGCTCGGCGACCGACCGGGCCGCTATCCTCCGGGGCTGCGTGTGTCCTATCATCGCGGCCCGTCCCCGGCCCAGCTCCAGGCACATCTTGGCCAGCTGGGTGGTCTTGCCCGAACCCGTCTCGCCTGCGACGATGACCACCTGGTTGTCGGCTAGGGCCGCTTTGATCTCGGCTCGTTTCGCCGCCACGGGGAGGTGCTCGGGATAGGAGATCGGTGGCGGCTCGGGCGGATCAGCCGACCTTGGCGGGCGCTGGGGCCGACCGGAGAGCGAACCCGCCCGTGGCTGGCGGCGGCGGGGAAGGCCGGGGCTTTCGGGTTGTCGGTCCTGGCTCACCGGCTAGTCCTCGGCTGGCCCGGCTTCGCCGGGGCTCCCGGCAGGTCCGCTAGCTTCGAAGGCCCCGACGTTTCGTGTCGCGGTGTTCGTCACGAGCCTGGTGAAAGCAACCGTAATGGCGGTCGGGTTGACGTAAGAGTAGTTACGGTCCGACGGCAGCCTAAGGTAACTGCCCGAGGCGAGCGGGTAGCAGCGCCCTTCGACCTCGACGTGGAGCGTGCCGGCCGACACGAGGAGGCACTCCTCGCTGCCGGGGGGGTCCGGGTCGGCGTCGTAGCGAGCTCCGGGGGCCAGTTCCCAACTCCACATCTCCGCACCGCTAAGCGACGCGTACGAGACCAAAAGTCGGGCGCTGCTGCCCGCATCGTCCTGCCAGATCGGGGACACCTCGCCGAAGCGCTCCGCTACAAAGGGGGCCGCCTCTCGTTCGGTTACGAGCTCGCCGAAGGTGCTCCCCAAAGCGAGGGCGAGCTTGTCCAAGGTCCCGAGGCTGACGTTGGCTTCTCCAGCTTCGAGTGAGATTATCGTGCGGCGACTCACTCCTGATTGACGGCTGAGCTTGTCCAAGGTGAGGCCCTGGTCCAAGCGCATAGCTCTGATACGGCGTCCTACTTGTTGTATCACAGGCGTAACGTGTCTTTCGGGGGAGGGCACCTAAAGAGTCTGTCGCATCGCCGACCTGCGAAGAGCTGGTCGGAGCAACCGTCGGGATCGCAACCGCCAACTAGCGGCCGGTTCCATCAAAAAGTGTAATATACTGCACTGCTATGAAGCGGGAAAGTTCGGCGGTCGCTGTGGCGGCCCTGCTAGCGGTCACGGCCGCGTGGGGTTCGACGTTCGTCGTAGTCCAAAACGCGGTTGTCAACTTGCCAGTAGCGAGTTTCCTGGCCTGGAGGTTCGTGATTGCCGGCGCCATCTTGACGGCGGCCCGGCCGAGGAGCTTGGCGGCACTCGGCCGCGACGGCTGGGCCAGGGGTGCGCTCATAGGTCTGGCGCTCGGAGCGGGCCAACTGCTACAGACCGCCGGCTTGCGCTACACGACTGCAGCGGAATCTGGCTTCCTGACCGGCCTGGCGGTGGTCTTTACCCCTCTTTTGGCGTGGGCGTTGTTCGGAGCGCGCCCTGGGCGCCGAGTCCTGATCGGGGCTGGTGTCGCAAGCCTGGGCCTGGCGGTCATGTCGTCGAGCGGGCTCAGCGTGGGCAGGGGTGAGCTTCTGACCCTCGCCAGCGCCGTGTTGTTCGCCGGTCAGGTCGTCGGGCTGGGACGCTGGTCCTGCAAGGACAACGCATACGCACTAGCAACGGTACAGATACTTACCGTCGGGGCGATGAGCAGCGTCATCGGTGTGTCGCAAGGCCTAGTTGTACCTTCTAGTGCGTCGCAGTGGTGGCCGATCCTCTTGACGGCGGTGGCTGCCACCGCGTTCGCTTTCGTGGTCCAAGGCTGGGCGCAGGCGAGGCTCTCGCCCAGTCGAACCGCCGTCGTGCTCACCATGGAACCCGTCTTTGCGGCGCTCGTCGCGTGGCTAGCGGGTCAGCGCATCGGCTTGCCGGTCGTGGTAGGCGGAGCGATGGTGGTCGGAGCCATGCTGGTGGTAGAGGCCATGCCCACGAGGGTGGCGTCGAGCCCGGCGGGCACCGCCGGGGATGGTGCTGCGCCCGGCAGCACTGGCGGCGGGCTCCCAGCGCTGAGCCGTCAGGCTTCGACGTGCTGAACGCGGATCCAGGCGCCGGCGCCGGCCCGCCCTGATACGCAGGTCAACGCGACAGGCCAAGACCAGAGTGAATCTATTCTTTCATACGATTGACAGGTGTTGAATGATCTGATTCACTAGGGTCATGTCTGCTCCTACGAACCACAGAATCCTGCGCAGTCCCGTGGGGACAGAGATGTCCTGCAAGACCTGGGAAGCGGAGGGCGCGCTGCGAATGCTCCACAACAACCTCGACCCTGAGGTGGCCGAGCACCCCGACGAGTTGATCGTCTACGGCGGTAACGGCAAGGCGGCTAGGAACTGGAGCAGCTTCGACGCGATCACGGCTTGCCTTAGAACCCTAGAAGCCGACGAGACGCTCCTGGTGCAGTCGGGTAAGCCGGTTGGTGTCCTGCGCACCTGGGAGTGGGCACCAAGAGTCCTGATAGCCAACTCGAACCTCGTACCGCAGTGGGCCACGTGGGAGGAGTTCCGCCGGCTTGACTCACTAGGCTTGACGATGTACGGGCAGATGACCGCAGGCTCGTGGATCTATATAGGCTCCCAGGGCATTCTCCAGGGTACCTACGAGACTTTCGCAGCCGTCGCCGAGAAGCGCTTCGGTGGGACCCTGGCAGGCACGCTGACCCTGACAGGCGGTCTCGGAGGGATGGGAGGAGCCCAACCGCTCGCCGTGACCATGAACGGCGGTGTTGTCATCGCCGTCGACTGCGATCCCAGCCGCATCCGCAGGCGGGTAGAGACCCGCTACCTCGACGAGCACGCCTCCTCACTCGACGAAGCCGTGGAAAAAGCGATGATCGCCCGAGCCATAAGGCGGCCACTGTCGATCGGGGTTCAAGGCAACTGCGCCGAGGTCGTGCCGGAGCTGCTTCGCAGGTCCGTTCCGGTAGACGTCGTCACCGACCAGACGTCCGCTCACGACCCGCTCAGCTACCTTCCGGTCGGGATCGCCTTCGAGGACATGGCCGACGCGCGCCGCGCCGACCCTGCTGGCTTCACCCGCGCCGCGAGAGAGTCGATGGCGCGCCACGTCGAGGCGATGGTCGGCTTTGCCGACGCAGGAGCAGAGGTCTTCGACTACGGCAACTCGATCCGCGCCGAAGCCCAACTGGCCGGCTACCACCGAGCTTTCGACTTTCCTGGGTTCGTCCCGGCTTATATACGCCCGCTGTTCTGCGAGGGCAAAGGCCCTTTCCGGTGGGCCGCTCTTAGCGGCGACCCTCACGACATAGAGGTAACCGACCGTGCGGTGCTCGAACTTTTCCCCGACAACGATCCTCTCGCCAGGTGGATCCACAGCGCTGCTGAGAAAGTGGCCTTCCAGGGTCTGCCCGCCAGGATCTGCTGGCTGGGTTACGGAGAGCGAGACAAGGCCGGTCAACGCTTCAACGAGCTGGTCGCCAGCGGAGAGCTCGCCGGGCCGATCGTGATCGGCCGGGACCATCTCGACTGCGGATCCGTAGCGTCGCCGTACCGCGAGACCGAAGCGATGCTCGACGGGTCCGACGCGATAGCGGACTGGCCTCTGCTTAACGCCATGGTCAACGTGGCCTCCGGTGCGTCGTGGGTTTCGATACACCACGGCGGCGGCGTCGGCATGGGACGTTCCATACACGCCGGGCAAGTCTGCGTGGCGGACGGCAGCTCTCTAGCAGGCGAAAAGATCGCAAGGGTGCTGACAAATGATCCGGCGATGGGGGTGCTGCGCCACGCGGACGCCGGCTACGACACCGCAAAGCAGGTCGCGTCGAGTCGCGGGGTGAAGGTCCCCGTATCGCACACCGCAGATAGGGTTCGGCCGTGAGCTACGCGCAAGGCGACGATTTCGAGGAGATGTGGACGTCTCTTGCGCCTCTCGGCAGGGCCCCCGACGGCAGCTACCAGCGTCTCGCATGGAGCGACGCGGAGCTTTCCTGCCGGGACTGGTTCCGCCGCCAGGCCCGACTGCGGAACATGCTCTTAGACGAGGACCGCAACGGGAACCTGTGGGCGTGGTGGGGTGAACCCGGAGCTGGAGCGATCGTCACGGGCAGCCACCTAGACAGCGTCCCCGGTGGAGGGGGCTTCGACGGGCCGCTCGGTGTCGTGTCGGCGTTCGCCGCCGTGGACCGTCTCGCTCGACGTTACGGCCAGCCGCCCAAGCCGCTGGCCGTAGTCGACTTCGCCGACGAGGAGGGCGGACGCTTCGGCGTGGCGTGCGCAGGCAGCCGCCTCATGACAGGGCAGGTGGACCCGTGCGCGCTCCTCGCCCGGACGGACCGTTCGGGCGTCACACTGGCCGAGGCCATGACAGCAGCCGGTTTCGACCCGAGCCGCTGCGGAGCTGATCCGGGGCGGGTCTCGAAAATAGCCGCGTTCGTCGAGCTTCACATCGAGCAGGGTCGAACCCTCGACCACCTTGGTGCGCCCGTCGGGGTCGCCGCTGCCGTCTGGCCGCACGGACGGTGGCGTTTCGACTTCACGGGGCAGGCAGACCACGCTGGCACGACACGCATCGTCGACCGGCGCGACCCGCTGATCCCAGCCGCGCACCTGATCCTCGACGCGCGCGCGCAGGCCGAAGCCGCCGAAGCTCTCGCTACCGTCGGACGCGTCGAGGTGAACCCGGGAGCCACCAACGCAGTGGCGTCGCGAGCGTCGGTGTGGCTTGACGCTCGCGCCCCGTCCGCTGAAACTGTCCGCAACCTCGTCGAGTCGATCCGGGTCGCGAGCGTGCAGCGTTGCAGCCACCACCGCGTGGCCTTGGTGGCCTCCGAGGAGTCTTGGAGCGACGGTGCGAGCTTCCCCGCCGCCCTGCAGGAGCGTCTCGTGGCGTCTGTGAGGGCGGTCCTGGGTGACGTCCCCAGGCTGACGACCGGGGCTGGGCACGACGCCGCGGTGCTCGCAGCCCAAGTTCCGACCGCCATGCTGTTCGTGCGCAACCCGACGGGCGTGAGCCATGATCGAGCCGAATCCGCCAGCATGCAAGACTGCCTCAGAGGGGTGGACGCTCTCAGCGCGGTCCTGGCAGCGCTGCTCGACGACGCCGGCGGCTTGTCGGACGTTCCGGCGCCCGCCGCCGACCGAGCTGGATCGCCGAGCGCGGTGGCGACAAGATGATCGTCGAGCTGTCCACGTCAGGGTTGCGTCCCGAAGACGTCCTTGCGGTCGCGCGGGGCGGTGCCCTGGTCGAGCTGAGCCGGGAGGCGGTCGCCGCCATGAGCCGCTCACGCTTGCGCGTCGAGGAGCTGGCGGCCTCACAGACGCCCGTGTACGGGGTCTCTACCGGCTTCGGGGCTTTGGCGACACGTCACATCCCCCCGTCGCGACGCAAGGACCTTCAGCGCAGCCTGATCCGCTCGCACGCTGCGGGCACCGGAGACGAGGTGGAAGTCGAGGTGGTACGCGCGATGATGCTCCTCCGCTTGGCGACTTTGGCGTCGGGGCGCACAGGCGTCAGGCCGTCGGTGGCGGCGTCATACGCGTCTGCCCTAAACGCGGGTATCACCCCCAAAGTTCCAGAGTACGGGTCTTTGGGCTGCAGCGGGGACCTGGCCCCCCTAGCCCACACGGCCCTATTTATGATGGGAGAAGGACAAGGCCGTGACCGCGACGGTGTGCTGCGCCCGGCTGATGAGCTTCTATGCCTGGCGGGGATCGAACCGCTCGAGCTCGAAGAAAAAGAAGGCCTGGCTTTAGTCAACGGTACTGACGGCATGCTTGGCATGCTGGTCATGGCGGTGAGCGACATGTCAACCCTTTGCAAGACGGCTGACCTTACGGCGTCGATGAGCGTCGAAGCGCTCCTTGGAACTGACCGTGTCTTCGCCGCGGACCTTCACGCGCCTTTGAGACCCCATCCAGGCCAGGCCGCAGCGGCGGACAACATGTGGCGTCTGCTGCGACACTCTCAGATCGTCGGGTCGCACCGGGTGGGCGACACACGAGTCCAGGACGCGTACTCGCTGCGTTGCGCCCCTCAGGTGTCCGGGGCTGCACGCGACACGCTGTCGCACGCTTCGATGGTCATCGGGCGAGAGCTCGCCGCTACCGTCGACAACCCCGTCGTGCTTCCCGACGGACGTGTAGAGTCCAACGGTAACTTCCACGGCGCTCCGCTCGCCTACGTGGCGGACTTCTTGGCGATCGTAGCCGCTGATCTCGCGTCGATGAGCGAACGGCGCTGCGACCGGATGCTAGACCCCGCCCGGTCGCACGGGCTTCCGCCTTTCCTCGCCGACGATCCGGGAGTCGACTCTGGTTACATGATCGCCCAGTACTGCGCTGCGGGCATCGTCAGTGAGCTAAAGCGGCTCGCTTCCCCGGCGAGCGTCGACTCCATACCGAGCTCGGCCATGCAGGAGGACCACGTGTCGATGGGCTGGGCGGCCGCCCGCAAGCTTCGCAGGTCACTGGACGGCTTGCGCCGGGTCGTCGCCATAGAGCTGCTCGTAGCCGCACGGGCTTTGGACTTGCGGGCTCCGCTGGAGCCCGCCCCGGCAACAGGCGCAGCCAGGCGAGAGCTGCGTTTGAGCGTTCCGGGACCGGGGGCCGACCGCTGGGTTGCGCCGGAGGTCGAAGCCGCCGTGCAGGCCGTCGCGTCGGGGCGTGTGCTCAAAGCGGCGGAAGCCGTCTGCGGGGAGTTGGGATGACCCCCCGATCTTGGTGGGCTGAGATGGCATGGCTCGGAGGACCCGACGCGGCAAGCGGTGTTCGCATCGACTGCGACGCAAACGGGACCATACTTGCGGTCGAGCCGGGAAGCCCACGCCCGGAAACCTCCGGCGTCGGGATCCTGCCGGGGCTGACGGTCCCAGGCCTCGTCAACTGTCACTCCCACGCGTTCCACCGGGCGTTGCGGGCCTGGACCCAGTCTGGAGGCGGCGACTTTTGGACGTGGCGTAGCCTCATGTACCGAATCGCCGAGCGGATCAACCCGGACGCTTACTTGGAGCTCGCTACGGCTGTCTACGCGGAGATGCTGCTGGCCGGCGTCACCACTGTGGGCGAGTTCCACTACCTGCATCACGATCAAAGCGGCCGTGCCTATGAGAACCAGGCGATGGAAGCAGCGATAGTCGAGGCGGCACGCGTCGCGGGAATCCGGATAACCGTGCTCGACGCCTGCTACCTGACGGGGGGCGTCGCCCCGTCAGGGGAGGTTGTCACGGGCCTCGGGGCCGACGTTGGGACGCCAGCGGCCGTTGCGCTTCAAGGGGCTCAGAGGCGCTTCAGCGACGGCAGCGTCGAGGGCTGGCTGTCCCGCCTGGGCGAAGCGTCGCGATCTCTCAGCGGACCCACGGTGCGCTTCGGGGCTGCGGTGCACTCAGTCCGGGCGGTGCCCCGAAACGCTCTCGCTGAGATAGCAGAAGCGGTGGCGCCCGCGGGAGCGCTCATCCACGCGCACGTCAGCGAGCAGCCGGCCGAGAACGCAGCCTGCGAGCGTGCCTACGGGCTCACCCCCACGCAGGTCCTGGCCGAAGCGGGCCTGCTCGGACCTGCCTTCACCGCTGTCCACGCCACCCATCTCGAAGCCGGGGACGTCAAGCTCCTCGGATCGTCGGGGTCGTCGGTGTGCATGTGCCCGACAACCGAGCGTGATCTCGCCGACGGGATCGGGCCTACCGTCGCCCTCCGAGGCGCCGGGGTGCCGCTTTGCCTCGGAAGCGACTCGCACGCGGTGATAGACCTCCTAGAAGAAGCGCGTGCCGTCGAGCTCGACGAGCGCCTGGCCAGCGGTCGCCGCGGATCCCACGACCCGGCGGATCTGCTCCAAGCTGCCACCCGAAACGGCTCGGCCTCTTTGGGATGGCCCGAGGTCGGGCGGATCGAAGTGGGCGCCCAGGCTGACCTTTGCAGCTTCGACTGTTCGAGCGTCGAGATGGCTGGCACCTTCGGACCTGGGGGTACCAATGCGCCGGCCGCCTTGATCTTCGCTGGCCGCGGTAGTTTGGTACGCGACGTGATCGTAGCCGGCAGGACGATCGTGAGAGACGGCCATCACCTGGGTGTTAATGACGTGGCAAGGCGAATGTCAGACGCGATCTCCGGGGTCATGGACCGTGGCGAAAGATGAGCAACCGACACGACACGCCAGACGTTCGGCGTCGAGAGGATACCAACTGCACGGGGGAGGGCAACGACGGAGCTAGCTTCGTGATCACAGGGATCGGCGAGTTGTGCGACGGCACGGGGTCGCCGCCCGCCGAAAACATGGCCATGGTCGTCGAGTCCGGCCGGATCGCGTGGGTCGGTCCGGAGACAAACCTGCCCGAGGCGTCGGGGGCCGCACTCCTAGACGTCGACGGAAGGGCTGTCATTCCAGGCTTCGTCGACAGTCACACGCATCTCGTTTTCGCCGGGGACAGAGCCCGCGAGTGGGAGGCGCGCATGGCGGGACACCCCTACGGCGCCGGGGGGATCGTCAGAACCGTCGAGGCGACGCGCGCCGCGACGACGCAGGAGCTGTCGAGGCGGGCGGCGGGCCTGGCGGCCGAAGCGCTCGCCGGGGGCACGACGACCATCGAGGTAAAAAGCGGCTACGGCCTCGACGTTGCCAACGAAGCGCGTCTGGTTCGCGTCGCAGCGACGCTCACCGACGAGGTGACGTTCCTCGGAGGTCACGTGGTCCCCCCGGAGTACGCCGGGCGCTCTGACGACTACGTGAGCCTGGTGTGCGGGCAGATGCTGGAATCCTGCCGTTCGCAGTGCCGCTGGATTGACGTGTTCTGCGAAGAGGGAGCCTTCGACGCGGACCAGGCTAAAGCGGTGCTCGAAGCTGGGCGGGAAGCGGGTCTTGGTCTCAGGGTGCACGCAAACCAGCTTCGCCATGGCCCTGGCGCGTCGCTGGCGGTGGCCGTCGGTGCCGCGTCGGTGGACCACTGCACCCATCTGGCCGACTCCGACGTGGAAGCCCTCGCTGGATCGTCGACGGTAGCGACGCTGCTACCGGCGGCTGAGTTCTCTACCCGTTCGGCCTACCCCGATGGCCGGCGGCTCCTCGACGCCGGGGTGAGGTTGGCGCTGGCTACCGACTGCAACCCCGGAACGTCTTTTACCACGTCTATGAGCTTCGTCGTGGCTTTGGCGGTGCGAGAGCTCGGGATGACCGTAGCCGAAGCGCTTCACGCCGCTACGGGCGGAGGCGCTGACGCACTGCGCCGCGACGACATCGGCAGGCTCCAGCAGGGCAAGAGAGCGGACTTCTCAGTCCTCGACGCGCCGAGCGTGTCGTGGATCGCCTACCGTCCGGGAGTGCCGTTAGTAAGTGCCGTGTTCCGACTGGGAGAGCTCGTAGCCGGAACGTCACCCGGGTTGCACCCGTGAGCTGTCGCGAAGAGCCCCTGCCGGCCCAACCGGCCCAACCGGCCTCTGCTGGCGGGCTAGTTTTGCCGGCCCCGGCCCCGGCCCTTTCACCTGGCGAGGAGCTACGTCACCTCGCCTCTGGCACCAAACTGAGCCCGACGTCGCGAAGGATCCTCGCTTTGTTGCTGGAGCACCCCCAGCAGCTCGCATGGTTGACGGCGCGGGAGCTCGCAGAGCGGGTCGGCGTCAGCCAACCTTCGGTTAGCCGTCTCGCGGCGTCGCTCGGCTTCGACGGCTACGGTGCCCTCCGGGACCACCTTCGATCCGTGCTCGTCGACGACGTGGCGTCTCCATGCGGGTCCCGGGGTGAGACACACGCCCAGGCGGTGGTCGCTGAAGAAGCCAGACACGTCGCAGAAACAGCCAGGATCGTAGACGGCGTCGTGCAAGCCGAAGGAATCGCCGCAGCTCTTGTCGCTTCGAAGCCGCTGGTAGTTGCAGCGGTCCGGGCGTCCGCCTACCTGGGTGAGTATTTCACCTATCTAGCTGCCAAAGTGCATCCCCATGTGCTGTCGGTGGCGCAAGGAGACTCCAAATCTTTAGACGTACTGTTAGGGGCCAAGGCGGCCGGTGCGGATGTCCTGCTGGTCGTTTGCATGCCCCGTTACCCGTCTGAGATGATCCGCATGATCCAGTCGGCGGCAGGTATGGGGTATCGGATCGCGTTAGTGTGCGACCGGGCGATGCCTCCTATACCGGGCGTGGAGCCCACGTGGAGCCTTGCGCTCCCGGTCGGCTCAGGGTTGACGTTCGACGCTCACCCGGCCGTGCTCGTAGCGTTGGGGCTGCTGGTGGACGCTATGTGCGAAGCCGATCCGCTGACCGCCGAGTCCCGCATGGAGATGCTCGACGAGGCAGCGGAGGCTTCGGGAACTTATTGGACCGGCTGAGGGTTTCAGCGCCGCCCGTCGGGTTCGCCAGGAGACAACGATGCGAGTATGGCCGCTGCTGCGACCTTGCCCTGGGCCATCGCTTCGACGACTGTCGACGGTCCGACCAGGGAGTCCCCGGCGAACCAAGTGTGCTTACCCCGCGGGTAGGCGGCCTGGGCTTCGCCCTTCTCCCGCCCGAGCGCCAGGAGACCCACCGGTTGGTATCTAGCGGCGGGCGGAGCCGGGTTCGCTAGCAGCCCGCTGGCCAGCCAACGGCGGTCGGGGAAGCCTTGGGTCTTCTTGGCGACGGGCACATCGCCTCCCAGCTTGGCTATATCAGAGTCGATTCGATAGCCCATTGCCATAACTACCATGTCGACTTGTATCCTCGACGTCTTGGATTCGAGCACCTTGGGACGTTTAGAAGCTTTGTGCTGCACGGTCTCGGCGAGCTCGGCTTCGCTGACGTGGCCGTCTTCGCCGAGCAAACGGCGCAGCGTGGTCGAGAAGCGCACCTCCACCCCTTCGGTGGTCGCTTCGTCCAGCTCGTCGGGGCGCACCGGCGCGAAGCGGCGGTCCATCCAGTCGATGCAGGTGGCTTGAGCGCCGAGACGCCGAGCGCTGCGAGCGACGTCCATGGCGGTGTTGCCGGCTCCGAGCACCAGGACTCTGGCAGGCCTCGTGTCGGCGGGAGCGGAGGCGCTGAGCGCTTTGGGAGCTAGGGCGGCCATGGGAGTGCCGCTGGCGATAGCCAGACGGGCCGCTTGGAGGAACTCGGTGGCGTCGCAGACGCCTTCGAGGTCTGACCCGGGGACCGGTGCTCGCATAGCTACGCTAGCGCCGGCTGCTACGACAACCGCGTCGAAGTCATCAGCGAGCGACTTGAGCTCCTCGGCGTTCACGTTGTGGTTCGTGTGCAGGTGCACACCGGCTTCGAGCAGGTGTTCCCAAGGCCGGCGAGCGACCTGCTCGGGCAGCGTGAAGTCGGGTATGCCCCATATGAGAAGCCCTCCGGGTGTGGAGTCGCGTTCGAACACGGTCACGTCGGCTCCACCGGCGCGCAGCGTGGCGGCTGCTGCGATGCCCGCAGGACCGGACCCGACTATCGCTACCCGGGGCGCCCGGTCGGTCTTTGCGGCTTCGGCCACTTCGATGGGCGGGACGGGAGCGTTGTCGGCGATGAAGCGCTCCAGGGCGCCGATAGCGACAGGGCTGCTCCCGGCGAGGGACCAACTGCAGGACCCTTCGCATTGCACCGCCTGATCGCAGACCCTCGAACAGATGTCAGGCAGGTAGGTGGTGCGGCGAAGCACTTTGTGAGCTTCGTCGAGGTCGCCTGAACGTAACGCTCGGATGAAACCCGGGATGTCGTTGTGTGCTGGGCAGCCGCGAACGCAAGTCGGGTCCGGGCAGTCGAGGCAGCGGCTCGCCTCGTCGAGGGCTTCGTGCCAGTTTGTTATGGCCCTGCGAGTCTCGCTTCGGTCGAAGGTGAGCTGATCAGGATGTACGGTCTCAAGGCTCACCCTGGCGGCTACTAGCTGGGGCCCGTCCACGAATATCGCCGAGTAGGGGCACGTGCGCTCGCACTGGCGGCATCCGACGCAGAGCTGGTCGTCGCCGACGGCGGTCCAAGTGACCGGGTCCATGTGCAGGGCCTGGGTCGGGCATCTCACGATGCACTCCTGGCAGCCGGCGCAACGGTCGATCAGAACGTGGATAGTCGGCGAGAGCATGCTCTCCTTTACAGGCGAGGAGAGATCAGATGGAGCAGTGATTGTCATTGTCGTATTCCTCTCAAGAAGCTGCGTGCATGATCACGTACAAGAACCCGGCAACTCCCGCTGACACGAGGACCATGGCGATCCCGGTCAGCTCGGCGGCGACCGGGCGGGTCGCCGAAGGGCGGATGTCTCTGAGCGCAATCTTGTGAGTCGCCCACAGCGACGCGACCATCCCAAGCCCGACGACGACTACTTGGGCTATCACGATCTGTGGGTTGGTGAGGATGTGGGTGTGATAGAGGCTGGAGTGGGTGGAACCCGCGCCGAACCACGAACCGATCGCAGGGATGATGCGCAGCGAATGCTTGAAGAACTTCGGCAGCTGGCGGGCCAAGTAGTCCGCGCCGACTACGGGGATGAGACCGTAGGCGACAGGGACGAAGAACGAGCGGAACTGGCTGGCACGGTCCACGAAGGACTTGGAGCGGGCGAGCGCCGCGAGCCTGTCGGTGACGGGAAGCTGGGCTGGGTCCTTCATGAAAAGCCTGCTTGGTATCCATGCGAGCCCAGCGACGAGGAAGCCCAGGCCGACGATCATTCCCAGGTAGTCGATCGGATTTGGGTAGGGGCCGATGTGGGTGACCCGGTTTAGCCAGTTGTCCAAGCTCGCGTAGGCGCTGGTGGCGTTGATCTGCTGGTAGAGGACGAGGCCGAACAGGAACGCCACCGCCCAGGCCAGGTCTGCCCGGCGCCGCTGCGGGGCTATCACCGACTTGAGCGGCGGTTGGATGAAAAGCCCGACGTTACCCGAAGGGCAGCCTTTGTAGCATTCGCTGCACAGCCCGCAGGTCAGGTTCGAGTCGGCGCTGCCTGGCCAGGTGTACCACGGGCAGCCGTAGCCTTCCTCCCCGCCTCGCATGCAGTCCTTGGTCTGGCATGTAAGGCACACCTCCCGGTCCCGCGTGCGGAACCCTGCGGCCGATCCCATCGCACCAACACTGCCGATAAGAGCTGACAAGGGGCACAGGTAGCGACAGAAGGTCCGCCGTTCGAACACCAAGAACACCGCCACTGCGCTAGCGACGATCCCGATGACCATCAGGCCTGTGTCCGCGGGGTTGCCCGGCCCGGCGATGTTGAAGCGCTCCTCGATCCACGTGAGCCCGACGAAGGTGCCGACGGACAGGAGCAGCCCGTACCGGGCGATCGGCTCGGGTAGCTTACGCCCGAGCCCGAGGGTCTTCTGTGTGCGCTGCCAGAAGGTGCGCCGTTGGAGCCATTCGGCGAACCCGCCGAACGGGCACATTGCGCACCAGCCGCGCCCGACGACGACCATCAAGACGAAAACCAGGCAGAACCAGATGTACCAGGTGATCGCCGTTGCGAAGTTGAGGCCGGGTACGACCGTGCCCAAGATCCCGAGGAAGATGACCGTCCAGAAGATGATCTGGTTCGGCAGGATCAAAAGGAACTGGAACTTGCGGTTGCGGACCAGCTTCGCCACCCGCGGATTGCGTGTCAGGTCCCAAGCTTTAGGGGGGTCGGTCGGCGCGAAGTGCTCGACCAAGCCCTCACGGCTCGGGGGTCGCAGCCTGACGGTCACGGGCGCTGGGCGTGCCAGCGGTGGTGCTTGCGCCGCTTGGGGACGCTGGTCATCGGGGGCGACGATCGTCATCTGGTACCTCTCTTAGAACACTATTCCTATGGTGTAGCACTAAACGTAGATAAGACTAGCTAAGGTGATGACTTATGTCAAGTCTTCAGCTATACTTATTGTTGTGAATATGACGTTGTCGAAACGGGGGGACTACGTGGTCCGCTCGGCCCTGTCTCTCGCCAGGGCCTATCCGAGCGGGGAAGCGCGCAAAATCCGCGAAGTGGTGGCCGAGATGGGCGTGCCCCAGACCTTCGCATCGCAGATACTCGCCGACCTGGTACGGGCCGGTTTGGCGACCTCCAAGGCCGGCAAGGACGGCGGATACCGTCTCGCCTCTCCTCCTGAACAGGTGAGCCTCGTCGAGGTGGTCGAAGCCGGCGAGGGTCCGCTGCGAGCCGAGAGGTGCGCACTAGGAGAAGGACCGTGCCGTTGGGACGCCGTGTGCCCGCTGCACGAAACGTGGCGTTCGGCGACCGAGGCCCTGCGCGAGGTGCTGCGCTCGACGTCCCTCGCCGACTTGGTGCGCCGCGACGAAGACATAGAAGCCGGTCGGGTGGAACGCCCGAAGGACTCCCACAGGGCGGGAGACCACAGTGTGGCGGTCGCCGACTCGATACAAGTCGAAGCGGGAGTCCCGCAGCTTCTAGCCGTTCTCAGACGCGAACAGGTCTTTGCTACCGCTTTGGTCGGTGCGTTCGGCGAGGTTGACGAGTTGCGCAAGCGGATCCTCGGTGATCCAGCACCGTGGTTGCCGGTGCACGTGGCCTCGTCGACTTCTCTTGGACGAGCCGAAGGCGCGGATACGCTCGGAACTCGAAACGCAGAGGACGCCGCTCAGCTGGGCGTCTCGTTTGAGGCTTCCATGCCGGGGGGTTTGGGCGCTCACGGCGAGATCTCAATAGCCGTCGTCGCTTTGGACCCCGAGCGCTGCGAGTTGCGCGCCGGCGCGAGGATACGACTTCCCGCGCTTGACGTGTCAGTCGCGCCAGGGCCTACGCTGGGCTTGGAGGTCACGCAATCGGGAACGGAAGCTGACCAGCTTCCCCTCGGGGACCGTCTAGCTCAGGTTCTCGTCAGGACAGTGCTCAGACGGATAGCCAGAGTTGCTGACGCCGCCGCGAGCCAGGGTCGTTCGGTGTCGACCAGCGCGCCGGACCGCCACCCCCGTGGTGGCAGGCCACGAAAAGCTGCTGTCAGCTAGGCGGCTGTGAGTAATATCTGCGCTTGTGGGTAAGGGCACTGCGGTTGACTGGGACGAGCTGGCTCGTAGGCTGCCTGTCCGTCCGTCGACGGCAACACGACTCTTCGAGCTGATCGACGACCCGGACGCCTCGCTTTCCCAGTTCGCTGAGATCGTCGAGATTGATCCTGTCCTTTCCACCAGAGTACTGCGGATGGCCAACTCGGCAGCCTACGGAGGTCGGGGAGGCGTTGCGTCTGCCACTAGGGCCGTGATGATGCTCGGCGCTTCGGCAGTTCAAGCGATAACCGCCGCGGCCGCCTTCCCGCTACTATCCGACGGCGTAGACCTAGGACCGGACACATTCTGGCCTCACGCCATGGAGGTTGGCGCCGCGGCGTCTACCATCGCGGCCGAGTTGGAGGTGGGTGCGGGGGAGGCGTTCACCGCCGGCTTGCTCCACGACATCGGCGCCGTCCTGCTGCACCTTCGTGATCCAGCCCTCTACGCTGACGTGGTGCGCCGCGGCGGGGAGCGACTCCTCGACCACGAACGTTCCGCCTTCGGCACCGACCACCCCGAAGTCGGGGCGGCGGCCCTCGCCAAATGGGGTTTCCCTAAGAGCCTCGTCGAAGCGGTGCGGGACCACCATCTTCCGCTCGTAGGCGCCGGAAAGTTGACTAAGGCGGTTGCTATCGGAGAAGCCGCGGTCGCGGAGGCCGTCGGACTTTCCTGCCACGAGGTTTCCAGGTCCCTTGAGGAAGTCATCGACGAATGCCGCCTCTGGGTGAAACCCGCTCAGGTTCTTCGAGCCACCCAGAAGTCGTTCGATCGGGTCAGCACCAGGCTCGGCGCGAAGATATGACCGCTTTGAGAGCGCTCGCCGAACGAGAGACTGAGCGTCTAGAACAGTTTCGCAACTCGGACCGGGCCCAGCTGATGATCCGGCTCGCTCACACCGAGTGCCTCTTAGAACTCGCCCGGCTGTCCGTGCACGTGACCGATGTTTCCACCTTCTCGGAGGCGGCGGTGTCCATCGTCGACCAGTTCCTGCCAGTCCGGTGGAGCCAGCTCAGCTGCGAGATAGTCGGCGTGCCTCCCATATCGGTTCGGCGAGGTGACGGAGCCGACGGGCAAACGGCGGGGGGACTTCCGCTAGGAGCGCTTTGCAGCCGGCTGGCCCTCGGCGATCAGGGATCCGGAGTCCTGACGTGTCTTTTCGAGTTTCCCGACCTCGGGTCGCAGGAGTTGGTCGACGCCGTCAGCGAGCAGGTAGCTTCCGGATTGCTCATAGTGTCGGAGTCCGAGCGCATCCGCCGCCAGGCGGCGCTCGGGGACGCTGCGAGGCTCATCCACGGGCTGGGAGACGAGCCGACCGGGCCGGACCTGCGAGACCTCGTCGAGGCCATGTCCTACTTGCCGAAACTGTCCGGGGTCAACTTGCGGATAACGCATCCTGCGGTGGGAGGCCACATAACTCTCGCTTCGGGTCAAGATCCCCAAGAGCAGCTGCCGGTGCTGGTACTGCCCGACGGCACGATAGAAGCGGGCGTGGCTTGGGCGGTCCCTCCACAACCTGAGGATGAAAAGACCGTGACCGACATGATCGGGCTGCTCGCCGCAGCGATCACTCGCGCCGCGGAACGCCAGCGCCTCCTCGCCGAGGCTCAGACCGACCCGCTGACAGGCGTCGCCAATCGACGACACGGCATCTCGGTCCTGAACCGCGTTCTCAAACTGGCGGAGATGTCCGACGACTACGCATGCGTCGTCTACTTGGACCTTGACAACTTTAAGCAGGTAAACGACACGTTCGGTCACGCAGCCGGTGACGACGTGCTGCGAAGGTTCTCCGATCTCCTCCAAGGAAGTGTCCGAAAAGCGGACACGGTCATACGGATGGGAGGGGAGGAGTTCATGGTCGTCTGCCCCGGCATGAGCCAAAGGGAGGCTCTGCGCGTGAGCGAGGCGATCGTGTCAGGCTGCGTCGCAGCGTGCGCGAGCCCGCTCGCCCCGGGATGGGAGCAGAAGACCTCGATCGGGCTGGCGGTGTACCCTCTCGCAGCCCGGGACGCCGAAGCGTTGATGAAAGCTGCTGACATGGCGTTGTACGAGTCCAAAGGCAAAGGCGGCAACACGGTGAGCGCTGCGGCCGAGCTTCGCTCGAAGCTATAGGCGACCTCAAGTTCCCAAACAGTCGGCGAATTTTCGGGGTCCGGTCTGCCGGGAAGCCCCGCCGGGAAGCCCCGCCGGGCTGCGAAGCCTAGAGCTCTAGGCCCTTACAAGACCATGCTCCCACCATCTACGGTCAATACCTCACCGGTGATCCAAGACGACAGGTCACTGCTCAAAAACAGCGCTGCCTGGGCGATGTCGACAGGCAGACCTAGACGTCGCAGCGGCCAGGGGCGCTCGGCGTCCTCCCCGGTCGGCTCCCACAACGCCCTGGCGAAGTCGGTCTTGACCAGCCCGGGGGCGATTGCGTTGACCCTCACCTTGGGTCCAAGCTCGGACGCAAGATGCTTGGTCAGGTGTATCAGCGCAGCCTTACTCGTGTCGTAGATACCGATCGGACCGCTGAATTTGAAACCACCGACCGACGAGATGTTGATCACGACCCCGCCCTTTTCGGCCATCGTCTGCTTCCAAGCCTCCTGGGTCCACACGAGCGGACCGCGCAGGTTGACCTCCAAGATCTTGTCGAAACGGGGAAGGTCTATGTCGATAGAACGCCCGTAGTAGGGGTTGGTAGCGGCGTTGTTGACAAGGACGTCTAGGGAGCCGAACCGCTCGATGGTCGCCGCCACGGCGGCTTGAGCCTCGTCTGGCCGTCCCGCATTAGCGGCGAAACAAGCTGTGCTCCCGTCGATCCCGGCCGCCGCTTGCTCCAAAGCGTCCATCTTGCGTGACGAGAGCATGACGTTCGCCCCGCTCTCAGCCAGCAGCTTTGCTATCGCGGCGCCGATGCCCTTCGAGGCACCGGTTACCAGCGCTGTCTTTCCGCTCAGGTCGATAGTAGTAGTCACCAGAGAGATCTTGTCCGCCGGTCACTGGCGGCGCAACTTGTTGGTCCCGCCGAAAGGTCTCGCCGCTTGGTCCCGCCGAAACATGCAAGGATGTCCAAGGTGAGCGCTCGCGGACCCGACGACCCGTCTACCCGACAGTCGGTGCCGACTCTTAGCGACCAGTGGGCAGCACTACGAGTCGGAGTGAGGGTAGCCATCATCGGGATACCGTTGGCCGTGGTGGCGGTAGTCGCCGCTTTGAGCCCGACGTTCGGACTGGTCTTAGCAGTGCTGGTGGTCGGCATGGGACTGGCCACCGCGACCTACGTGAAAAACAGGGCTGACCGCCTCAACGCCGTCAGCCGCGACGACCACACCCCCTGAGCAGGCGCCCCCGCTAGGCGAGGTGTGCCGGCGAAGCCGATCAGCTTCCCAGCCAGGCCGGGGCGCGTTCGAGAAGGTACTGGCTGACAGCGAGAGCCTTGTCGAAAGTCTCGCAGAGCAACTCCTCGCCGGCTAAGACCCTGGCGAGGGACACTTGCTGGCGGGCGACGATCGTTATGCGCCGCTCTGCGGGATCGGTCGCGGAAGCGTAGCTGTCGATCGCCGAGGACTCCAAGGGCAGCTCTATGCCCCCTATGCCAGCCAGGTCGATGGCCAGGCGGAGGAGATCCGGACCCTGCGGCAGGGGGGGAAGACCCCAGGTGAACGTCAAGGGAAAGTGGAAAGTGTCAGGGGGGTCGTCACCGTCGGGCAGATCCACCACGACGTCCTCGAAAGCGAGCAGCACCCTCGGGTCGACCTCCAACGCCAGGTGTAGGTCCAAGGGGCCGTTGCAGGCCTCCTCGGGGTGCACGTCGACCTCCCAGGCTTGGCGCAGCGAGTAAGTCTCCACGAAGTGGCGTTCGTCGTGCACGTGGAACCCGTGGTCCACCGCATGGTCTTTAAGCTCGGCTACGTAACCAGCGACGTCGATGACCGCCATGCACACGACGATACCGGGACGGCGGGACTTCCAGCGACCGGATTCCGCTAGCTTGCCATGTCGGTGACCCTACACGACGAAAAAATGAACCCCGCTGGCGTCCTCCAAGTCCTTGTCGAAGCAGCGTCCGCGGTCAAAAAAGCCCTAGGCGGGCTGGCCGACTGGGGTTTGGCCGGAACCCGTGAAGGCCAGTACCGAAGCGACTTGGTGGCTGATGCGGCGGCGGTCGAGGTTCTGTCGGCTGCAGGCCTGGGGGTGTTCTCGGAAGAGTCAGGGCTGCACCACCCGCAACGGCCCATCAGGGTCGTGGTGGACCCCGTCGACGGTTCCACCAACGCGTCGCGTGGCTTGCCGTGGTGGGCTACCAGCCTGTGCGCGCTCGACGGCGAGGGCCCTCTCGCAGCTGTCGTCGTCAACCAGGCGACGGGGCAGCGCTTCGAGGCCTTGCGCGGCGAGGGTGCGACCTGCGACGGCCGCCCGGTACGTCCCAGCGCATGTGCGGCCATCGAAGATTCGATCGTGGCGGTGTCGGGTTATCCCGGTTCGGACCTGGGATGGTCGCAGTTTCGCTCCCTGGGCGCGTCCGCGTTGGACATATGCTCCGTGGCGTCGGGAGCCCTAGACGTGTTCATCGACTTCGCAGAGCGCTCTCTGGCCCCTTGGGACTACCTCGGGGGTCTTCTGGTGTGTCGCGAGGCGGGAGCGTGCGTCGAGGACGCCGAGGGCCGGGATCTGATCATCACCTCAGGCGACGAGCGCCGGACGGTCGTCGCAGCCGCGACCAGGGAGCTGCTCGACTCGGCGCTCGCCGCTCGCCGCCGTGGCGGCACGAAGGGAAGTTAGAGTCCTCTGAGCCAACTTCAAGCCAGGGAGCCTGTGATCACATGAACGTGCCGACGCTTCTAGAAATGGTCGCCGAGGCCGCCGGAGACCGCGTCGTCGTCGGCAGCCGGACGAAAGGCATGACAGCAGGTCAGCTACTTGAGGCGTCTCGTCGCTCTGCCCAGGCGTTCACGTCCTCGGGCGCGCGCAACGTCGTGTGGTTGGACTACAACTCCGACGCCCTGCCCGTGGTCTTCTTCGGTGCCGCCCTGGCGGGGTTGGCCTTCGTGCCGGTCAACTACCGTCTAGCGGACCCCCAGCTCAGGGCTATCCTAGGCAGGGTAACGCCTGGAGTGGCCGTGGTCGGAGAGGATATGGCTTGGCGGGCGAGCGGGCTCGAGGGCCTTGACGTCGTCGTCACCGACACCGTCATGTCGGACCCGGTCCCGGTCTGGCAGGGCGGTGACAGCACAGCGGGGGCATCCCCGGCGAGCGGGGAGCTACAGTGGGTTGACCCCGAGGTGGTGGCGGTCCTCCTCTTCACGAGTGGAACGACGGGCGAGCCCAAAGCGGCGGTTCTCCGCCACCGTCACCTCGCCTCCTACATCCTCTCCAGCGTCGAGTTCCTGTCCGCCGGCGAGGACGAAGCTCAGCTGGTGAGCGTCCCCCCCTACCACATCGCCGGCGTGTCGTCGATACTGTCAAGCCTCTACAGCGGAAGGCGCATCATCTACCTGCCCGGCTTCGACGCGGGCTCGTGGGTGCGCACCGTCGAGACCGAAGGTATAACCCAGGCGATGGTCGTGCCTACGATGCTAGGAAGGATCCTCGACGAGATCGAGACCTCGGGCTGTGACGTATCGACGCTGCGTCACGTCTCCTACGGTGGCGGTCGGATGCCGGTCGAGACCATCGAAAGGGCGATGATCCTCCTGCCCGACGTCAACTTCGTCAACGCCTACGGCCTCACCGAGACCTCGTCGACTGTCGCCGTGCTAGGCCCGGAGGACCATCGAGTCTCGATGTCAAGTTCGGACCCAGCGGTGCGCGCCCGCCTCGGGTCGGTCGGACGCCCGCTTCCCTCGGTGGAGGTTTCGATTCGCGACGCCGACGGCAACGAGGTGGCCGCAGGCGAGCGCGGCGAGGTGTGGGTCAGGGGAGACCAGGTGGCGGGCGAGTACCTCGGCAGGAGCGTGCTCAACGACCAAGGCTGGTTTCCGACGCGCGACTCAGGCTGGCTCGACGGGGGCGGGTTCTTGTTCCTCGATGGCCGGCTCGACGACGTCATCGTCAGGGGAGGCGAGAACCTCTCCCCGGGTGAGATAGAGGCGGTTCTGATGGATCACCCAGCGGTTGCGGAAGCGGCCGTGGTCGGTGTGCCCGACCCGGAGTGGGGCGAAACGGTCGCAGCTGCCGTCGTCGTCGAACCGGGCGCCTCGGTGAGCGTCGAAGAGCTTCAAAGTTGGGTGAGGGAACGCCTGCGCTCCACGAAGGCGCCCACCGTGGTGCAGTTCCGCCCGGAGATGCCCTACAACGAGACGGGAAAGCTCCTCCGCCGCGTGATCCGCGACGAACTGGCCGGCAGCTAACCCGACCAGTTCGCCCGAACGTCGGCTAGGAGCTCTCCGGCCGGACCTGCCTAGGCCCCAGCTGGCCCGAGCAGGTTGTCGGAGAACCACGAGAGGCAGCAGCCCCAAGCGTCCTTTGCCGAAGCCTCGTGGTAGGAGTCCCTTGCGTCGCAGTGGAAGCCGTGCCCGGCGTCCGCGTAACGCACCACCTCGGTCCTCACGCCTGAACGGGCAGCGGCTTGGCGAAGCGTCTCCACCTCGGCGACGGGAATGCTCTGGTCGAGATCCCCGTACAAGCCGAGCCAAGGGCATTTCAGGTCCCCGGCGACGTCCGTCTGGGCTGGAAGGCCGAAGCGCCCCTGCGCTATCCCCCCGCCGTAGAAGCTGACCGCCGCACCCAGCGGGTAGCGGGTGGCGGCTATGAACGCGACCGTTCCGCCCATGCAGAACCCGACGATTCCGATCTGGTTGGCTTCGAGACCCTCCTTGGCCAGGAAGTCGAGGGTTGCGTCGAGGTCATTAGCGATACCCTCGGAGCTCAGAGCCTGCATGTGGGGCATCACCTGGCTTATGTCTTCGTAGGAGAGCTTCGGGTCGCCGGAGCGGTGGAACAGGTGTGGTGACACAGCCAAGTACCCTTCGCCGGCGAAACGGCGGGTGACGTCCTCGATGTGGTCGTTCACCCCGAAAGCCTCCTGGATGACCACGACGGCCGCTTTAGCTGCGGTCGCAGGCCGGGCCATGTAGAGACCCATCTTGGCGTCGGCGGTGTCGATTTGGACGGTGTCTGGCATTGTGGTTCCTTCCGGTAAAGACAGGCCTGAGAATAGTTAGCTAAGTTCAGCATCTACTTCTACCAGACTGGGGTGTTGCCGCACCTGCGGGTGGGGGTAGCGCGCTTGTGGTGTCGCGCCTATCATTATTGGCTCCCGGGCGCTTAGCTCAGTTGGTTAGAGCACCGCCCTTACAAGGCGGGGGTCGGGGGTTCGAGTCCCTCAGCGCCTACTATTTTTGTCACGGCGCGAGAACTCCGCGGACCTGTCAGGCGCTCCACGTCAGGAGCGCGCGTGCCAGATCGGCACGCCGCTCGGCGTACAGGCGGGCCCGGTGTCCGTTAGCTCCCGACGGGTGGGGGACGCCGAGCAGGCACCGTCGCCGGTCTAGGAGGTCCTGGCGGGCCAAGAAGTCCACTGCAGCCTCGGCGGCCTTTCCCAAGGGCACGACGAGCTCGTGGGGGGCCATCGCCACCCTGGCCCTCAGGCAGGCGCGCACCAGCGACGCCAGCACCGGGTGTCCGACCAGGGGCGGGTTCGCCCTGCCGTAGGTGCGGCCGGGCACGAAGACGGGGTAGTCGATGGCGGCGGCGAGCCCGATCTCGTCGATCATCGTGACCGGGTTGGCCCGCATCGGCCCTGAGAACGACCCCACGGCGTCGGCTCGGCGGAGCGCGTCGTCGGGCGACAGGCCGTTCGCCAGGGAGCGTCGGGCCTCGGCGAGCGCCTCACTCGCCTGGTACATGCCGGCGTGATCCCGACCAGCATCACTCTGGCCGAGGTGTTGACCCAGTCCCATGGGGCGTAGAAAACGCGCAGCGCTTCCTGCTGCCATAGCAGCAGCTCGGGCGCCATGGCGTGGATCGGCTCCAAGCCCATCAGGGTGTCCATCTGGTGCGACAGGCACCAGGATCGATCGACCGGTGAGCCCTCCAGCAAGCCGTGGTCGGCAGCCCAAGCCACCGGACAGGTGTGGTCGATCGTCATATCCGAGGATGGTAGCCCGCCTTGCTTCTGCCGAAGCGCTACCGGCCGTCCCGCACGGAGCTGGGGGCCGGTGTTGTCACGCCGATCCCGAATCGGGCGAAAGATCTTCGAGGAAGTCGTCTGGCAGGTTGAGGCCGGCCTTGCTTAGCGCGTCGCGAACTGACCAGGCGAGGTCATCGGTCACGTCACGTCCGGGTCAGCGTAGGCGATGACAGTCCCGTCCTCGACGCCCTCGTGACAGTTTGCGAGGCCGCAGAGCAGCCCGAGCGCCAGCTGGCGTGCGGCATCGTGGAGACCGAGCGCGGCCCGCCGGGAAAGGTCGTCGAGTGCTCGCTGCAGGATCTCTTCAAGGATCTCGTAGGCGGCCTCGTTTTCATGCACGTATCCGCGCCCGCGGACTCGCCCGGCCCGGTGAGCGAGCTGATCGACCTCGGCCCCACGAAGTGCTCGCTCGAGCGACTCGGCCACCTCGTCCACGTCGACGATGGCCAGCCCGGCCAGAGCGAGACGTTCGGCCTCGGCGACCTGCTTGGGATGGGCAACGAGCAGTTCGCCCAGTAGCTGGCCTTGCTCGTCATCCGTGAGCCGCTCGAGGGTGGGGGTGGATGGACGGCGAGGTCTGCTCATGGTTCGGGCCATGCCCAACCCGAGGGACGTTCGGTGGGGAACGGTGGGAGGCAGAGCCAGGTTCGGTAGGCGGCGTCAGGCCATTAGGCGACCGTGTTCGGTCCGAAGTGAACGTCGGCAATTGATAGGGCGTCTTCGGTCTCCTGGTGCCGGCAGTGGGCCACCAGGCCCCGCCGTTCGTCTCCCTCCAAGTCGAACCCGGTGACCTGCACGGCCACGCCGAGCACGGTCGCAGCAACGGGGACGGCCACCTCGTCTTGGAAGACCTGGAGGAACCCCTACATCTGCTCGTCGGTGTCTTGGCATCGACGGTGATCTCCTCGATGAGCCGGGCGAGGGACTGCACCATGGTGGGGACGGTACTGCCTCGACAGGACGCTGTGGCGAATGCCCTCGTGTTCGAGCGGGCCTTGCTTTGGGACGGGGCCGGCGGGCTGGGCTGGGAGATCATCGCCAGTGTCGCTGGAGCCTCTAAACTGCTAATCTGAACTGTAATTAGCATGTTTAGCGGAAGGCTAGCAGATGCGGAGCTTCGCCGAGGTTGATTCCTTGATCGGCACAGTGCCAGCGGGTGTTGTCACGCGCCTGAGTGTCGTTGATGCCGGGCGCGGCGCCGAGGCATTCTATGCCGACCAGCTCCCCGGGCTGCTGAGAGAGCTGGCCGACGCGGCGAGGGTCGAATCGGTGATCACCTCTTCGGCCATCGAGGGGATCGTGGTCGAACAGGCCCGGGCGGAACGGATCGTCCGAGGTGCTGACCAACGACTCCGCGTCCGCAACGAGAAGGAGCTGGCTGGCTACCGTGACGCCCTCGACTACCTGTTCCACGACCGACCGGGTGATCTCTCCGTCGGTCTCGTCATCTATCTCCACCGACTCCTCTTTGGTCGGACGGGTGGTGGAGGAGGTCAGTTCAAGACCGTCGACAACCTCGTCGTGGACCGCCACCCCGACGGGACGTCGAGCGTTCGGTTCGTCCCGACGTCGCACCAGGACACGCCGTTCTTCATGTCCGAGCTCGTCGATCGGTATCGCGCTGAACAAGGCTCCGGGCGTCACCACCGTGCGCTGCTCGTGGGACTGTTCGCACTTGACTTCCTCACGATTCACCCTTTTGTCGACGGCAATGGGCGGCTCTCTCGCCTGCTCAGCACGCGCCTGCTGTCCGAGGTCGGCTACGGCGTCGGGCGTTACGTCTCCCTCGAGGGGCTCATCTACGAACGACGCGACGCCTACTACGATGCCCTGGCGGCATCGACCGTCGGCTGGCAAGACGGTAGCCACGACCCCTGGCCGTGGCTCAGCTTCTTCGTCGAGGTGATCGCCCATGCGTATGAGACCTTCGCGGCTCGTGCCGCTGATCATCGTTCGGGCGTCACTAAGCAGGACCGGGTCCGGAACTACGTGCTCAACCACGCCGGAACGTCTTTCGAGATGGCGGACGTGAGACGAGCCGTGCCTGGAGTGAGCGATCAGACTGTCCGCCTCGTGCTGCGGGAGTTAAAGGACGAGGGGCTCGTACGTCCTAGCGGTGTCGGCCGGGGAACGAGGTGGGTGCACGTTGGCCAGTAGCCGGGCCGAGCCGGAGCCTTTGCTCCGCGATGTCCAACGGAGAGACAGCGTCCTGTCATCTCGCCGTTGCCGTCCTCCAGGCCGCATGGTGACGCCAGCCTCTTTCAGGGCACGCCGGACCGTGCTTGCAGCGACCCCCAAACGCTCGGCTACCCGGTCGGCCGATTGACCCTCAGCGTAGAGCCGGGCGGCCCGATCCACCTCGTCGCCCAGGAGTGCCTGGCGGTCTCGCTGCGGTTCTGCCGTAGCACCGTCCCAAGGGCAGGCAAGCAGAGCAAAGGGCCATCTACCTGGGCAAACGCACTACCACCCGCCGTCGAAGGTGGTCTCGTACTGTGACAAGATAAGACCACTATTTTTGTCACGGCGCGAGATCATGTCTGACGGCGTGTCCTACCGCCGGGGAAGGCTGGCGTCGTCTTGGGTTTTGCTGGTGTGCTGGTGGGACTCGGCGCCACCGCACAGGCCGCTGTCTCGGATGGGATCGTCTTCCAGATAGGACTCGCGGTTGCCGTCGTAGCTGCCCTTCTCGCGGCGTGGGCGTTCCTCCCTCGTCGCTTCCCAGTGCTGGAGGTGGAGCGACTCCGGCAGGCCAACCTCACCGCGTCGGAGGCGGAGACGCGCCTGGAGTTGTTGGACACCCAGATTGTGATGGTCAAGGAGGCTGCGACGTTGGTCAGGCAGAAGGGGTGGCGGGTTCGTGCCGCCGTCGTCTCTTTGGCCGCCGCTGCCGCTCTGGTCGTCGCCGGTATACTCACTGTAATGAGGGGTCGCTTGCATGCCTGACGACAAGGCGCCTCAAAGCGCACCGGTCCCGCAACCGGAGAAGAGCCGGCCTGAGCCGCCTCCCTTCCGGCCGGACAAGGATCTCATCGGCTATATCGAGAAGGGCCAGAAGCCGCCCGTTCGGCCCGCTTCGCCGTCCGAGAAGCCATAGCCACCGCTTGCCCTGAGGGCTTCGTAACAGGTCCTAATTGCTGGATCCTCGCCGCGCCTGGCACCAGCCGTCAAAGTGCTGGTCGCAGGCCACGGATGACATTCTCGGCCAGGCGGGGTAACGCGAACTGTGACCGCTCGCGCAGGAGCGTGCACATCCCGTCGAGTCCTGCCGCGGGGATTGCGTCCCAACCTGCCCCGTGGAAGTGGCCCTGGTACGCGTCGATGATCAGGTGTCGGATGCCTGTCGTGCCTTCGGGGACCAGCGCTTCGGCGATGACTCGGTCCCGCCAGGTGCCGTGCGCGTCCCAGGAGAGCAGAAGGACGAGGTGACGATAGCCAGGCGGACGTTCCGCCTACCAGATCTCAGCTCGGCGCACCGGCGGCCTGATCGTCGTCACCCCAACTGATGTCGTTCTCGCCGAAGTGGTCCTTTGCTGCCTCGTCGGCCCAAGCGTGTTCGGCGTCGGTCTCGAGTTGTATCTGGTAGGCGGCTCGCGAGCGTTCTTCGCGCTCTTCGGCCTCAACTTGGCGCCGGCCGCTCCACAACAGCTCGGAGACGACCTCGGACCGACTGGCCTCCTCGTCGTGGCGCCGGCGCTCGATCCGAGCCAACAGCTCAGCGGGGAGGCTCACGGTCACCATCTCAGCACGACTCATACCGGTAGCATGCCGGTTCCCTTACCGCGTCTGGGGCCTCTTTGGAGCAGCGGCAACCGCAGCGCAGGGGCATCTATCTGCGCAAACGGTCGGGATCTCGCCGCCGAAGATGGTCTTGTCCCGTGACAAGGTAAGACCACTTCCTTGGCAGGGCGCGAGACCCTTCGCGGAGCTCCCGTTACCAGGTCACGCAGCCGCTGAACGTCAAACCGACGTCGTAGCCGCCGCGTCCGTCCTCCACAACGAATGTGACCGATTGCACACTGTCAGCCCGCCTCCCAGACCACGTAAGGGATGGAGCGACCGCTCCGGAGCGGAGGTGATGAGTCATGACAACCATTCATTGCGATGCCTGCGGCCACCCGGCCGTCCACGCCCAGGCGCTGCCGCCTGGCACTGGCTTCGCAGCCACATGCGACCAGTGTCCCCGCTGCGTCGAGTTAGGATCACGCAGAACGCGACCAGATCTCCTTGTTCGAACTGCTAACTCGTCAACATCAGCAGGCGAGCGCGTAACTTATCGCTGAGCAGACCCGTTGCATAGTGTCGCCGCCGACCTGTCCAACCGGGCCGGTTAGAGATGCCCTTCGACGGTATGGAGACCGTCGCAGTTGATGACCGACGGTCGGTCCAGCCCGACCTCGATGTGGTCGATGTCGACTTCGGCGGCGAGATCACGGATAGAGGTGGTGATCTCGGCAACCGTCACGAGGCTGCGCGCGTCGAGCACTCCGGATCGGGTCAACACTACAACGGGCCGCGTCTTGCGACCGGCCTCGGCCAACCACACATCCCCGCGTTTCAAGGCTCACCCCATGCTTCGGCGTCGGTCCAGAAGGCGTCGGCGCGTTCCGGCCGTCGCAGATATGCGTAACTGTCGGCTCGCGCCAAGGCGGCACGTACGGCGTCGGTGACTCCTTGGCGGGCAGCGGCCGAAATGTTGACACCAAGCTGCCTGGCGCTTCGCGCCAACTCCTCGTCGAGCGTGAAAGTCGTACTCGATGAAGCCGTATCGGAGTGCTAGCAGTCCCCGATGCATTAACTGCTGTCATCTTGGGCTGACTGGCTGCAAGATGCATCGGTCGGTGAAGGACTGAAGGTGCTTGCGTACCCGGAGCGCGCCGCGAGCGCCACCTTCGGTAACCCCGCGGTCTGATGGCTAGCGACTTCACTTGCGCGCACGGTTGAGTCCAGGATGGGGGTTTCCGAGTTGACCCAAGCCTCCCGAAGTAAATACTGTTGAGCAGTTCGTAACTTAAGGAGCGTATTTTATGAGATTGTTCTCTGCGACCGAACCTCTTGTTCCATCCATAGGGGGTATCTCCTCGGTGATGGTGGACCTCGACGAGGGCTTTTTCGCTGGTAAGTTCGTAACGCAACCTGCGAGGAGGTCGAGTTAATGGCACAGTCGAGCGTTGACGTCCGGGCCGGGGCCGCCCCGGCTGCTCGGTCGGAGGGAGGCACTCCGATCACCGTCGCCTACGGAGACGGGATTGGCCCTGAGATCATGAACGCCACTTTGGCTATCATCACTGCCGGTGGGGCGTCACTTGCACCTGAGACGATCCGGATCGGAGAGTCCGTCTACTCCGAAGGCGTTACTGCTGGCATTGAACCGTCGGCGTGGGAGTCGTTGCGCCGGACCAAGGTCTTCCTGAAGGCGCCGATCACGACCCCCCAGGGGGGAGGGTTCAAGAGCTTGAACGTGACCGTACGCAAGACGCTCGGACTTTTCGCCAACGTCCGCCCGTGCCCTTCTTACTCCCCGTACGTGGCGACCAAGCATCCCGGAATGGACGTCGTGATAATCCGGGAGAACGAGGAGGACCTCTACGCAGGCATCGAGCACCGCCAGACGGAGGACGTCACCCAATGCCTCAAGCTGATAACCCGCCCGGGCAGCGAACGTCTTATCCGCTACGGGTTCGAGTACGCCCGCCGCTACGGTCGTTCCAAGGTGACGTGCTTCACCAAGGACAACATCATGAAAATGACCGATGGGCTGTTCCACCAGGTGTTCGACGAGGTGGCCGCAGAGTACCCAGATCTTGAGTCGGAGCATTGGATCGTCGACATAGGAGCAGCAAAACTGGCCGACACGCCAGAAGCGTTCGACCTGGTCATACTCCCCAACCTATACGGGGACATCCTCTCTGACGTAACGGCCCAGATCGCAGGCTCGGTGGGTCTGGCCGGCAGCGCAAACGTCGGCCCAGACGTAGCCATGTTCGAGGCAATCCACGGCTCGGCCCCACGGCGCGCCGGACAGAACCTCGCTAACCCGTCAGGCCTTTTGCTTGGCGCTGTCCAAATGCTCGTCCACATAGGCCAAGGCGAAGCGGCAACCCGGGTTCACAACGCCTGGCTTCGCACGATCGAAGACGGAATCCACACCTACGACGTCTTCGACCCGGCGGTATCCAAGGCAAAGGTCGGCACCGCCGAGTTCGCCGAGGCTGTCATCGCCCGCCTGGGAGAGACACCTTCCACTTTGAAGGCGGTGCAGTACCCGTCGTACGCCGAACCGATCTCGGTGAAGGTGTCGGAGCGTACCCCGGCGCGCAAGGAACTGGTTGGCATGGACGTGTTCTTGGACTGGCGTGGGCCTACCGACGAGCTCGGCAGACTGCTAGAAGACAACGCCGGGCCCGACCTTTCTTTGGTAATGATCAGCAACCGTGGCCAGAAGGTATATCCCGGAGGCCTGCCGGAAACGTTCTGCGTGGACCATTGGCGCTGCCGATTCCAAGCGGCTAAACCCGGAGACCCGGTAAACCACCGACAGATAATCGACCTTCTCTCCCGACTGGCTGAGGGCGGACTGGAGTTCATAAAGACAGAAGGCCTCTTCACCTTTGACGGCCAGCCCGGCTTCTCGCTTGGCCAGGGCCAGTGATCGGGGCCTGAGCCGGCACGCAGACACCGCCCCGTGACTGTGAGTCCGGCCGGCCTAAGAGCCGTCCGGACTCACACTTTGCGGTTATAGCTCACAGCCCTGGAGCAGACATTTCCACCCGGGCGACACGTACCGCCCGTCCGGAAAGCCGGACCCTGTCCCCGTCTAAAGACATGCCAACCTCGCCCCCCCGGGCCGACGCCTGCTCTCCCAGCAGGACCCTCTTACCCAGCCTGTGACCCCACAGCACGGCAAGCGCACAGTGAGCAGAGCCGGTAACGGGATCCTCTGGCACTCCCACGTTGGGACAAAACACCCGGCTTACGCAGTCCACGCCCGGGCTGTCTCCTCCGGCGGTGAAGATCACTCCTCTAGTCCCCAGACCAGCGATAACACCCAGGTCCGGGACTAGGTTGCGAACGGCTTCAGCATTTGGCAGTTCCACTAGCAGGTCGAAGCGTCCCCTCCAACATGCGACGGCACCGATTGCGACGAGCCGGTTATCAATAACCGCGGGGCTGGGCGGATCCGCCGGGAAGTCCAGTTCCACCCTTCCGTCAGCCAGGTTGCGGGCGGTTAGCAGCCCGCTCAGCGTGTGGAACCTGGGGTTTCCTCCCAAGACGCTGGCGGCGGCCAAAGTAGCGTGCCCGCAAAGCTCCACCTCTGCTGCGGGGGTGAACCAACGCAGGTCGTAATCGCCATCGGTACGGAGGCGCACGAAGGCTGTCTCCGAGAGGTTCATCTCCATTGCTACCAGTCGCATCATGTCGTCAGAGGGGTATTGCTCAACTAGCGCCACAGCAGCCGGGTTGCCAGTGAATGCACGTTTGGCGAAAGCATCCACGACGGTCAACTCCAAGCTCAATCCAAGCCCTCCCTCTGTGCCATAAGTCACTATCATAGTGGCGAACCTGCCAGTCCTCTCCGTGTAACGCCGGTGCCGAGGCCTGCGGGAACGTTGCAGCTAAATCTTCAACCTAACTGCTATCGGGTGTTGAGGTTTGAGGTTGTGAGAGTGTGATTTGGTTTGCTGGTCACCTCAAGGTACCGGAGTATCCTGCGGAACGACTCGCTAAACGAGGTTTCGCAGTACGAGAGTTGTTGCGTTGCGCAGAACTCCTTGACCAGCGATTGAGCGCGCTTTAGGTTCGGCCGTGGCATCGACGGAAAGAGGTGGTGCTCTATCTGGTAGTTGAGACCGCCGAGTAGGGATGTGACTACCCATCCGCCGGTGACGTTGCGGGCGGTGATGATTTGGCGCTCTGCGAAGCCGAGCTCGGATCCGCGCGCGATGATCGGCATCCCCTTGTGGTTGGGAGCGAAGCTGACGCCGAGGTAGAGCGAGAAGACCGCCTGTTGTATCAAGACGAAAGCCAGGGCCTTCACGGGGCTGAGCACAAGAGCAAGGATCATCAAGTACATCGCGCAATGTAGCGCTATGAGCAGTGTCTCGCCGGCTGCAGCCCGGTTGTGGCGTCTGATCAGAAACCTGGCTCCCGAGACGTGCAACCCGACGCTGCGTAGGAGCATCATCGGTGCGAACAGCGGAGCTTGCCAGCGCGCAAGGAACCGTCCAATCCTTGTGCTCAGAGTCGTTGCTGCAGTCGCCGATGGCGCACAGGTCGGATACTCGGCTACGTCTGGATCCCTACCTATCTCATTAGGATGCGCGTGATGAGCGCTGTGCTTTGGAACCCACCAGCCGTAGCACAGTCCGGTCAAAGTGTTGCCAACAGCTAAACCAAGGTAGCGGTTGGCTCGCCGCGATCTGAAGATCTGTTGGTGGCCTGCATCGTGGCCGACGAACCCGAGCTGAGTGAACACAATCCCCAGAAATACGGCCGGCAGCACTGTGATCCACGAGTTGCCGACGCGGGCGAAAGCCATCCAACCCGCAACGTAAGCGAGAAACGTGACGCCGATCTTCAGGCTGTAGTAGACGGTCCTGCGCTCCAACAGACCAGCCGACGCGACCTTGTCGAAAAGGTCGCTAAACGAGAGCTCGGGTGTGTCTATGTGGTCTTGCACGTTACTCCAAGGAGGTCGTCAGATGGACGCCACCGGGATCTAGAGCAACGCCGAGCCTAGGCTCTTACGACGATCACTCTACTTGACTCGGCCGGTAAGCAGCGGTCGGCTCAGAGATCTTGTTGCGTGGCACCCTCGTCGAGCGCCGAGAGGAACGACCCTGCCCCCACGTGCACGTTCTTTCTCCTCACTATGCGGTGAAGTCTCCCCATGACCTGCTTCTCTGCCGGTTGGGCTCGGACAACAGCCCTGGGGACAGCCTCGGTGATGCCGTCGACGCCGTGGAGGTTGATCGGCGTGGTCTCTTTTAGCCCGGCTGGTTCTCCGGCGAACTCGCTGAGGATAAGCCGTTGATGTCCCTTCTGTTGGGCTGCCTAGCTCAGAGGCTGTTCGTGATTGCTGGGTGGCGCATCGGAGTTCACTACGGACACCTCCTGGCGGAGGCTTCGGCGTCTGAGGCGAGCCCTGCCAGCATCCCCGGGAAGACGAAGCGGTGGAACGGTGCGACGCCGAGCCAGTACAGGCGGCCGAGGAGCCCTCGCGGCCGGAAAAGAGCGGTCTGGGTGATCTTGGTCCCGCTCGCGAGCGGTTCGAGGTCCCAGCTCAGCCAGGCCTCGCCGGGGAGGCGCATCTCGGCGTGGAGGCTCAGCCGCCGACCCGGCGTTAGATCCTCGACCCGCCAAAAGTCGAGCGCCTCGCCGACTCGAAGGGTCGCCCTACGGCCCCGGCGCAGGCCTGGACCACCTATGAGCTGGTCCATCACCCCGCGGACACGCCACAGCCACTCGCCGCTGTACCACCCTTTCTCACCGCCAATCTGCTCCAAGCAGGCGAACACCTGATCGGAGTCGGCGGACGTCATAACGCTACGGACGTCCTTTAGGACGGTGCCGCCGGACCAGTCCGGGTCCGTTGCCGCGGGCCGGAAATGGACGAGGTCGGCGTCGACGAAGGATGTAGGAACATTGTCGTCGCGAGTCGCCGCCAGCGCCCGGCGGATCGCCTCCCGTAGACCCATCGGCGCGACCGAGAAGGCTTCGGTGGCCGGTCGGCCTTGTACGGTCACCTCGTTGACGAGAGACTCGACCAGTTCGCGGGCTAGTGGCACCGGAACAGGCGTGACCAGTCCAACCCAGTGAGAGGAGAGCCCGGGGGTGAGCAAAGGCACACGAATGAGGCGTCGACGGGCCAGTCCGGCAATGTCAGCGTATATCGCCATCATCTCGGCGTACGTCACGACATCGGGGCCACCCACGTCGTAGACACCACGGAGGTCTCCTGGGCGGCTGACGGCGTCCACCAGAAGAGTGACGATGTCGGCAATAGCGATCGGCTGGCACCTGGTCTCCACCCAGCGGGGCGTAACCATCACAGGGAGGACTTCGACCAGGTAGCGTAACATCTCGAAGCTCGCCGACCCGGATCCGATTATCACCCCGGCTCGCAGCTCGACGACCTCGACCCCCGTAGAAGCCAGAAGGCGGCCGACGTCGTGGCGGCTTTGCAGATGCCGGCTCAGAGCGTCCCCGTCCCGCCCGAGCCCGCCGAGGTAGACGATTCGCCGGACGTTTGCGTCGGCTGCCTCGCGGGCGAAGTTCCAGGCGTCTCGCTGCTCCCGGTCCGCCCACCCGGTCCCCTGTCCGATCGAGTGGACCAAGTAGACAGCCACGTCAACGCCCTTCATGGTTTTGGCTAGGGGTCCGCCAACATCGCCTTGGGCGACCTCTACCGAAGACCGCCAGGTAGCGGCGTTAAGTTTCGCCGGGGTCCGGGCCAGGCAGCACACCTCGGCTTCCTGCTTCAGCAGCGCTGGGACCAGACGACCACCGACGTAACCCGACGCCCCCGTGACCAGAACCCGGAGACCGCTCAAGACGCGAGGGCACAACAGTTGACCATGATCTATGATCTCACGCTCCGGCGGCTAGTTCGCTAAAGCCGAACCGACCTGGTTGCGGTTTTGCTTCGCTGGGCTGAGCAGCGGCGGTCAGCTCAAGGGTTTTGTCCGGAGTGCCTTCCCAGGGCAGCCTCGTCGAGGGCCGAGAGAAATGACTCTGCCCACACGTGCACGTTCTTCTTCCTCACTGTGCGGTGAAGTCTCCCCATGACCTGCTTCTCTGCTGGTTGGTCGCGGACAACAGCTCTGCGGATGGCCTCGGCGATGCCGTCGACGTCGTGAGGGTTGATCAGCGTGGCTCCTTTGAGCTCGGCTGCTGCCCCAGCGAACTCGCTGAGGATGAGCCGACCCGCCAGTCCGTTGCGGGAAGCTACGTACTCTTTGGCAACGAGGTTCATTCCGTCGCGCAGCGGTGTGACCAGCATGATGTCCGCCGCGAGGTACAACGCGATGAGCTCGAGGTTGGGTACGCTCTGATTGAGGTAGTGGATTGCAGGATGCCCTACCGAGGAGTATTGGCCGTTGATCTCGCTCACGATCTGCTCAAGGTGGTGGCGTTCCTGCTGGTAGTGAGGATCTAGCTCCCGGCTTGGCACGGCGATCTGAACCATGACATGGCGGTCGGAGCTGAGAGTTCCGTCTTCGAAGAGCCGGCGCAGCGCCATCATCCGACGGTCGATGCCCTTCGTGTAGTCGAGGCGGTCGACGCCTAACAGCACTATTTCTGGGTCGCCGAGATCCAGTCGGATCTGGCGGGCCCTGGCTATCACCTCAGGTTGAGAGGCCTGTCGCACGATCTGCTGTGTGTCAACTGATATCGGAAACGCGCCCAGTGCTACACGGCGGTCGCTGGTGTCGAGGCTCGTCTCGGTGCCGGTGATCCCGAGGAGTCGTCGAGCGAGACGCGAGAAGTTCGTCGCTGCGCCAGGGACCTGGAAGCCGATCAGATCCGCGCCGAGAAGCCCTTCGATGATCTCGGTGCGCCAGGGGAGCTGCATGAAAAGCTCCCGGGGAGGGAAAGGGATATGCAAGAAGAAGCCTATGCGAACGTCGGGTCGCAGCTTTCGTAGCATTGCCGGCACCAGCTGCAGCTGATAGTCGTGGACCCACACGGTCGCGCCCGGCGCCGACGCATCCGCTGCGGCCTCGGCGAAGCGTGCGTTGACGTCCCTGTATGTGCTCCACCAGACGCGGTCGAAGGTGGGGGTCCTTATGGCGTCGTGGTAGAGGGGCCAGAGCGTCGCGTTCGAGAAACCGGTGTAAAAGCCGTCACATTCAGCGTCGCTGAGGGCAACTGCCCTCAGGCCGATCCCATCCACCTGGGCTGGTATAGAGGTTGGCTCGCAACTTCCGCCGGGCCAGCCCACCCATATCCCACTCGTCTCGCGAAGTACGGGAGTCAGGGCTGAGACCAGTCCTCCCGGGCTCGCCGGCCAGGAAGCACCGCGTTCGCCCTGCACCTGATGGACGGGTAGCCGGTTTGCGACGACGACAAAGTCGGACAGATTAGGGCTGTTCTGTTGAGGCGCACTAGCTGTCATTGGTCCGTCGTCTACCAATTGGCAACCCGGCGTCGGTTGGACCCGGCCCGAATCAACCCAGGAGGCGAGGGAATCATTCTAATTGCCACGTTGTGTTGTTACCCCAAGGCCCGCTCGTTTAAACGTGGGTGTCCACGGGCCGGAGGATGCGCCTAGCGGCCCGGCCGGTTCAGTGGACTCCCGGCAGGCCGTCGATGCTCGAAGCGTTCTTCTCCTTCCAATACTGCTCGATGCCCTCTTTGCCTTTGCGTGCGGCCCATTCGTCCATCGTCGGGCGGTGGCCCGCGAAACCCATCAGCGGTACGCCGTAGCCGCAGGAGTCCGAAACGCGCTCCACGTCTACGACTATCACGGAACGAACTCCCACCCCTGCTCCGCCGGCGAAGCGTGCGGACATCCCTGCCGCCGCCGCCGATCTGGCCAGCAACGCTCGCCCTCGACCGTGGACCCTAACGATACGGGGCGGTCCGTCGAACGCGCAGAACATCAAGACGATGCGACCGTTGTCGCCGAGGTGGGCGATGGTCTCAGTGCCGCTACCAGTCTGGTCGAGATAAGCGACGGTGCTCCCGTCGAGCACAACCAACTCGCCACGGTTACCTTTCGGAGAGCAGTTGACGTGCCCGTCCGTGGAGGTGGGAGCCGTCGCCACGAAAAATACAGGCTGGCTCTCGATCCACTTTGCAAGCTGATCGTCTAGGACGTCTCGTACTCTGCCCATGCGACACTTTAGGCCCCGCCGAGCGAGGCTCCCAAGCGGGACTACGACCGGCGTCGGGTGCGCCTGGCCCTTTCGAGCATCACGTCGGCGGCTACTGCGAGCGCGCACACCGCAGCCGATCCGATCACCTCGATCAGGAGGGAGACTGCGCGGCTGGGGGGTTCGACCATGGCTGCTCCGGTGTTACTGAAATCTGGCAGGGCAGTGATGCGCCCACCTCCATCATCGGCCAAAACGAGCGGCAACTGTAAACACCGACGATCACATGGACTTGGCCAGCACCGACGTACTAGAACGTGGGTGAGAGCCGCCGTGCCACCAAATCTACAACGGCACCAAGCATTCTAAGTCGACCACTCACCGAGCAGGGAATATAACAAGGTGTCAGATAATATATCGTGGAACCTCGCAGATATTTGGGAGGCTGTCGCCGAGGTGGTTCCCACCCGTCTGGCGCAGGTGTGCGGCTCCCGCAGCTTCACCTGGCTCGACTTCAACAGGAGATCCAACGCTCTAGCGGCCGACCTACTGTCTGCCGGTCTGTCTCACCAGGGCAAGGTGGCCGCCTATCTCACCAACGGCCCTGAATATCTTGAAACGTACTTTGCGGCGTTCAAGATCGCGGCCGTCCCCGTCAACGTCAACTACCGCTACGGGCCGGGAGAGCTTGAGTACCTTCTCGACAACTCGGACACGGAAGCTGTCGTCTTTCATGCCCGGTTCGCTCCGACTCTGGAAGCTGTGAGGAACAAGCTGGCCAAGGTCCGCAGATGGTACGTCGTGTCCGACGGTCACGGCGAGCCCGACTGGGCCGTGCGCTACGACGACGTGGTCGCGAGCCGTGATTGTCGACCCGACCCGGGCTGGCAACGTTGCGGAGACGACCTTCTCCTGCTCTACACGGGCGGCACGACCGGCATGCCCAAGGGAGTCATGTGGCGCCAGGACGATCTAGTTCGCGTCCTTGGGGGTGGCGGAAGCCCCTTTTTGGGTCTCGCCCCTGCGACAGGGCTCGACGAGCTGAAGGAGCGGTTGCGAGCCGGCAACGGCCTGATCACGACCCTCCCGGCCTGCCCTTTGATGCACGGAACCGGCCAGTTCAGCGCCTTCATCACCATGATCCTCGGCGGTTGCATCGTCACCCTACAGGGGTCGCGCTTCGCCGCAGAGGAGCTATGGGCAGCGGTTCAGGAGAACCGTGTCAACACAATCGCCATCGTGGGGGACGCTTTCGCCAGGCCTATGCTCGACGCTTTGGACGCGCATCCCGGCAGGTGGGATCTCTCGTCTGTGATCCTCATCAACTCGTCGGGGGTGATGTGGAGCGAGGAGGTCAAGCATGGACTGTCAAGGCACATGCCCTCGGTTATCCTCTTCGACTCGCTCGGCTCCTCGGAGGCAGTCGGCATGGGAGCGAACATGAGCGCCGGGGCTTCTAGCGCAAAGACCGCAGAGTTCGCGCTAGGAGAAGGTGCTCGCGTCGTCGGTGAGGACGACCGAGACGTCAAACCCGGCTCCGGGGAGGTTGGCGTCATAGCCCTGCCCGGCTACATACCCGTCGGCTACTACAAGGACGAGGAGAAGTCTGCCCGAACTTTTCGGACCATCGACGGGGTCCGTTACACCATCCCTGGGGACTGCGCAACCGTGGACGCCGACGGGACGATCCGCCTTCTCGGTCGGGGGTCGGTGGTGATCAACACCGGAGGCGAAAAGGTCTATCCGGAGGAAGTCGAGGAGGTCATCAAGAAGATACCCGGCGTATCCGACGCTGTCTGCGTTGGAGTGGCCGACGCTCGCTTCGGCGAGAAGGTCT
>JAJZAM010000125.1 GCA_021799445.1 Actinomycetes bacterium
GCGGCTTAGTCCGAAGCAAGACGGTGTGGAGCCCAGACTCGGTGCGGGAACGCTCGTCGACATCAGCGGCGACCCGGCCAGCGCCGAGCGGCGGTCGAGTTGGATCCAAGGCGCGCTGAGGGAGCTCGTCGAATCCGAACCTGAAGCAAAGGTAGCGGTGCTGAGCTGCGACGTTCCGCCGAGAATAGCGAAGCCTCCCGCCGGGCTTGTCGACGGCCGGAGGCTTTGCTCTACCGATGAGCTCCCGCTCATCGCTCTAGTAGCCCCCGCATACCAAGGAGCCGTTATCAGAGCCTGGTGGCGGGCACGCACTGTGGGAACTGCGAGCGTGCGGGTTCGGATGCTGTCGGACGACGAAGCAAAAGTAGTTAACTTTTTCGATCTACGGGAACCGTACCGGGTGGTCGTGGTGGTCCTCTCACCCGAACGTGCCAGCCGCTCCGAGGAGGATAAACCCGCGTCGAGCGGACACCTCGACGGGCCGCGGGCGGCACGCTTCGGTCTGCTCCTCAAGGACGCGTCATCTGTCATCCGCAACGTTGACGAGGGGACCGAAGAGCTCCTCGGCTGGGAAAGACACGAGCTCATAGGAACCCGAACCCTCGACTACGTGCACCCAGACGATCGTGAGTCAGCTGTAGCGGGCTGGCTGGCGATGCTCTCGCGCGGCGGGGTCCACCGTCTGGGCCGTTACCGCTATAGACGCCGGGACGGAAGTTGGTTGTGGTTGGAGGTGACAAACAACAACCGTCTCGCCGATCCAATGCATGGCGACGTGTCCACCTACATGGTCGACGTGACCGACGAGGAAAGGGCGATGAGAGACCTCCAAGCCCGCCAGCAGCTCCTAGAGCAGGTGACGGAGTCGCTGCCGGTAGGGGTGTTCCACGTTGATCTCGACGGTCTTGTCATCTACTCGAACACGCAGATGGAACAGATGACAGGCGTGAGACCCGGCGGCCGGCTGCAGGAGTGGAGGTCGTCGGGATCATCGACTCATCACCCGCAGCTTCTCAAAGTGCTAAACGAAGCCGCGAGCGGCCATGAAGCGAACGCTGTCATAGAAGTGTCAGCCGAGCGAACGGCACAGACGTTCTACTCTTTGCGAGCGCGGCCCTTAAGAGACAGAAACGGCAGCGTTATCGGTGTCACAGGATCGCTTGCCGACGTGACCGGAGACGTGCGACGTCTACGCCAGCTTGAAGTTCGCGCCGCTACCGACTCGCTGACGGGATGTCTCAACCGGAGGGCGGTGCTTGACCAAGTCCAAGAGGCACTCGACGCCCTAGGCGGGAACAAACCGAGCAACGGCGTCGCGGTGATCTTCGTGGACATCGACGGGATGAAACAGATAAACGACGAGCTCGGTCATCCCACTGGCGACGCAGTGCTGGTAGAAGTGGCCAAGCGTCTCCGGGAATCCCTGCGTAGCTGTGACTCGGTCGGCCGTTTCGGCGGCGACGAGTTCGTCGTCGTGACACCAGGGCTTGGGAGCAACTCTTACGCGCTGCTCCTAGCGAACCATGTGGCGCTGCGCATCTCGGGAACGTACAAGCTCGGTGGGGCGGCCGTGCCTATACGAGCGAGCCTTGGCGTGGCGTGGACCGCCGACCCGGGCTGTGATGCAGAGAATATCGTCGGTATGGCAGATCGAGCTATGTATGTCTCTAAAAGGAGCGGGCTGGGTGAGCCGGTCCTGGTCGGTTAGGAGCGTCCTAGGTCTGCCCGGTTGAGCGTCGGGCGGGAACGAACCTGAGTTTGCGCCTGGGGCGCCGCGACTGCAACCGGAGCCAATCCTCGGCTTCGTCGCCGAGGGAGGGCGGCGGCTGGCTCGAAACGGGGGGTTCCCCGCACAGACGGTGGAAGACCATCAGCAGCCCGAAGACGCACGCAAGACCCGCAGCGAGATAGGCGATCCCCACGGGGCACATCCTAGAACCGGCCGTGTTCTTAAGCCACATCGAACTTTCCGCCGGGCACGGTGTCGGGGATCGTCGTGCCCCGAGGCGGCACCCACTGTGCCCACAGGCCGGGTTTGTGCGGCCACCATCATTGGCCAGCGGGCGGGACGAGGAACCTCCCCACGAGCGGCAGCTCCCAGAACGACTCCGCCCGGGCTATCGCAACCGCCACGTCGATGAGATGCTCTGGGGCGTCGTAGACAGCGTAGCGGGCGAGCCAGTCGGGATCGAACTTGGCGTTGAACTTCCACAGGGACTCGATCTGCATCTGCCCACCCAGGCGTTTCAGGGCTCTTGTCTGGAGTTTCGCTACCATCCCCTGTCCGGTCTCGCCCGCCAGCACGGCTCTCATGGTCGCGAAGTTGAGGCCGAGCCCCCTCATCGAGCGGGCTCTGAGCTCGCGGATCGTCTCCACCACGGCGAAGTCGATGAGCCCGTTCGGGTGGTCGCCGTTGTCGCGTCGCATCAAGTCCAGCGAGAAACCGTCGATGCCCGGGGCGGGAACGAACTGGCAGAAAGCCACCGGTCGCGACGCGGCCAACTCGCTCGGCGGTGCGTGGACTACCGTCATGAGCAGGCCGCGGTCTTGGGGGTCGAACACTCTGCCCAGGGTCATCGAGAATCCGCGTTCGACGTCGCCTCTGCGGGACTTTGTCATCACCAACGACAAGCCCTCCCGGAGATCGGCTCCTAGTTCGCTGGGGTCGTGGAAAGTAGCCGTGTAGCCGTACTTGGCTACGCGGTTGACAGCCTGTCTGAGGCTCTTGTGGCGGCCGCCTTCGAGGTTGAAACGCTCAATGTCGACCACCGCTTCGTCCCCGACATAGATGTCGCGCATCCCAGTCGAACGGTAGATGGGCAGCCATTCCGCGCCAGCCCCCAAACCCCCGAGAACCCACCCGTGGCTGTCCACGTACCGGCGAAACCTCTGCCACGCCTCCTCCCGCTCGGCCGGCGGGCCGATCGGATCGGGAGAAACCAGGCAAACGGATCCGTAGACGGCGTGAGCCACGAGAGTGTCTCCCCACAAGAAGAAGCTCTTGTCGGGCCGAAGCGCAAAGTAGTCGAGCGTGCCTGACCCGTAGCGTCCGACGACGTTACGGGCCAGTGAAAGCCCTTCGGAGCCAAACACGACCGTAGAGTCCTGGCGGGCTGGAACCCGGGTGGACGTCGACGTCGGGCTGGCGGGAGGTCGCTCGGCGGGCGGGGCGTCGCTGGGCGTCGGAAGGCCAGGGGTGCTGACGTTGCCACGGTGAGGGCCGGACGCGAGCCCTCGCCTGGCTACCACAGGGCGGAAAGCGACCACCAGACCCGCTATCAGCAGCCCGGCTGTAGCTGTGAGCATCGCCGGCGAGAGGAACGTCTCGATCCTCGGTGGAAGCGTCACAGCCGAACTCCCGATCATCCTGGCGAGAGCAGCTTCAAACGCGCGGGACCACGATACCGTCGCAACGAGATGGTTACGCGCGTGGTCGAGCGTTGTGGAGAGCTCCACGGCCAGGGTCCCGGCGACCACGACGAGCACCGCAGCGACAACCACGGTGGCTATCCCCCGTCCGGCGGCGAGAACGTCGGACTGGGCGCGAAAAGAATCCCTGTACATGTAAAGCAGAGCGGCCGAAACGAGAGACACAGTGACCTCACCGACGTCTATGCCTTTGGCCAGGTGGAGGATCGCCACGCCGACCAGAAGAAGCTCGCAGACGAGCCAGGCTCTGCGCTGGCCCCGCCGGACACTCCTGGCGATCACGATCAGCCCGACCCCTAAAAAGGCTGCGCCGGCTGCCGCCACTTCGGGGACGATCAACGGGAAGAGGTTACGGATGAAGGTGAGCCTGTCGGCGGCGGGGTCGGACATCGCCGACAGCAAGGACCCAAAGCCGACCGCCATGAGCAGCAGAGCAGCGAGCCTGCGTACACGCCGGTCCCGCCGCTCGGCGGACCGCCTGGGAGGCCACGACTCACCCTCTGGAAACCTGGCTACTAGCGCAGGCCAGCTATCTTGGGACGCCGGCCTCCCGGCGCGGTCCGCTACCAGCCTTTCAAGAACCGTCGAGCCCGGCAGATCCCTGCAAGAGTGCGAAAGGCTGATCGACGGGCCTGTCTCGTCGCAGCGCAACTCCAACCATGACGCCACTAACCTTGGCAGGAAAGGCGTCGGAAGGCCTACCCCGGGCAGCCGGCTCGGGTACCCCGATACGACCTCGGCGAGCGCTCCCGCGTTTGCGTAGAAGCCGCTTCCCATGGTGGTGAGCTCCGCCCGGCATGAGTGGCCTGTTATTAGACCCCAGTAGCCCTCGCCTATTAGGGTTCGCGCCGCCGAACGGGCTCGGGCGTTAGGGTCCGCAGAGGCGGAGTCTTCGACGGTGAGAGCCCCCAAAGCACGGTTGGTGGTCCTAATAGCAGCTGTGGCCATCCCAAAGAGCAGTATCAACTCGACCGCCACGGCAGCAGCGAAAAGGCCGAAGCGGGTGTCCAACCCGCCGTGGCGGGCTGAGGTGAGCACCGCCGCGGGGACTCGGAGGGCTAGCGCGGCGACGAAAGCTGCGACTATCAGCCAACTGGCGTGCACGAGGCGCCTGTAGACGAGCCTGGATACCACGAACCTGGACAGAGAGCCGACGTCGTCTAGGCGTTCGAGCCCGCTCAGCCAGCCGGAAGCGTCCCGGCGGCCCAGGCGGCGACGGCCTGCCGTGGAGGTCCGAGATCGCAGTGACGGGATCACCAACGAGCGAACGTGGCTAGCGTAAGGCGAGTCGAGGCTGTTGCGAGGGTCCAAAGGCGCGCTCAGAGGGTCGAAAGTGCGTCCCGACTCGACCCGGACGGTTCTGGCCTCGTCAGCGTTGCGCAGGTGCAGGTTCGCAGCGAGCGACGCCTCGGCGTGCAGAGCCGAAAGCACGACCCTGCGGTAGTCGGAGTCGGCCGCAAGGCGGGAGTCGAGGTCCCCTGGGAGGATGACCACCCTCCTCAGCTCGCCGTTGGCGTAGGAGCTGATCGCATCTCGAAGCTCGGGGTGCGCGTCGAGAGCCGCCGCCGGGTCGCCTTGCGCGTCCAGCAGGTTACCTGCGATCACCAGCGCGCCCGGAGAGGTTTCGCCTGCGATCTTTCGCGCCAGCACGCCATCACGTTCGGCTTCGCCCGCCGATGCGGTACAAGAAAGACGGACGTCCGCTATCACCAGCGTTCGGGACCCAACGGGAAGGTCTATGTCGACCAGGTCAGGTATCTCGTCCGCAAAGGCCAACGCAACCCGAAATGCTACTACCGTCGTGGGGTGCTTCACCGTCACATCTACGACCGAAACGGCCCTAAGGGGAACTGGACTTGGGCTCGCCCAGGTGTGACCCCCGGGCGCGCCGTGATCTTCGACGTGGACGGCGTGCTGTCCGACGCGGCCAGCCGCCAGCACTACCTCGAAGGCGGGCGTAGGGACTGGGAAGCCTTCTTCGACTCCTGCGGGGAGGATCCCCTAATAGGCGAGGTAGCCCGGCTGCTGGAGCTGCTCGATCCTGGTCTGCTCGTCGTGCTTCTCACGGCGAGGCCCTTGCGGGTTTCGCCTCAGACTCTGGCGTGGCTCACCCGCTACAAGCTCAGATGGGACCTGCTGGTAATGCGCGACCGCGGGGATTACGACTCCGCACCGGACTTCAAGCGCAGGTCCGTTCGGGCTCTGCGCGAGGTAGGGTTCGAGCCGCTGCTGGCCTTCGAGGACGACCGGCGCAACGTGGAGATGTTCCACGACGAGGGGATACCGGCGGTGTACATACATTCCGGGTACTACGACTGAAATCTTCGCGTGTTTTAACCTTCGTAGGCCACCATGGATCCCATGTTCAGAAACGCTGTGAAAACCACGGTCATACTGACTCTCCTCGCCGCGCTGTGCGTCGGGGTCGGCAGCTTCTTCGGCTCAGCTGGAATCGTCATCGGCCTGGTAATCGGACTCGCTTTCACCGGCGGGTCGTACTGGTTCTCCGACTCCATAGCCATAAGGGCGTCCCGCGCGGTTCCCGTGTCCGAAGCCGAGATGCCGCAGTACTACGCCGTCGTGAGGGACCTGTGCGCCAGGGCGAACATGCCTATGCCGCGCCTGTACGTGACCCCGGACCGCCAGCCGAACGCGTTCGCCACGGGACGTAACCCTGAGCACGCGGCGGTTGCAGTCACCGCCGGTATCCTCGAGATCTGCACCTGGGACGAGATGAGGGGGGTGCTCGCCCACGAACTGTCCCACGTCGGTAACCGTGACATACTCATCTCCTCCGTGGCGGCGACGATAGCCATGGCGGTCACTCTCCTGGCACGCATGGCCGCATGGGGAGGACTGTTCTTCGGCGGTTTCGGGAGTCGCCGGGACGAAGGAGAGAACATCTTGGAGCTGCTGGCGATGATCATACTCGCACCTCTCGCAGCGACCCTCCTTCAACTGGCCCTGTCTAGGAGCAGGGAGTTCGAAGCGGACCGCTCCGGGGCGAAACTGATCGGCGACGGAGAACCCCTGGCGCGTGCCCTCGCCAAGCTCGACGCCGCGAGCCGTCAGATCCCGATGCCCTACGTTCGCCGGGAGATGGCAGGAATGTACATAGTCAACCCGCTCGCTGGGATGAACGTCTCGATGAAGCGGCTGTTCTCCGACCATCCGCCGACCGAGGAGCGAATCGCACGTCTACGGTCTCGCAGCTGGAGCAAATAGAACCCGGAAGGTCTAGTCCCGGAAGTTCTCGAACTGTAGCGGTACCGGAAACTCCTGCTCTTTGAGCCCGGCGATCACCGCTTGGAGGTCGTCGCGCTTTTTCCCCGTGACCCGCAC
>JAJZAM010000126.1 GCA_021799445.1 Actinomycetes bacterium
ACAAGGTTCTCACGACACTGTCGAACTCTTTCACCAACTTGAACCTCACCGACATGGAAACCTGCTACAAGGTCTTCCGCCGGGAGGTGCTCCAAACCCTCGACCTGCGCGAGGACCGTTTCGGCATCGAACCGGAGATCACCGCCAAGGTCGCCCGGACGGGGGCGCGTATCTACGAGGTGGGTATCAGCTACTCGGGGCGCACCTACGCCGAGGGGAAGAAGATCGGCTGGCGCGACGGCTTCCAGGCTCTGCGCTGCATAGTCACCTACTCCCCGATTTGGGAGAAGCTCGCCAGGTAGCCGCCCGGGGGCCGCTCAGCCGCCCAGGTCGCCGGGTGTTTCAGCGGCGGGGTGCTTTTCGAACCAGGCGATGGTCTCGGCGAGACCATCGGCTAGGGGAGTGGACGGGCTCCACCCGAGCCGGCTCCTCGCTAGCGTCAGGTCCGGTCGACGCTGCGTCGGGTCGTCGCCGGGGCGGGGAGCGAAGACGATAGGCGAGTCCGACCCGGTCAACTCGAGCACCAGCCTGGCGACCGAGAGGACCGTGAACTCGGTGTCGTTGCCGACGTTGACCGGGCCGACAAGGTCGGACGCCGCCAACGCCAGCAGCCCGGCGACCTCGTCTTGCACGTAGCAGAAGCTGCGGGTCTGCGAGCCGTCGCCGTACACGGTGAGCGGCCTGCCCGACAACGCCTGGGTGACCAGGTTCGATATCACCCGGCCGTCGTCGGGACGCATCCGAGGGCCGTAAGTGTTGAAGATCCTCGCTATGCGCACGGCGACCCCGTAGCGACGGTGGTAGGCCATGGCTAGCGCTTCGCCGAAGCGTTTCGCCTCGTCGTAGACCGAGCGGGGTCCGACAGGGTTAACGTTGCCCCAGTAGCTTTCCGGCTGGGGATGCACGAGCGGCTCGCCGTACACTTCGCTGGTGGAAGCCTGAAGCAAGGTCGCGTTCCACCCTCTCGCCGCTTCTAGCAGGTTGCGGAGCCCTGTGGACCCGACGGAGAGGATCTCCAAGCTGAGCGGTCCGAAATCGACCGGCGAGGCGGGGCACGCCAAGTTGACGACAACGTCGAAAGGGCCCTCCACGGGAAGACCGGCGGTTATGTCAGCTTCGACGAAGGTGAACCTTTCCTCCCCGGACAGTTCCTCCACGTTGGCACGCGAGCCCGTCACCAGGTTGTCGACGCAGACAACCTCGTCACCCCGTCCTATCAGGTTTGCGCACATCGTGGAGCCGATGAGACCGGCGCCGCCTGCGACCAAGAACCGCATCAGGATCTTCCCATCCCCACGTAGGCGAAACCGGCTGACTTAGCCGCGCCGGGGTCGATCATGTTTCGGGCGTCGACTAGGCCCCGCCCTGCCATGACCCCGGCCAGGCGTGCGAGGTCGACGGCGGCGAACTCGGGCCACTCGGTGAGCACCACGACGACGTGGGCGTCCCGGGCCGCCTCGTAGACGTCGTCGCAGACCTCCAAGCCGAGCCCGTCCAGGCGGGGATCGCTCGCTGACGGCCCGCTCGGGTCGTACGCCCGCAGCCTGGCGCCACGAGCGGCGAGCCGGGAAAGCACCGATATAGCCGGCGAGTCACGCAGGTCGTCGGTGGCAGCCTTGAACGTCAAGCCCAGCGCTGCGACCCTAACCCCTGACACTTCGCCGCCAGCCGCTGAGGCGACCATGCCGACGACGGTGTCGAACTGGGCGTCGTTGGCGCGGATGGAAGCTTCGAGCAGCTCGAAGCGGTACCCGTGGTCCTCGGCTATGCGCAGCAACGCCTGGGTGTCCTTGGGGAAGCAGCTACCGCCCCAGCCCGGGCCGGGAGCGAGATGGTCCGCTCCGATGCGACGGTCGTAGCTCATCCCCGCAATGACGTCGGTGGCGTTCGCCCCGACCGCCGAGCACAGGTTGGCGATCGAATTGACGAAACTCACCTTGGCGGCGAGGAAGGCGTTGCACGCGTACTTGATCGTCTCCGAGCTCGCCGGGTCGGTCACCACGATCGGGGCGCCTAGAGGTTCGTACAAAGCCGACAGAGCGTTCGCTGCCCACTCCTGCTCGGCTCCTATAACCACCCGGTCGGGGTGCAGCCAGTCCTCGACGGCTTTCCCCTCGCGGAGGAACTCCGGGTTGGAGACGACCGCTACGTCGTCGCGGCCCAAAGCGGCCACGACTTTGCCGGCGGAGCCGACCGGAACCGTCGACTTGGTCACCACCACCGCCCCGGGCGCCAGGTGGGGGGCGATCTGGGCTGACGCCTGCTCCACGAAACGTAGGTCCGCTGCGCCGTCAGCCCCTTGGGGTGTCGGCACGCACAGGAACACGAAATTCGCGCCGCGCACCGCTGCTGCGGTGTCGCAGGAGAAGGCGAGCCGGCCGGAGCCGAGACCCTCGCGAAGCAACTCGCCGAGACCCTCCTCAAGGATCGGAGGCTCCCCGGCGGACATGCGCGCCACTTTCGCCTCGTCGACGTCGACGCCCACCACGCTGTTGCCGAGGTGCGCGAGGCACACGGCGGTGGTGAGACCTACATACCCAGTGCCTATTACGGCAACTCGCGTGGGCCCTGCCCCGACCTCGCCGCTTACGCTCATGTTCACGAACTGCGAGCTTAATGTGCCTGACCCGAGGGGGGCGGGCCAGCGCCCGCAGCTGCGGTAGCCTCGCCGGCATGGTCTCGTGGGGTCCCGACGACATTCCCGATCTCGACGGGAAGGTAGCCGTGGTGACCGGAGCCAACTCCGGGTTGGGGTTACAAGTCGCACGGCGCCTCGCTGCTAGGGGAGCGAGGGTGCTCCTCGCTTGCCGTAACACCGACAAGGCCGAGGCGGCCGCCGAGCGTATAGGAGCACTAGCCGAGGTCGTCGCGTTGGACCTGGCGTCACTGGCGTCGGTCGAGCGGGCGGCTGGGGAGATCAGACAGCGCACGGACCGCCTGCACATCCTGGTCAACAACGCCGGTCTGATGGCAGTAGATTTCGCGCTCACCGAGGACGGCTTCGAGACGCAGATAGGCGTCAACCACCTGGGGCACTTCGCGTTGACCGGGCGACTGGTCGGGCTGCTGGCGTCGACGCCGGGTTCGAGAGTGGTCAACGTGTCGAGCATGGCGCACCGCAACGGCCTGCTGCGACTCGACGATCTCATGTGGCGCAACCGCCGCTACAGCCGTTGGGGTGCGTACTCCCAGAGCAAACTCGCGAACCTCCTTTTCACCTTCGAGGCGGACCGCCGTTTCGCCGAAGCGGGCGTCCCAACCCAAGTGTTAGCGGCGCACCCCGGCGTCACCCGCACCGATCTCGGCGTCGAAGGTAGCGGGATATCCAACGCAGTCCTCCGCTCAGTGAGCGGGGTTCCGGGCCTGGGCCAGTCCACCGCCATGGGCGCACTGCCGCTGCTACGGGCGGCCACCGACCCCGCCGCTTCAGGTGGCCAGTATTACGGGCCTAAGTGGATGCTCGCCGGGCGCCCGGTGCTTGAGATCCCGTCGCGTCGAGCCCGCGACACGAGCTCAGCCGAAGCGCTGTGGGAAGCGTCGGAGAAGCTGACCGGGGTCAGATACCCTTCCTGAGGCCCCGTCATCGTCGCCGCCCGAGACTCTTGTTCTGCCATGCCAGTCGCCTCCCCAACCTCCGCCGATAACCTCAGTGACCACGCGAGCTCCGCCGGCCCCGGCCGTGCTGGCCAGGCGACCGGGGAAGCCGCCAGCAGACGGACGTTCGCTATCATCAGCCACCCCGACGCAGGCAAGACCACCCTGACGGAGAAGTTCCTGCTCTACTCGGGGGCGGTCCAAGAGGCCGGCGCCGTAAAAGCCCGCGCCGGACGCCGGCGCGCCACTTCCGACTGGATGGCCCTAGAACAGGAGCGGGGCATCTCTATCAGCTCCACCGTGCTGCAGTTCGGCTACCGGGGGGCGACGATCAACCTGCTCGACACGCCCGGCCACAGGGACTTCTCCGAGGACACCTACCGGGTTCTCACCGCGGCGGACGCGGCGATCATGGTCCTCGACGCAGCGAAAGGCATCGAGCCTCAAACGCTGAAACTGTTCGAAGTCTGCCACGCCCGCCTCCTGCCTGTCATCACCTTCATCAACAAGTGCGACCGGCCCGGCCGCAACCCGCTGGAGCTTCTCGACGAGATAGAAGACCAGATCGGTCTCATACCCACGCCGGTCACTTGGCCGGTGGGAGAGCCGGGCGTCTTCCACGGCGTAATAGACCGCAGGGACGCCAGCTTCGTAGGTTTCAACCGAACAGGGCGGGGAGGGTCGACAGCAGCCGAAGAGTACAGCCTTGCGCCCGACGAGGCGGCCCGGCGCTTCGGAGCGGACTGGGAGCGCGCTCTTGAGGAGTGCGCGCTGCTCGACGAGGTCGGATCGGTAAGCACGCCCGACACTTTCGAGATGGGCATGACCAGCCCGCTGTTCGTCGGGTCGGCCCTCACCAACTTCGGTGTCCGCCACCTCCTAGACGCCGTGGTCGACATGGCGCCGAGCCCCAAACCGGTCCTAGACGTGGACGGGGTTCCGAGGGGGCTGGACGAGGACTTCTCCGGGTTCGTTTTTAAGATCCAGGCAAACATGAACCCGGCTCACCGCGACCACGTAGCGTTCGTTAGGGTTTGCAGCGGTCACTTCGAGAGGGGCATGGTCCTCACGCACGGCGCGACCGGCAAGCCGTTCGCCACGAAGTACGCGGCGTCGGTGTTCGGCTCGGAGCGTGAGACCATCGACGACGCATGGCCCGGGGACGTGGTCGGCCTGGTCAACGCTTCGGGTTTGAGGGTCGGCGACAGCCTCTACGCGGGGGACAAGCCCGTCTCTTTCCCGCCGATACCGACGTTCGCCCCCGAGTTGATAGCCACGGCGCACCCCGCCGACCTGTCCCGTTCGAAGCAGTTCAAGCGGGGACTAGCCCAGCTCGAAGCCGAAGGTGTCATCGCGATACTCCACCGGGGGGACGACCCGACGCCGGTGCTAGCAGCGGTGGGAGCGATGCAGTTCGAGGTGCTGGCCCACAGAATGGCGAACGAGTTCGGGGCTGAGATACGCCTGTCAGGTCCCCACGAGCGCACCGTTCGCCGCACCGACGAGGCTACGGCCGAGCACCTGCGGGGTCTTGGCGGAGTGGACGTCCTAGCTAGAGGGGACGGGACCCTGCTGGCGGTGTTCCAAAGCCCTTACTGGCTTGAGAGGGTCGCCTCAGACCACCCCGAGTGGACTTTGGAGCAGATCGTCACCACCTGAGCTCTGCCATGATGGGGTCGTGAGCGACCACAAAGAAACGACAGTCAACGGCGACGTGGCCGGAGGCTACGAAGCGGTATCAGACGCTTTCCGGGAGAACTTCGCTTCGCGGGGCGAGGTCGGAGCGGCGTTCTGCCTCTACGTGGACGGCGTCAAAGTCGTGGACATCTGGGGTGGGCTGGCTGACCGCGGACGGCAGATCCCCTGGCAGGCTGACACGCTCACCCTCGTGTTCTCGACGACCAAAGGGGCGACGGCTATGTGCGCTCACATCCTGGCCGAGAGGGGCGAGCTTGACCTCGACGCCCCAGTGGCGGAGTACTGGCCGCAGTTCGCGGCGGCGGGCAAGCACAACGTCACGGTCCGCCACCTGCTGGCGCACCGGGCCGGCCTGCCTGCTCTCGACACGGCGATGACACCCGAGGAAGCCTTGGCGTGGGATCCTCCGGTCGAAGCTCTCGGCGCGCAGAGTCCCGCCTGGGAGCCGGGAAGCCGCCACGGATACCACGCTGTTACCTTCGGATGGCTGGTAGGCGAGGTGATCCGTCGTGTGAGCGGTCGAAGTCCCGGCCGTTTCCTCGCCGAGGAGGTGTCAGGCCCTCTCGGCCTGGACCTGTGGGTCGGCCTACCCGAAGCCGAAGAAGCCAGGGTGTCGAAGCTGATCCCAGCACCCGTGGTCGCCCCGGACCCGTCGTATCTGGCTTCGATACCGCCGGCTCAAGCCGAGCGCCTCCGGGCCATGACGTCGCCGTCGTCGCTGACGATGAGAGCACTGAACCCGACGACGCCGCCCTTGTCGTTCAACTCGAGGGCTGTGCACGCCAGCGAGCTGCCCGCAGCCAACGGGATAGCCACGGCCCGTTCCCTCGCCAAGATGTACGCGGCTACCGTCGGCGAGGTCGACGGGTGCCGGCTCCTCAGCGACTCCACGGTTGCCCAAGCGACCGCCGTGCGCTCCGAAGGGCCCGACGACGTGCTCATCGTCGACACCCGATTCGGATCGGGTTTCATGCTGCCCACAGCGGCGTCGCCGCTTCTTGGGAGCTCCAGCTTCGGGCACTCCGGCGCTGGAGGTTCCCTGGCGTTCGCCGACCGCGAAGTCGGCGTAGGGTTCGCCTACGTGATGAACCAGATGCAGCAGAACCTCGCCGGGGATCCCCGGCCGGCGGCTCTGGTAGAAGCGGTGCGCGCCTGCCTTTAGCTACCGACGTGGACGATCGTGAAGCCGTCGTAGCCTTTGGAGCCGACCGTCTGGATCGTCGTGGCGGAAACGCCGGGGGTGCCAGCGACGAGGTCGTGGAAGTCGCGCATACCGACCACGTTCGCGTCGGAGCTGGAGTCGTCCACCAGCCGGCCGTGGCGAACGGAGTTGTCGACGATTATCAGGCCTCCGGGTCTGGTCAGGCCCAGGGCGTGCCCGAAGTAGGCGGAGGTGCTCGGCTTGTCGGCGTCGATGAAGACAAGGTCGAAGCGCTCTGCGCTCGCCGCCGCCCCAGCGGCCACGCTCGCCGCCGCCTC